>DASTSE010000265.1:0-3926 GCA_035760865.1 Dokdonella sp.
GCCGAGGTTGCGCTGGTTGAGATCGTGTCCGGCATTCACGCCGAGGCCGCATCCGCGTGCAGCCTCCGCCGTCCGCACGCAGGCATCCAGTTCGCGCGAATAGTCGCCGCTCGCGTGCGCGCGGGCGTACGGTTCGGTATAGATCTCGATGCGGTCGGCGCCTGCCGCGGCAGCACGTTCGAGATCGGCTGCACCCGTGCCTGCGTCGACGAACAGGCTGACGCGGCAACCCAGCGTCTTGAGCTCGCCGACGAGCGGCGCGAGGCGTGCCGCGTCGGCGGCGAGATCGAAGCCGTGATCCGAGGTGATCTGCGCATCGCCGTCGGGCACCAGCGTCGCCTGCGCCGGTCGCGCCCGACGCACGAGCTCGACGAAACCCGGATAGTCGCCACGCGGCGGCGCGAGCGGGTTGCCCTCGAGGTTGTACTCGACGATGCGCCCCCGTCTCGTCCACGATGCGACCTCGGCGCCGACGCGCCCGACGTCGTCGACGCGGATATGACGCTGGTCGGGGCGTGGATGAACGGTGATACCGTGCGCGCCTGCTTCGATCGCTACACGCGCCGCGAGCACCGGATCGGGCTCGGCATGTCCGCGCGAATTGCGCAGGACGGCGATCTTGTTGACGTTGACACTGAGCGCGGTCATTCGATCATGATCGCGCAAGCGCCCGCATCTGTCGACGCGGGCGACGCCGTCAGCGGCAGCTCTCGGCGGTCTGCTTCCAGGCGACCGGATCCCAGTACGCGCCGTCCTTCCACTCGCTGCGCTTGTCTTCATTGAGACGTGCCGCAACCAGTACCGTCGTGTCCGCAGGCACGTCGACATCGAGCGTCTTGTAGCGGTCGCCACCGATCGCCGAATTGCGGGCCCGATCGTTGAACGACAGGTAGCGGCTCTCGATCTGCTCCGCCACCTTGACCGAGTGGCGACCCGCACTGACACGATACGCATGCGAACCGGTGGGACCCGCCGATACGCCGTCGATGCTGATGATCTTCGCCGCATGCAGACGGTCGCCGCGTGGCGCGACATCGAAATCGCTGATTCGACCGCAGCTGCCAGCAGACGCGGCCGCGGCACCATCGCCCGCCGCCGCAACCTGCGTACCGTCACCGACCGTGAGGTGCATCGCCGGCAGATACACGCTCGACGGCGTGCCCGCGAGCGTCTGCCGCCGCCCGCCGCGCTGCACGTCGAATGCGAGCCGGGCGCCGTCCGGCACCTGCTCCAGCGAACGGCGCAGTGTCGCCGCTGCACCGTCCGTGTCCGCAAGCGCCGTCCCGTTGATCGCGAGCAGCACGTCGCCGCTGCGCAAGCCCATCTTCTCGGCCGCGCCACCCGGTGTGATCGCAAGCACGTGCACGCCATCGCGATCGTCGCGCGCGCTGTCGACGAGCAATCCCAGGTTGCTCACGCGTTGAGCCGGCGCGTCGATGTCCAGCCGGATCTCGTGCAGTGGTGCCGCTCCGAACGCGCCGCTCTCGACGAGCTCGACCATCACCGCGCGCAATTCCGCGCGCAGTCGCTGCTCGACACCGATGCTCGCCGCCGCCTCCCCGCGCAAGGCCGCTGCAGCGACGGTGCCGGCGAGCGGAGTGGCTCCATCCGCATGCGCGCCGGCCGCCGCGAGCGCGAGCGCCGAAGCCAGCCAATGTGCCGCCTTGGGCACCCTGTTGTGCATATGCCTGGTCATGTCCCTACCTCTGTATCGTCATTCACAATTGCGTGATGCTCGACACGCGCCCGTAGGCGCCGTCCTGCACCGCTGCGATGAGCCCGCGCAGCGCCCGATTGCGTTGCCGCCAAAGCGGCGCGAGCTCGTTCGAGGTGGCCCCTCGATCGTATGCGGCCTGCAGCTCCGCGTCGATCGCGCGCAAGCGCGTGGAGCCGACAGCGGCCGCTTGGGCGCCCGCGAGCCTGCGCCACTCGCCCTCGAGCGACCGCGATTCCTCTTGCATCGCCAGCGTCGCGCTCGGCGCGACCGGCGCCACCAACGGCCGGCCGCCGAGCAGGATGGCAACCGCGAACGATGCCGCGACCGCGCCGCCGAATGCGGCGCGTCGCCAACGACGCTGCAAAACGCGTCGCTGCTGGGCGGCCGCGATGCGCGACCACAGCGCCGGATCCGGAACGAACTCCGGCAAGCGGCGCGGATCGAATCCACGCGGCGTCGCCAGCCCGTCATGTTGCATCGCGCACCTCCTGTGATCCGCCCGCGTCGTCGTTGAGCCGCTTCAACGCACGCGCAAGGATCGACTTCGAATAACTTTCGCTCTGCCCGAACAGCTCCGCCAGCTCCCTGTGCGTGTAGCCTTCGACCTCGTGCAGCACGACCACCGCACGCGCACGCGGCGGCAGGCGCATCAACAACGACCAAGCGTCGACGCCGTCCTCCGCATCGGCCGCAAGCGCGGGCATCGAGTCGAACAACGACTCGACATCGTCGCCGTGGAAGCGCTGCCGCGCGCGCAGGACGTCGATCGTCGCGTTCGCGGTCAGTCGCTTGAGCCACGCACCGAACGGCGCATCGCCGCGGAAGCTGCGCAAGGTCGCGAACATCTTGAGGAACACGTCCTGCACGATGTCCTCTGCCGCAGCGGGTTCCCCCAGCACGCGCAGCGCGAGCGTGTAGCATGCGGCGCCGAAGCGCTCGTAGATCGCCGCGAACGCGGCCATGTCGCCGCGCCGCGCGCGCTCCAGAGTCACCCGATCGAGCGCCTGGCCGAAGCCAGAGCCCGAGGGCACCGCATCCACGCTATGGGTCTGTCCGTCGGCCATCTGTGCTGAAGGACGAACTTCCGAGCCGAACCGTCGCGATCCCGCGCTCACGACACGAGTTGTAACCGTTGCACGGCACGCGGTTCGCCGCGCCAGGCGAGGCAGCCGACCACGCCCACCGCAGGGTCGAACGCGTGCAGCTGCCACTCCGCGGGTCGCCCCGCCTCGGCCGCGACGTCGAGCAGGCGCTCCACATGGCCCTCGCGCGAGAGTTCGAACTCGATGCGATGGAGACCGAAACCGAGACCGTCGCCGAGCGCCTTCAGCACCGCTTCCTTGTGCGTCCACAGGCGCAGGAACGCGACCTGCCGGAGGTGCGCCCCGGTGCGGCCGAGCGCAGCCGCCTCGCGAGGGCCGAAGAAGCGCGCAGCGATGCCGTCCGTCGAAACCCGCCGGTCGAGCGGCTCGATGTCGATCCCGATCGCCTGGTCGCGCGCAAACGCGATCGCGACGAGCGACCCTGCATGGCTGAGGTTGAAGTCGAGCCACGGCAGCGACGGCACGAATGGCTTGCCATGTTCGCCCGCCTCGATCGCGGGCACGGCCGCCGTCCCAGCGTAGCCGAGCAGGAGCCGCCCGAGCAGCGCCCTGGCCGCGTCGCGGACCGCGCGCGGACCCGGCTGGCCCGTGTCCTGAACCCAGACATGGATCTCGTCGCCGGTCAGCGGCGGCGGCGCGGAAACAGGGCGGCAACGGTCGGCATTGTTCGATCGCATGCGCGGGATGCTTGGCGCGGCGCCGCGCCGCGTCAAGTCGACCATGCAAGAAAAGGCCGGCTTGCGCCGGCCCGATCCTCGCGTCCCACGGAATTCACGTCGTGCGCTTGAACAAGCCGATGAGCACGAGCAGGATGATGGCTCCGATCGCCGCATTGATGATCGCCGCGACGAGGCCGCCGCCGATCACGAGCCCCACGCGGGGCAGCAGGAAGCCGGCCAGGAATGCGCCGACGATGCCGACCACGATGTTGCCGAGCAAACCGAAGCCGTGGCCCTTCACGATCTGCCCCGCGAGCCAGCCGGCGACCGCACCCACGATAAGAAAGACGAGCAGCGATTCGATGGTCACGCCAACCTCCCATCATGGCGTCGCAGGACGCGACCATGGGATTCTGCGGTAACGGGCCCCACGGCGCACGACGCAGT
>DASTSE010000266.1:0-3454 GCA_035760865.1 Dokdonella sp.
CATGCAGTACGGCAACATTTTCGGACGCGTGCCGGGCACCGCACTCGCGTGCGGCATGCTCGGACTCAAGCTGCTCGAAGCGGAACGCGCGCGCGACGCTCGCGTCGCGCTCGGCTTCGCCTCGTTCGTGCTGATGTCGTCCCTGTTGTTCACCCAGTCGCTGCTGTTCAGCCTAGCGGTCTGTGGCGTGCTCGGACTCGTGATCGCAGGCCTCCTCGCGCTGCAACCCGCGCCGCTCGCACAACCTCGCCGGATGCTGCCCGACCTCGCGCGCGCCAGCATGCTGCTCGGTGTCGCCGTGCCGCTCGCGCTTGCGGCCTTCGTATTGCTGCCGCGCCTGAACGCTCCCCTCTGGGGTACACGTGGCGACGACACGCTCACGAGCACGGGCCTCAGCGACAGCATGGCTCCGGGTCAGTTCGTCCGCCTCATGCTTGACGAGTCGCCGGCGTTCCGTGCCGAGTTCAAGGGACCGCGACCGCGCCCGCAGGCGCTCTACTTCCGCACCATCGTGCTCAGCGATTTCGACGGCACCACCTGGACGCGCCGCTTCACCGACTCGCGGGCCAGCGACGCGATACCGCAAGTGCCGGCGCGCAGCCCCATCTACGGCTACACGATGACCCTCGAAGGCAGCGGCGACCACCGCTGGCTGCCTGCATTGGACCTGCCGATCGTCGCTCCGGAAGGAGCGCGGCTGAGCCGCGAACAGATCCTCGTGACCCGGCCCGGGCCGGTGGCCATCGTCACCTACGATCTGCAGTCGTCGCCCGATGCGAAGCTCGACACGACGCTCTCCGGTCCGGAGCGCGCACGCCTGCTCGCACTGCCGCCGGGGTACGGGGCGCAGGCGCGCCAGCTCGCGCAGCGCTGGCGCGACCAGCTGCAATCGGACGATCGAATCGTCCAGGCCGCGCTCAAGTTGTTCCACTCGAGCTTCGACTACACGCTCGAGCCACCGCCACTCGCACGCGATACCGTCGATGATTTCCTTTTCGGCACGAAAGCCGGCTTCTGCGAACACTATGCTTCGGCGTTCGTGTTCCTCATGCGCGCGGCGGGCATTCCGGCGCGGGTCGTGACCGGCTACCAGGGCGGCTGGTGGAGCAGCGAATACCTGCTCGTGCGGCAGTCCGACGCGCATGCCTGGGCGGAAGTGTGGTCCGACGGCGAAGGCTGGAAGCGCGTCGACCCGACCGCTGCGGTGAGCCCGGACCGGATCGACCTTGGAGCCGCGCAGTCGGACCCCAACGCGGGCTGGATGCGCTCGGGCTGGCTGCGCGAATTGCGCAACCAGTTCGACATCGCCAACAGCCTCTGGACCCGTTCCGTGATCACGTTCGATTCGCTTCGCCAGCACGCGCTGCTGACCGAGTTCGGCGCTTCGGAGCTGGGCCGCGGCGACCTGCTGCTCGCACTCTCGATCGTGCTCGCGATCACGATGGCACTTGCGGCGGCGTGGGCAATGCGGGAAACACGTGCGCGGCACGGCGACCCGCTCGACCGGGCCTGGCAACGCTTCCGCGCAGCGCTCGCCCGCGGCGGGATCGAGGATCGGCCGAACGAGGGCCCGCTCGACCTGGGCGAACGGGCGTGCGCGGCGGCCCCCAGGCGAGCGCGCGACGTCCAGGCGCTCGTCGACGAGTACGTCGCGCTGCGCTACGGCTCGGCGGAGCCCGAGCGCGCGCGCATGGCCAGGCTCGTTCGAAGCCTGCGCAGGTTCCGCCTGGGGCGTCATTGACCACGCGACGAACCTGCATTCAGGCTCGTCGAGTACGATATCGAAGTACGGCACCCCGGACGGAATCCCGCACCGTCGCCCACCGAAGGTTTCGTCATGCGTCAAACATCCATGATCGTCTTGCTCACGGCCGGACTCGCGTCCTGCGCGACCGTTCCCACGCCGCTGCAGGGCCAGTTCGCCGCGACGACTCCGCGCGATGCGCGCGTCGAAGGGCAGTCGGTCCGTTGGGGCGGGGAAATCATCAAGGTGGAACCGATGCAGGATTCGACCTGTTTCGAGATCCTCGCCCGCGAACTCGACGCCAGCGCGCGCCCGACCCGCCGCGACGGCAGCCAGGGGCGCTTCATGGCCTGCCATGCGGGCTTCTACGATCCGGAAGAGTTCGACCGCGGCCGCGAAATCACCGTCGTCGGCGAGGTGACCGGTACCGATCACGGCAAGGTCGGCCAGTTCGATTACGCCTACCCACACGTGAACGCGAGCGCGGTCTATCTGTGGCCGAAGCGACCGCTCTACGTGAGGTCGCCTTACTACTACGACCCGTGGCTTTACGGCTACGGGCCGGGCTGGGGCTACTTCGGCCCGGGGTGGGGCTATTGGGGCCCGCCCGTGATCATCCGCGACCGTCGCCCGGAGCCGCAGCCGACGCCGAAGCCATCGGGCAAGTAGCGGCGCATCGCGCAACTATCCGCACAACGCGGTGACGTAGCATCCGCGGGCCACCCCCGAGGAGGAGCGACGTCCGTGAACCTGCTGCAGCCACTCTCATGCACGATCGTCGCAGCCGTGCTCGCCGGATCGGCGCAGGCCGCCGACGGCGCGGCAGTCACGAGCGTCTTCTCGTCGCCGGCCGCGGCGGTCGCGGGCGACCACGCCGGGGCGACGGTCCTGTGGGGCGGGCGCATTTTCGAGCGCGAATCGGGCGACGACGGGCAGTGCGTCGGGGTGCTCGCGTTCCCGCTCGCGCGCCGAGACGGCCGGCCCGATACCCGGCTCGAACCGGGACAGATCTTCTACGCCTGCCGCCGCGAAGCGCTCTCCGCGGAGGATTACGCGGTCGGACGCCAGGTCGCTGTCGCGGGCACGATCGTATCGGTGCGCGAACGCATCGTCAGCGAAAATTGCCGGGCGCTGCCCGCGAACACCGCGTTCGTCACCTGGAAAGCGACCGCAGTGGCGCAGACGCCCGCGGGATGCACGGCACGCATGCCTGTCGTACGGATCAGCGACAGCCATACCTGGCCGGATCCGCCGCGCGCGCATCCGCCGCAATTCATGTGAAGCGGCTCAGCCGGGCGGCCAGTGCATCGCGCGTCCGGCGAGCAGATGCAGGTGGATGTGGAACACCGTCTGCCCGCCGTCGCGATTGCAGTTCATGACCACGCGATAGCCATCTTCGGCGAACCCCTGCGACCTGGCCCAGCGCGCGGCAGCGACGACGAGCTTGCCGACTAGGCTCGCATCCTCGTCGCCGACGTCGTTGAGCGTCGCGAACGGCCGTTTCGGGATGAACAGCACGTGCACGGGCGCCTGCGGATTGATGTCGCGAAACGCGAGCAGGTCGTCGTCCTCGTAGACGATGTCGGCCGGAATCTCGCGGCGGATGATTTTTGCGAACAGGGTGTCGGTCATGGGGGCTGGAAGCCGGGATTCGGGATTCGGGATTCGGGATTCGGGATTCGGGATTCGGGATTCGGGATTCGGGATTCG
>DASTSE010000267.1:0-5568 GCA_035760865.1 Dokdonella sp.
CAGCGAGCGCGTCGCCGCGAGGCGCAGCTCGACCGCGTCCGAGCCGGCCGCGCGCGAGGCGTCGGCGGCATTGCTGAGCAGGTTGATCAGCGCGTGGCTGAGGTCGGGCGGCGCCTCGATGTAGCGTTCGCCCGCGTCGCCGTCGTACGCGATGTCGTGCGCGATTTCCGGGCGCAGCAGGCGGAACTGGTGCTCGCAGCCGTCGACGAAGGTGGCCAGCGTGAGCCGTTCGGGCGTGCCGGCGAGGCGGCGGCTGCCGACCTCGACGAGCTGGCGCAGGATGTCGCGGCAGCGCTCGGCTTGGCCGGTGAGTAGGGCGAGGTCGGCCGCGAGGGCAGCATCGCCCGCGCGCTCGCGCTGCAGTTCGGCGAGCAGGGTGCGGATCGTCGACAGCGGCGTATTGAGCTCGTGCGCGGTGCCTGCCGCCTGCGTGGCGATCGCGAGGATGCCCTCGTCGCGCAGGGTGCGCTCGCGTTCGCGCTGCACTTCGGCCTCGCGCGCGCGCAGCGCGCGCGACAGGCGCGCGATGAAGAACGCGAGCACGGCCGCGGTGACGACGAAGTTGACGCACACGGCGATCACGTGCAGGTCCGAGCCTGCGATGCGCACTTCGTGCAGCGACGGCAGCGGCGCGTGCCAGCCGATCAGCAGCACGAAGCAGGTCGACGCGAGCAGCGCGACCGCGGCGACGTAACGCAGCGACAGCGCGGCGGCGGCGAGCGCGATCGGCATCACCAGCAGCGACACGAACGGGTTGTCGACGCCGCCGGACCAGTACAGCAGGTACGCGAGCACGAGGATGTCGACCGCGACGTGGCCGAACGCTTCGGCGAGCGTGACCGGCCACGGCTGGCGCAAGCGCCAGAACGCGAATGCCGCGAACGCCGCGAGCACGCCGATGCCGAGCGCGAGCGGGCCGAGCGCGATCGGCATGCGCAGGCCGAACGCGACCACGGCGACCGTGAGCGCTTGTCCCGCCACCGCGCACAGGCGCAGCCAGGCGAGCGTTTCGGCGAGTCCGTGCGCGCGCTGGAAGAAGCCGCGGCGGATGGCGGTGGGGGCGATCATCGGCGCATTGTACGGAGGCGGGGCGGCGCTGGATGTGGGACGCGTGGCCGGCGTCGACGTCCCTCTGCGATCTACGGCCCGACCGGCAGCTCGACGACGACCTCGAGCCCGCCGCCGTCGGCGTTGCGCGCGAGGATTGTGCCGCCGTGGCGTTCGATCGCGCGCCGCGCGATCGCGAGGCCGAGGCCCGTGCCGCCGCTCGAGCGCGCGCGTGCGGTGTCGGTGCGGTAGAACGGCTCGAAGATGCGCGCCAATTCGCCGTCGGCGACGCCCGGGCCGTGGTCGCGCACGCGGATCGAGGCACACGCGCCGGCCCGCGCGAGGCGGACCGCGACCGTGCTGCCGTCCGCGGTGTAGGCGAGCGCGTTGCGGATCACGTTCTCGAACGCGCTGTAGAGCGCATGGTGCGAACCCGTGAGCGAGACGCGCGCGCGTTCGAGCAGCACGACTTTGCGTCCGCGCGGCACGCCTTCGTAGTCGGCGTTGGTGATCACGTCCTCGAGCAGCGTGTCGAGTTCGACGCGGTCGTTCATCGCGACGTTCGTCGTTTCCAGCCGCGACAGCTCGAGCGCCTGCGCGAGCATCGCCTCGAGCCGGTCCGACTCGCGTTCGATGCGGTCGAGCGACGCGGCCACCTGTGCCGCGTCGCCGCCGCGGGCGAGCTCGAGCGCGACGCGCTGGCGCGCGAGCGGCGAGCGCAGCTCGTGCGAGACGTCGCGCACGAGGCGACGATGGCTCTCGATGAACGCCTTGATGCGTTCGGCCATCGTGTCGAACTCGGCGGCGAGCGAATTGATCTCGGCGCTGCGGCCGAAGCGCAGCACGCCGACGCGGGCGTCGAGGTCGCCGCCGGCGAAGCGGCGCGTGCTCGCGCGGATGCGCTGCAGCGGGGCGGAGACGTACCACGCGAACAACAGGCTGAACGCCGCGCTGACCGCCATCGCGACGAGGATGTTCTGCCAGAACCAGGTCGGGCGGCGCGAAGCGAGGCGCGACAGGAAGCTGCCCTCGAGCGCCGCGACCGCGGCGTAGACCTGGTTTTCGCGCGTGCGGATCGAGCGCGCGCGCAGGCGTTCCGCACTGTAGACCGTGCCGTACGGCGCATCGGCGACGGGCACGGCGGCGAACGCGTGCGCGGCCGCGTCGGCGACCGTCTCCGACGTCGCGCGGCCGAGCAGCTCGCCGCCGTCGGGGCCGAACAGGTACACGCTGATCGGGCCGAAGCCGCTCGCCGCGCGCAGCCATTGCCGGGTCGACTCGACGCCGTCGTGGCGCAGCTCGCGGCCGGTGCGCGCGAGCAGGTCGTCCATCGCCGCCTGCAGGCGCGTCATCTCGAGGCCGGGGATCTTCTCGGTCTCGAAGTTGCTCGTCGCGATCCACGCGAACGCCACGAGCAGGAACACGGTCGCGATCCAGAACGCGACGAAGATGCGCCAGAACAGTCGCTGCATCATGGCTGCGCGCTGACGCTCACGCGGCGTCGCCGAGCTGGCGCAGCAGGTAGCCGCTGCGATGGATCGTCGTGATCGGCGAACCGCCGTCGGGCGCGTCGCCGAGCTTGCGGCGCAGGTTGGACACGTGCACGTCGATCGAGCGGTCGAACGGGCCGAGCGGCCGGCCGAGCACGCTCTGCGAAATACGCTCCTTGCTGACGACGCGGCCGGCCTCGCGCAGCAGCAGCGCGAGCAGGTCGAATTCGGTCGCGGTCAGCGACAGCGGCCGGCCGTCGACGCTCACGCTGCGCGACGCTGCGCGCAGCCGGATCGGACCGTTGTGCAGGTCGGTCAGCGCGTCGCCGCCTTCGCCGCGCACGCGGCGCAGCACCGCGCGCAGGCGCGCGGCGAGTTCGCGCGGATTGCACGGCTTGGGGATGTAGTCGTCGGCACCGAGTTCGAGGCCGAGGATGCGGTCGATGTCCTCGCCGAGCGCGGTGAGCATGAGCACGGGCAGCGCCGACTCGCGCCGCAGCTCGCGCAAGGCGTCGAGGCCGGAGCGGCCCGGCATCATGACGTCGAGCACGAGCGCGTCGAACGCCTGCGCGCGCGCGGCCGCGAGCGCCGCGTCGGCGCTGTGTGCGATGACGACGTCGAAGCCTTCGCGGGTGAGGAAGTCGCGCAGCAGCTGCGCGAGTTCCTCGTCGTCGTCGGCGATCAGGATGCGGTTGCGAGCCATGTTGCAAGCATAGCGCCCGGGGTGTGGCCGGCGGCCGCGCGGTCCGGCTCGTTTGCTGCCCTTTGCATGGATTTACGCGACGATCGCGACGATGGTCGCGCCCCGGCCCGCGTATCCGATCAGCGCTGACCCGGCGACGGTTCGTTGGCGATGCGTGCCGGCGGCGCCGGCAGCCAACGCCGCAGCGCCGTCGCGACGAGCAGCGAGTACAGCGCGGCGATGAGCGCGGAGGCGGACACGTCGGACAGGAAGTGCTTCGCCATGTCGATGCGCGCGAGGATCGCGAACACGGCGATCGCGACCAGGAGCACGCGCTGCCATGCGCGCGGGCACGCCGCGGCGAGCGGCAGCAGCAGGCCGAAGTAGAACGCCGAATGGCCGGACGGGAACGACGTCCCGCCCGCGTGCCACGCATGCGACCAGTCGCCGCTCTCGAACAGTTGCTGCGGACGGACGCGGCCGAACAGCTCCTTGCCGATGTTCATCGTATGCAGGGTCGCGACCTGCACGATGCCGGCGGCGACCAGCGCGCGCGGCCAGCGCGCGTCGCGGCGCATGGCCGAGCCGAGCGCGCCGAGCGCGAGCGCGGCGCAGCCGGCCAGCCAGAACCAGATCGGGATGCCGCCCGCGGTATCGAGCGCAGCGAGGCCGACGACGAACACCGGCGCATTCTCGATTCCGCTCGCGCGCACCCATTCGGCGAGCGGGCGGTCGACGCCGGCGACCCCGGCCAGCACGAGCAGCGCGGCGGCGAGCGCGGTCCAGGCCAGCAGTCGGCGATCCATTCGTCCCCGGGGCAGGCGCCGGCGGACGGCCGGCGTATGGCATCATAGCCGGCATTTAGTCACGCCTCGAACGACCTTCATGCCGAGTACCGAACCGCGCGGCCCGCGCCAGATCGCCCGTGCCTTCAAATGGTCGATGATGGGGCTGCGCGCCGCCTGGCGGCACGAGGCTTCGTTCCGCCTCGAGGGCTACCTGTTCGCGATCTTCTTTCCGCTCGGCCTGTGGATCGGGCGGGGACCGATCGAAAAGGCGCTGCTGGCCGGCAGCCTCATCCTCGTGCTCTCGGCCGAGCTGCTCAATTCCGCGGTCGAGGCGATCGTCGACAAGGCGAGTCCGGAGTTCCACGAGCTCGCCGGCCGCGCCAAGGACATGGGCTCCGCCGCGGTGCTGCTGCTGATGGCCAACGTCGTCCTGTGCTGGGGCCTCGTGCTGTGGCCGCGCTTCGGTTGAACTAGCGCGTGGAGCTGCTCACCGACCCGCAGGCGTGGATTGCGCTGCTCACGCTCGCCACGCTCGAGATCGTGCTCGGCGTCGACAACCTCGTCTTCATCTCGATCGCGGTCAGCGAGCTGCCGCCCGCGCGGCGCCCCGCGGCGCGCCGGATCGGCCTCGCATTCGCCTGCGTCACGCGCATCCTGCTGCTGCTCTCGCTCGCCCACCTCGCGCGCATGGACGACCGCACGTCCGGCCTGTTCCGCGTGTTCGGCCAGGTCATCTCGATCCGCGACATCGTGCTCATCGGCGGCGGCATCTTCCTCGTCGTCAAGGGCGTGATGGAAATCTGGGAAGCGCTGACCGAGGACGCCGCCGAACAGCGCGCGTCGCAGGCGTCGGCGAGTTTCGCGCTCGTGATCGCGCAGATCGCGCTCATCGACATCGTGTTCTCGCTCGACTCGGTGATCACCGCGGTCGGCATGGTGAGCCTGCTGCCGGCGATGGTCGGCGCGATCGTGCTCGCGGTACTCGTGATGATCACGATCGCCGATCCGATCGGCAACTTCATCGACCGCAACCCGACCATCAAGATGCTCGCGCTCGCGTTCATCATCCTCGTCGGCGCGGTGCTGCTCTGCGACGGCTTCGGCATGCACGTGCCGCGCGCGTACCTCTACTTCGCGATGGCATTTTCGGGCGCGGTCGAATCGCTCAACCTGCTCGCGCGTCGCCGGCGCCGCCGCCGCGCCGAGGAACGCGCCGCGCAGCGCGCGGATGGCGCCTGAAGCCGAAGCCAAAGCCGAAGCCAAAGCCAGAGCCAAAGCAAGCCAGAGCTTTCGACACGAAGGACACGAAGGAAAAGCAAAGCAGTTCAAAGATTGAAACACGGAGCACACGGAGCACACGGAGAACGAAGAGCCGAGCCTGTTCGCCGCCACGCGCCTCGCGCTGTCGCTCGCGGCCGGTGAGCGGGAGGAAGGGCGGAAAGATTGAAACACGAAGGACACGAAGAACACGAAGCAGAGCGATCATGGAATGGCTCGGACGGCATCGCATCAGCTTGGTGCGTACGGGAGCCTGTCAGAAATTTTGTGTGCGAGGCCTATC
>DASTSE010000268.1:0-8879 GCA_035760865.1 Dokdonella sp.
GACTCGAGCACGAGCCGGGCGTCGTTCGCATCGACGACCGCGACTATTTCCTGCTCGACCTGCGCGCGCGACGGACGCCCTGAAGGCGCCGCGCCTGCGTCGCCGGATGTCGCCACAGCCGACGCGCGGCCGCCGCGAGCGTGGCCGCGATGCGCGCGCGCGCGAGCCACGCAAGGTCGATCGCGGGCGCTGCGACGAGCCAGAACGGGAGCGTCGACCCGAACGCGTCTCCGCCGCGTAACGCCGGGAACAACGCGATCGCGCCGAGGCCGACGAGCAGCCACGCCGCGAGCGCCGCAGCGGGCGCGCGATGCGGGCGAGCGGTGCGCGGGCGCACGGGCGCGGTGGAAGCGGTGGAGGGCGCGGACAGCGGTGCGACGAACATGGCGGACTCCTTGATCGGTGGGGGTCGCCAGCTTCGGCGCGCACGGTCTCAGCGCCTGCGACGGCGCGGCGACGCATGCGATACTCGTTGTGCGGCGTCGGCGCCGCCGCGCTCGCCGCGGCGCGGTGTCCCGGCGCGACCACGCGCTCGCCGCGACGGCGCGCGTCCCGCCGCCAAGGAGTGATTGCGTGGAAGATCATGGTTTCCTGCCGTACGCCGTGCTGCTGCTGCTCGCGACCGTGCTCGCGGTGCCGCTGGCCAAGCGCTGGCGACTCGGCGCGGTGCTCGGTTACCTCGGGGCCGGCGCGCTGATCGGCCCATCGGGCCTGCGCCTGATCGGCAATACGGAGCAGATCTCGCAGATCTCCGAACTCGGCGTCGTGCTCATGCTGTTCGTGATCGGCATGGAACTGTCGCCGCAACGCCTGTGGGTCATGCGCCGCAGCGTGTTCGGCAGCGGCAGCCTGCAGGTCGCCGCGACCGCGATCCTCGTCGGAGGCGTCGCGCTCGCGCTCGGCCTCGAATGGAAGAGCGCGTTGGTGGTCGGGCTCGGCCTCGCGCTGTCGTCGACCGCGATCGACCTGCAGTTGCTCGCCGAGCGCAAGGAACTCAACAGCGCGCACGGGCGACTCGCGTTCGCGATCCTGTTGTTCCAGGACGTCGCGGCGATCCCGATCCTCGCGCTGATCCCGATCCTCGGCGGCGCGCACGCGCAGGGTGGCGCGGTCGAAGAGGCGCTGGCCGCACTGCGCGTGATCGCGACGATCGCGCTGGTGGTGGTCGGCGGACGCTACCTGCTGCGACCGATGTTCCGCGCCGCCGCGCAGCAGATCGGTACGCCGGAAGTCTTCACCGCGACCGCTTTGCTCGTGGTGATCGGCACCGCCTGGCTCATGCAGGTCGCCGGCATCTCGATGTCGCTCGGCGCATTCCTCGCGGGCGTGCTGCTCGCCGACTCCGAGTACCGCCACGAGATCGAGGCGCAGATCGAGCCGTTCCGGGGCCTCCTGCTCGGGCTTTTCTTCATCAGCGTCGGCATGTCGCTCGACGTGCACCTCGCGATGGCGCAGCCACAGCTGGTCGGCATCCTGCTGCTCGGACTGGTCGTGCTCAAGGCGGTCGTGCTGTACGGTGTTGGCCGCGTCCTCGCGCGCGAGGACCACGTGCAGTCGCTCGCGCTGGCCGGCCTGCTCGCGCAAGGCGGCGAGTTCGCATTCGTCGTGTTCACGCTGGCGGCGGCGAACGGCCTGCTCACCTCGGAACAGCGCGACCTCGCGATCCTCGTGATCACGCTGTCGATGGCCGCGACGCCGCTGCTGGTGCGGCTGCGCGCCGAGATCGCGCCCGCGACGAAGACGCGCCCGACGCGCGAGTACGACCGCATCGACGCCGGCGCGCCGCGCGTGATCATCGCCGGCATGGGGCGGGTCGGGCAGATCGTCGCGCGCATGCTCAACGCCAATCGCATCGCCTTCACGGCGCTCGAGAGCGATCCGGAGCAGGTCGATTTCATGCGCCACTTCGGCAATACCGTCTACTTCGGCGACGCCTCGCGCCTGGACCTCCTGCGTGCGGCGCAGACGGAGAAGGCGGAGATCTTCGTGATCACGACCGAGGATCCCGACTCCAACCTGCGCACGGCACGGCTGCTCAAGCGGCATTTCCCGCACCTCAAGGTGTTCGCGCGGGCGCGCAACCGCCAGCATGTGTTCAAGCTCATGGACCTCGGCGTCGACAGCATCGTGCGCGAAACGTTCTTCTCGAGCCTCGAGATCGCGCGCGGCGTGTTCATGGCACTCGGCTACGACGAGGCGAGCGCGGCGGACTACGTCAAGCGCTTCCGCGACCACGACGAGCGCGTGCTCGCGAACCAGTATCCGGTCTACGACGACGAAGCGGCGCTGCTGCAGTCGGCACAGGAGGCGCGCGACGACCTCATGCGCCTTTTCCAGGCGGACACGATCGAAGAGGAACAGGACTGAGATGCGCGGCTATGCGGTCGCGGAGGTGTTGCTGTCGAGTTTCGACCGGCAGTTCCACGCGCGCTGCGCGCTGCAGAACCCCGATCGCTACCGCCTGCTCGACGCGCTGCCTGCGCACGCGCCGCGCATCGCGCGCGGAGCCGGCGTGTCGTACGTCGCGGCGAGCTTCGGCAACGGTGCGATCAGCCAGAGTCTCGACGCTTTCGATCGACTGCTCGCCTTCGATGCCGAGCACGGTCGGCTCGTCGTCGAGGCCGGCGCGCGCGTCGGCGACCTGCAGCGTTTCCTGCTCACCCGCGGCTGGTACCTTCCGGTCGCGCCGGGCCATCCGCAGGCGACCGTCGGCGGCTGCATCGCGGCCGACGTCCACGGCAAGAACCCCGCCCGCGACGGCACATTCCGCACGTGGGTCGACGCGCTCGTCGTGCACCGGCCCGGCGGCGACGCCATCGTCGCAAGCCGCGAGCACGAGGCGGAACTGTTCGCCTCGACGTTCGCGGGATTCGGCCTCACCGGCACCGTCGGCTGCGCGACGTTGCGCCTCGCGCGTCCGCCCCGCGCACTGGTCGTGCGCCGCGTGCCGGTCGCGGATCTCGCCGAGGCGGCGCGAGTGCTGCGGGATGCAGCCAATGCACCCGTGCTGTACGGCTGGCACGACGGTCGCGCCGCGCGTTTCGGTCGCGGCGTGATCCATATCGGCCTCGCGAGCGACGACGAGCC
Source organism: Dokdonella sp. (assembly GCA_035760865.1). GTDB lineage: Bacteria > Pseudomonadota > Gammaproteobacteria > Xanthomonadales > Rhodanobacteraceae > Dokdonella_A. Next base: position 3,088 of record DASTSE010000268.1, read on the forward strand.
GTCGCGCGCCGGCGAGCTCGCGGAAGCGGCCGATTTGTCGGCCGTCGTCGCGCCATTGCCGTTCACGCTGTGGAATCGTGCCGGCATCGCCGCGGCGAACCGTTGGCTCGGTTGGCGCTGGCGCCGTGCCGAACAGGAGTCGATGCCGCTCGGCGAGGCGCTCTTCCCCCTCAATCGCGCGCGCCTCTACTTCGCGGGGTTCGGTCGCGCCGGCATGGCCGAGGCGCAATGGCTCGTAGCGCATCCACGCTTCGAGGCATTCGCCGCCGCACTCGGCGAACTCGTCGCGCGCATGCGGCCACGCATCGCGTTGATCGCGAGCAAGCTGTTCGCGGGCGCAGCCGACGGGTTCGCATTCGACGGCCGGGGTGTCGCGCTGGCGATCCAGGTCGCCGATCCGACCGCGCGCAGCGAGCGCGCATTCCTCGAGGCGCTGGCGCAACTCGCGGTCGCGCACGGCGGGCGCCCGAACCTGATCAAGGACGCCACGCTCGACGGCGACACCGCGCGGCGCGCGATCGAGCGCTTCGATGAATCGCGCGAGCGCATCGCGCGCCAGGACCCGCTTCGGCGATGCACGTCGGAGCTGGCCCGGAGGCTCGCGCTGTGACGGCGGTCGTGGTCGGCGCGTCCAGCGGGCTCGGTCGGGCGCTCGCATACGAGCTCGCTCGGTACGGCCACGCCTTGCTGCTGGTCGCGTCCGATGAGCGCGACATCGACGCGATCGCCGCGGACCTGCGCATCCGCTACGGCGCCAACGTGCGCACCGTCGCGTTCGACCTCGCCGGCGTGGCCGATCCGGGTGCGCGGCTGGTTGCCGCGCTCGAGGGGCTTCCGCCGCTCGCGAACCTGCTGCTTCCTGCCGGCATGTCGCGCAGCGACGACGATCTCGGCCTCGAACCACGACGGATCGGCGAGCTGCTCGCCATCAACCTGCATGCGCCGCTCGCGATCGTGCACGCGTTGCTGCCCCGTCTTCGCGACGCGCGCGGCGCGGTGGTGCTGTTCAGCAGCATCGCGGCCGTGCGCGGTCGCGGACGCAATGTCGTCTACGCAGCAGCGAAACGCGGGATCGAATCGTTCGCGGAGAGCCTGCGCCAGCGCCATGCGCCCGGCGAACTGCGCGTACAGCTGTATCGGCTCGGTTTTCTCGCGACCAATCTCACGCACGGACTCGACGTGCCGATGGCCGCGGCGTGCCCGGCCGACGTCGCACGTGCGGTGGTCGAACGGCTGCCGGGCGGCTCGGGACGCTGGTACCTGCCGCGTCGATTCGCCTTGATCGCGGCGATCGTGCGCCTGCTGCCGTGGCCGCTTTTCCGCAGGATGCGTTCCTAGCGCAGCAGGCCAGTCCGAGCGCGCCGTCAGTCGGGCGTGCGCGCGGGTCGCCGCAAGGTCTGGCGTACGCCCGGAACCGCGGCCGCAGCAGTGGCGCCAAGCTCCGCGGCGACATCGACGTAGCCGAGCAGCGTGGCGACGTCGGCAGCCGTGCGACCGAAGGCGTCGACCAGGTCGAGCGGCGCCCCGTGTGACTTCAGCAGGCGAGCGCAACCGGAAAGGCCGTGCAGTGCGCACGCGTGCAGCGGGCTGACGCCGCGCCGGTCGTGGCTGTCCACGCGTGCGCCGCGCTCGAGCAGATCATCGGCGAGTCGGCACAAGTGCTCGGCGTCGCATCGGGTGCCCGGCTGCGAGCGCGCGCCCAGCAGCACGAGCAGCGCGTCCTGGCCGGCGTCGTTGCACGTGTCCAGTCGCGCACCGGAGCGCAGCAAGCGTTCGAACATTGATCCGGCCTGCGCGGTGTCGGAGCCTTCGAAAGCGGCCTGCGCGGCTGCGAGCAACGGCGTGGTGCCGTGTTCGTCGCGCGCTTCCGGGGCCGCGCCGGCTTCGAGCAGCGCAGCGGCGATGCGCTCGTCGCCGCTCGCCGCGGCGAGCATGAGCGGCGTGGCACCGCCGGCGATGCGCAGGTCCGGCGCGACACCGTGGCTGAGCAGCGTGCGCACGGTCGCTTCGCGACGGGCCGCGACGGCGGCACCGAGGCAATGAATCCCCGAATGGGTCTTGTGCTCGACGTCTGCACCCGCCGCAAGCAGTTGCACGAGCAAGGCTGCGTGCCCCGCCCCTGCGGCGCGCACGAGAGCGGTCGCGCCTCGCGCATCTTGCGCGTCCACGGGCAGGCCGAGCTCGAGCAGGCGACTCACGGCTTCGCTGTCGCCGGCAGCGGCGGCGGCCGGGAGATCGGCGTCGCGCAGGCGACGCAATGGCAGCGGCCAACGGTCCCATGCAAGCCAGTAGGAGAGTTCCGGCTCGCCGCGCGCGAGTGCGAGACCGAGCACGGTCTCACCGTTCGAATTGGCGATTTCCGGGTTCGCGCCCGCGGCAAGCAGGGGCTTCAGCAGCGCGATCGCGAGCGGTGTGTCGGCGCGCACCGCGGCGTGAAGCGGCGTGCGACCGTGCGCGTCGCGCGCGTTCGGATCCGCGCCGCGTTCGACGAGCATGGAAACGAGCTCGGCATCGCCGACCGCGACGGCGAGATGCAGGGCGGTGCTTCGACCGCCGGCGACGCCGAAAATGTCGGCACCGCGCAGCAGGATCTCCCGGGCCAGCGGACGCAGGGCGGGCTCGGTCGCACATGCCACGAGCACTCGCGCGAGCAACCCGGCTCCGCCGACCGGCGCTCCGGCCGCGACGAGGTCGGCGATCGCCGCCTGCGATCGCGGCAGGCTCTCCAGCAGGCTGGGCAGCAGCGGCATGCCGGTACGCGTCGGAGCTTCGCGCTCCATCCCGTGGTTGAGCAGCCAGGCGCGGGCCGTCGCGTACTCGGCGTCGGCGAGATCGAGATAGATGTCCGCGAGCGCCGCGGGCGGCCACTGGTCGACGATGCCGACGAACTCGTCGGCGACATTCCAGTGTCCGAACCGGAGCGCGTCGAGCAGGTGGTCGGTATGCGCCGATGACGGGTCCACGCGGACGCCGGCGAGGTTGCTCGGCATCGGATAGTCCGGGTCCAGCAACGCGACGATGTGCCAGCGGCCGGCCGCTGCCGCGTGGTCGAGCGCACGCTTTCCATCGCTTCCGACCCGCGCGCGATCTGCGCCGAGCGCGAGGAGAGCGCGGACGGTGTCTTCGCCAGCGTGGCGCGACTGGCAGGCGATCATCAATGCGGTGCGCGCGCTGGCGTCGGCGAGATCGGGGTCGGGTTTGCGCTTGCCGAGTGCATGGATGGCCGCGACGGCGCCGCAGCGCGCCGCCTCCATCAGGGGTGTCGTTCCGCGCGCGTCGGCAAGGTTCGCGTCGGCACCGCCGGCGAGCAAGGCTTCGACGATGCGCGCATGACCGGCGAGCGCGGCGGAAAGCAGCGCCGTGCGCTCGAGCGCCCCGCGTGCATCGACACGGGCGCGATGCGTGAGCAGGAGCTTGACGCCGGCCGGATCGTCATCGGGAATGCCCGCCGCGCAGATCAATGCCGGCTGTGCGTGCTCGACTTCGAGCTTTGCGCCGCGTTCGAGGAGGAACGCAGCGATCTTCCAATTCGCATTGCCGCACGCAATGGCGAGCGCGGTGAGTCCGTCGTCGTTGACCGCATTGACGTCGCTCGCGGCATCGAGCAGCAGGGCGGCGATGATGGGCTCGGAGCAACGCGCGGCGTGATGAAGCGGTGTGTTTCCCTTGGCGTCCGCGATGCGCGCATCGGCGCCGTTCGCGAGCAGGGTCGTCACCGCCTCCGGGCGCCCCTCGTAGCTGTCGCGCGTGGCGGCGATCAACGGCGTGATGCCGCCATGCGGGCGGTTGACGTCCACGCCCTTCGCGATGAGTGTGCGCAGTAGGCGTTGGTCCGGCAGCGTGACCGCGACCATCAGGGGACTGCGTTGGTCGCGGTGGTCGATCGTCGGCAATACGTTCGGATCTGCCCCGCGCTCGAGCGCGGCCAGTGCGAGGCTCGTCTGCGCGGAATGCACGGCGCACAGCAGCGTCGCGTCGAGGTCGCGATTCGCGATGCCTTCGGGCAAGGCCGCCGGCTCCGCGGCGGCCGTGGCGACAGCGTCCGAGGGGCGTAAGTCATCGCGACGCGTGCCACGCGCGACGGCGAGCATCGAGCGCAGGGTGCGATTGACGAGCAGCAGGTGCGCCAATGGCGCGAACATCAGCGCGTATGCGGCGAGCGCGACGATGCGCACCTCACCCGACACGATGCCGCCTATGCCGGACAGCGCGAGCGCGCCGACCGCGAGCAGCAGCACGGAGAGGCTCGCTGGAACTCCGCCGGAGAAGAAGACGTCGTGCTCCAACGTCATGTGTCGCGCGAAGGCGATCGAGCGATGGAGGACGGCCATCAGCCACGAGCCACGTTCCTCGGCACGCGGATAGGCGTCGTCCCAAAGCAACGGGAGCGCGAACGCAGGCCATATGCGCCACAACACGAGCAGACTCGCCAGCAGCGCGGTGGACAAGGCGAGCGCGGCTTCCAGCGAGCCGTAGCGCATCAGCCACCACGCCGGCGCCGCGACGATCAGGGCTACGAGCGCCGTGTACGCGGACGACGCGACGAAGTAGGCGAGTCCCCGACGCGCGAGCGTGTGCAGATACGGGCTGTCGTGGTCGAATCCGAGCGCGCGACATACCGCGGCCAGCGTGATCGCGTTGGCGAGCAGCACGAGGACGAGCGAGACCGGATGGTCGACCAGCGCGGCGACAGCATAGATCAGCCAGGCGGGAAGTTGCAGGCGCAGCATCGACCGCAGGAAATTCAAGCCGTTGACCGCACGCCTGCGCATCCGATTCCTTCCCGCCGTAGGCAGCTTTGCCGCGAGCGAGTATATCGACGCGAGCCGGTGCTGCGGTTAGCTCGAAGTTGTCGCCGGGCCGGCCGCGTGCGGATCGGGCGGCAGCTGAACGTAGTAGCCGTGCTGCTCGAGTGCTTCGATCACGCGCGTCGCATCGACCTGGGCGAGCCGCCGCGTCGGCGTAAGCTCCAGTTCCAGCACCTGGCGCATCGGCATGAGGGCGTCGCGGAGCGCGGCCGGCAATGCGTCGGAGCCGTCTGGCTGCCGCAGATACACGTAGGTATCGGCCCTGCGCAGGCTCTTGTGGACGAAACAGCGCATCGTCGTCGCCTCCGGTCGTGCATCGCATGGCCGCGGATCGCGGCGCAAAGAAGAACGCCTCTCCGTTTCCGGAGAGGCGTTCTGGGTAAAGCCCCTGGCGATGACCTACTCTTGCATGGCTTAAGCCACACTACCATCGGCGCGGCTGCGTTTCACTTCCGAGTTCGAGATGGGATCGGGTGGGACCACAGCGCTAAGGTCGCCAGGGAACTGGTGAGAGTCGCGCACGATTGCGCGGACTCTGCATTGGGACTTGGGACGTAATCAAGGCATTTGGCTGTCGCCAGACCTCATCGTCGAGGCTGCGAAGCGTCTTGGAGTTATATGATCAAGCCGCACGGCTCATTAGTATCAGTTAGCTCGGCATTGCTGCGATACACACCTGACCTATCAACCACGTAGTCTTCATGGGGCCTTTAGGGGACTTGTGTCCCGGGAGATCTCATCTTGAGGCGCGCTTCCCGCTTAGATGCTTTCAGCGGTTATCGCTTCCGATCGTAGCTACCCGGCTGTGCCACTGGCGTGACAACCGGAACACCAGGGGATCGTCCACTCCGGTCCTCTCGTACTAGGAGCAGCCCCTCTCAAATCTCCAACGCCCACGACAGATAGGGACCGAACTGTCTCACGACGTTCTGAACCCAGCTCGCGTACCACTTTAAATGGCGAACAGCCATACCCTTGGGACCG
>DASTSE010000269.1:0-25660 GCA_035760865.1 Dokdonella sp.
CGCGAAGGTCGCCGTGCGCAACGTGCGCCGCGACGCGCTCCATCACGTCAAGGAGCTCCTCAAGGAAAAGAAGATCACCGAGGACGAGGATCGCCGCGCCGAGGAAGACATCCAGAAGCTGACCGACAAGTTCGTCAAGGACGTCGACGGGGTCGTCAAGCTCAAGGAAGACGAGCTGATGGCGATGTAGCTCGATGGAAGCCGAGACCGCACCGCGCGTTCCGCGCCACATCGCGATCGTCATGGACGGCAACGGCCGCTGGGCCGAGAGCCGCCATCGACCCCGCAGCTTCGGCCATCGCGAGGGCCAGAAAGCGGTGCGCGCCGCGGTCGAATACTGTCGCCGCAAGGGCATCGAGGCGCTCACGCTGTTCGCGTTCTCGAGCGAGAACTGGAAGCGGCCCGATGACGAGGTCGGCGCGCTGATGCAGTTGTTCCTCGATGCGCTCGACCGCGAAGTCGACGAGTTGCATCGCAACGGCGTGCACGTCAACTTCATCGGCGACCTCGGCGCGTTCGCGCCCGCGCTCGCCGCGCGCATGCAGGACGCGATGCGGCGCACCGCGGCGAACACCGCACTCAGCCTCAACGTCGCGGTCAATTACGGCGGCCGCTGGGACATCGTGCAGGCGGCGCGAACGCTCGCGCTCGCGGCGGCGCGCGACGAGCTCGACCCGGCCGCGATCGACGAGGCGCTGTTCGCACGCCATGTCTGCCTCGACGGCCAGCCGCCGGTCGACCTGTTCATCCGCACCGGCGGTGAAGTGCGCGTGAGCAATTTCCTGCTCTGGCAGATCGCCTATGCCGAGCTCTATTTCACCGACGCGCTCTGGCCCGACGTCGACGCCGACGTGCTCGACGCGGCGCTCGCCGAGTTCGCGCGGCGCGAACGCCGCTACGGCCTCACCTCCGCGCAGATGCGCGCGGCGGGCTAGGCACGCATGCTGAAGCAACGTACGTTGACCGCCCTCGTCCTCGCGCCGCTCGCGGTCGCGATGATCCTGTTGCTGCCGACCGCGGGCTTCGCGCTCGTGATCGCGGCCATATCGCTGCAGGCGTTGTGGGAGTGGACGCGCCTCGCCGGCGTCGCATCGAGCGCGACCCGCGTCGCGTTCGTCGCCGCCAACGCGGCGCTGATGTATCTGCTCTGGCTCCAGCGCGCGACGCCGTTCGCGGCTTGTGCAATCGGCGCGGGCGTCGCCTGGTGGCTGCTGTCCTTGCTCTGGCTGCGCCATTTCTCGTACGCAGCGGCGCCGACCCGCGAGAACGCTCTGCTCAAGCTCCTCGCCGCGGAACTCGCGGTGCTGCCCGCGTGGCTCGCGTTCGTCCAGCTGCACGGCGAAGACGACCATGGCCACCATTGGGCGCTGTTCGTGATCGTGCTCGTCTGGGCCGCGGACACCGGCGCGTATTTCGCCGGCAAGCGCTGGGGCACGACCAAGCTCGCGCCGCGCATCAGCCCGAACAAGACGCGCGCGGGGGCGTACGGCGCGCTCGTGCTTGCAGGGGTCGTCGCGCTCGTCGGCGGATGGCTGCTTGGCCGACGCGAAGCGTCGATGCTGATCGCCTTGCTCGCGCTCGCGCTGCTGACCGTGCTCGCGTCGATCCTCGGCGACCTCATCGAGAGCCTGCTCAAGCGCCAGGCCAACGTGAAGGATTCGGGCACGCTCTTCCCCGGCCATGGCGGCCTGCTCGACCGCGTCGACAGCGTGTTCTCGGCGGTGCCGGTGTTCGTCGCCGGCAAGGCCGTGCTCGACCTGCTGCTCGCCCGATGAAGACCCTCGCCGTGCTCGGCGCGACCGGCTCGATCGGTGCGAGCGCACTCGACGTCGTCGCACGCCACCCGGACAAGTATCGCGTCGGCGTACTTGCCGCGCACCGCAGCGTCGATGCGCTGGCCGACCTGTGCGCGCGATTCCGCCCGCACCTCGCGGTGATCGCCGACCCCGCCTGCGAGCAGCCCCTGCGCGAACGGCTGCGCGAGCTCGACGTCGCGATCCGCGTCGAGGCCGGCGCGCAGGCGCTCGTCGAGGCCGCGGCGGGCGCGTACTGCGACACCGTCGTCGCCGCGATCGTCGGCGCCGCCGGGCTCGAGTCGACGCTCGCCGCGGCACGCGCGGGCAAGCGCCTGCTGCTCGCGAACAAGGAGGCGGTCGTGATGGCGGGCGCCCTGCTCGCGGCCGCGCTGCGCGAAGGCGGCGGCACGCTGCTCCCACTCGACTCCGAGCACAACGCGGTGTTCCAGTGCCTGCCGCGGGAGCACGGCGACCTCGACGCGATCGGCGTCAGGCGCATCCTGCTCACCGCCTCGGGCGGGCCGTTCCGCGGGCGCAGCGCGGCCGACCTCGCGGCGATCACGCCCGAGCAGGCGTGCGCGCACCCGAACTGGCGCATGGGCCGCAAGATCTCGGTCGATTCGGCCACGCTCATGAACAAAGGGCTCGAGGTGATCGAGGCGCACCACCTGTTCCGCGCGCCGGCCGAGCGCATCGACGTCGTCGTCCATCCGCAGAGCATCATCCATTCGCTGGTCGAATACGCCGACGGTTCCCTGCTCGCCCAGCTCGGCAATCCCGACATGCGCACCGCGATCGCCTACGCGCTCGCCTGGCCGCAACGCATCGACGCCGGCGTCGCGGCGCTCGACCTCGTGAAGACGGCACGGCTCGATTTCGAGGCGCCCGACCTCGCGACGTTCCGCTGCCTTGCGCTCGCCTACGAGGCGCTCCGCGCGGGCGGCACCGCGACGATCGCACTCAACGCGGCGAACGAGGAAGCCGTCGCGGCGTTCCTCGACGGGCGCCTGCCGTTCCTCGCGATCGCCGAGACGATCGAGCGCTGTCTTGCCGGCGCCTCCGGCGAGGCGCCGGCCGACCTGGCGGCGATCCTTGACGCCGATTTAACTGCGCGCAGGCAGGCCCAACGTATGATCGCCGCCCTGTCCGCCTGATCCAACGCATGCCCATGAGCCATATCCTCGGTCCGGTCTGGTGGCTGATCGTCACCCTCGGCCTGCTGATCACGTTCCACGAGTACGGCCACTTCATCGTCGCGCGCCGGCTCGGCGTCAAGGTGCTGAAGTTCTCGGTCGGATTCGGCCCGGCGCTGTGGTCGCGCTTCGACCGCCATGGCACCCAGTTCGTGATCGCGGCGATACCGCTCGGCGGCTACGTGAAGATGCTCGACACGCGCGAGGTCGAGGGTGCGGTCGGCCCGACCGGCCTCGCCGGCGCGTTCGACCGCAAGCCGGTCGGCGCGCGCATGGCGATCACCGCGGCCGGTCCCGCGTTCAACCTCGTCTTCACGATCGCCGCGCTGTGGCTCGTGTTCATGATCGGCAAACCCGACTTCCAGCCCGTGGTCGGCAGCGTCGACCACGTCGCAGCCGCCTCGGGTTTCGCGGTCGGCGACCGCATCACCGCGGTCGGGGGACACCCGGTCGACGCATGGTCGAACGCGATCGGCACGCTCGCGGGCGCCGGACTGGACCGGCGCGACGTCGTCGTCGACGTCGTCGACGCCAACGGCACCGCACGCCAGCGCACGCTCGCCCTGTCCAAGCTGCCCGCCGACATCGACGAGCGCCGCCTGCCGGTCGAGATCGGCCTCGCGCCACCGCGGCAGCCGATTCCGCCGGTAATCGGCGACGTTGCCGCCGATGGTGCCGCAGCGAAGGCGGGCCTCGCCTCGGGCGACCGCATCGTGTCGATCGCCGGCGATCCGATCAAGGACTGGCGCGACGTGCCCGATGCGATCCAGAAGCACGCCGCGGCCGACCGCCCGCTCGAGGTGTCGGTGGAGCGCGATGGCCGCGTGCATGCGTTCGCGGTCATGCCGAAACAGGGCGACCCCGACCCCGGCGCGGCCGACGCCAAGCCGCGCTGGCTGATCGGCGTCGGCGTGCAGCCGGTCGAGCCGCATTTCGATGCGACCCTGCGCTACGGCCCGCTCGCCGCGCTCGGCAAGGCGTTCTCGGAGACATGGAGCCAGACGCGCGACACCCTCGGCCTGCTCGGCCGCATGGTGACCGGGCAGGCATCGGTGAAGAACCTCGGCGGGGTGATATCGATCGCCCAGGCCGCGGACAGCTCGGCCCAGGGCGGCCTCGTCTGGTTCCTGACCTTCCTTGCCGCGATCTCGCTGAGCCTGGCCATTCTCAACCTGCTGCCGATCCCGATCTTGGACGGCGGCGGCCTGCTGTATTACCTTATCGAATCAATAAAGGGCAGCCCGCTCAGCGACCGCGTGCAGATCGCCGGCCAGTACGTCGGGCTGGTCCTGCTCGTCGGCCTGATGGGGTTGGCGTTGTACAACGACATCCTGCGGAACGTGTCCTGACCCGCGGGCCTGCCCCATAACGAAACCATGGCCGCGGCTGCGCCCGTCGCGGGCCCGACGATGCCCTGACGGAAGTGACGATGAAGCGTACAGCCGCCCTGCTCCTGCTTGCCTTTTTCGCCGCGAATGCCTCCGCATTCGACACCTTCACGATTTCCGACATCCGCATCGACGGCCTGTCGCGCATCGCCCCCGGCACGGTGTTCACCTACCTGCCGGTCGAAAAGGGCGACGCGCTGACGCCCGAGCGCGCGAACCAGTCGATCCGCGCGCTGTACAAGACCGGCTTCTTCAACGACGTGCAGCTGTCGCGCCAGGGCGACATCCTCGTCGTGACCGTGAAGGAGCGGCCGCAGATCACCAAGATCGTGATCCGCGGCAACAAGGACATCCAGGAAGCCGACCTGCTCAAGGGCCTGAAGGGCATCGGCCTCGCAGAAGGCGAGGCGTTCGATCCGCTCAAGCTCGCCGAGGTGCAGGACGAGCTCACCCGCCAGTACTACAACCGCGGCAAGTACAACGTCTCGGTCAAGACCTCGAAGGTCAATCTCGACCGCAACCGCGTCGAGGTCGCGATCAACGTCGCCGAAGGCAAGGCGGCGAAGATCAAGCACCTCAACGTGGTCGGCAACACCGTCTTCACCGACAAGCAGATCGAGGACGAATTCGAGTCGAACACGTCCAACTGGATGTCCTGGTACACCAAGGACGACCAGTACTCGCGCGAAAAGCTCTCGGGCGACCTCGAGAAGCTGCAGTCGTACTACATGGACCGCGGCTACGCCGACTTCAGCGTCGAGTCGACCCAGGTCAGCATCAGCCCCGACAAGCGCAAGATGTACGTCAGCGCCAACATCAAGGAAGGCGAGGTGTACTCGGTCAGCGACATCAAGCTGACCGGCGCGTTGATCCTCAAGGAAGACGACCTGCGCAAGATGCTGCAGATCAAGGCGGGCGAGGTGTTCTCGCGCGCGAAGGTCGAGCGCTCGGTCGACGCGATCGTGTCGGCGCTGTCGAACATCGGTTACGCGTTCGCGGACGTGCAGCCGATCCCGACCATCGACAAGGACAAGCGCGAGGTCAGCCTCAACTTCTTCGTCAATCCGGGCAAGCGCGTCTACGTGCGCCAGATCGTGTTCAAGGGCAACCAGCACACCGAGGACGAGGTGATGCGGCGCGAGATGCGCCAGCTCGAAGGATCCTGGTACTCGCAGGCGGCGATCGACCGCTCGAAGATCCGCCTGCAGCGCCTCGGTTTCTTCAGCAAGGTGGAGATCGATACGCCGAAGGTGCCCGGTACCGACGACCAGGTCGACGTCACCGTCGCCGTCGAGGAGCAGAATTCCGGCCAGTTCACCTTCGGCCTCGGCTACTCGCAGGTGCAGGGACTGATCGCCAGCATCGGCGTCACCCAGAACAACTTCTTCGGCACCGGCGACCGCATCTCGGTCAACGCGCAGAAGAGCAAGTTCATCGAGCGCTACCAGCTGTCGTACTTCGAGCCGTACCTCACGGACGAAGGCGTCGGCATCGGCTACGACATCCAGCACACCAAGCTCGACGCGAGCGAGAACAACCTCGCGAGCTACCTGTCCAGTACCGATGCGTTCGACATCTATCTCGGCATCCCGATCAGCGAGTCCGATTCGATCAACGCCCAGATGGGCCTGAGCAAGACCAACATCCTCGCCGATCCCCGCCTCGGCACGCCGCAGGCGATCATCGACTACATCGACAACCTCGGCCACCGCACGTTCCACACCTGGAACATGCAGTGGTCGTGGGCGCACGACACGCGCAACCGCTTCTGGAACCCGACGCGCGGTTCGCTGCAGTCGGTCTCGCTGGAGACGACCCTTCCCGGCTCGACCGTGCAGTACTACAAGGTCAACTACCGCTTCGCGCAGTACCTGCGCATGACCGACAACCTCACCTTCTTCGGCCACTTCGGCGTCGGCTACGGCAATACGTACAAGGACCCGAAGAGCGTGCTGTCGCCGGATCATCCGCGCTACCGCGCCGACATCTCGGGCCTGCCGTTCTTCGAGAACTTCTACGCCGGCGGCGTGACCGACGTGCGCGGTTTCCGCGACAACACGCTCGGCCCGTTCGCCGTCCAGAACCCGTTCTGTGCGGTGACCGACAAGAACTGCCGACTGCCGCTCGGCGGCGCACTCAAGTTCGTCGCCTCGGCGGAAATCATCTTCCCGACCCCGTTCGTGAAGGAAAACAACGACGCAACGCGCCTGTCCGCATTCATCGACGTCGGCAACGTGTTCCAGAACAAGTTGTGCGACCTGCCGGAATGCCGCGTCTACAAGAGCTGGAGCGCCGACCAGCTGCGCGCTTCGGCCGGCCTCTCGTTCACCTGGCGCGCACCGGTCGGACCGATCGTCATCAACATCGCCCGCCCGCTGCGCAAGAAGCCCGGCGACGATACCGAGACGCTCCAGTTCACCTTCGGCAACACGTTCTGAGGGATCGCACGGACGCCGTCGACAGCGAGGAGACGCGCGTGAAGCAGCCAGCACAACCGGCGAGGCGGATGCTCGCGCTGCTGCTCGTGCCGGCGCTCGCGCTCGCGGGCGCGGCGTCGGCGCAGTCGCCGGCGCCGGCGCGCATCGGCTACGTCGACATGAAGCGCCTGCTCGACAACGCACCGCAGGTCGTCGCCGGGCGGCGTACGCTCGAGCGCGAATTCGCCGCACGCGATACCGCGCTCAAGGCCGACGAGCAACGTCTCGTCGATCTGCGGCGCAAGCAGGCGACCCTGGCCAGGGACGAAGCGGAAGCGCTGCAGCGCGAGATCGATGCGCTCGACCGCTCGATCAAGCGCAATCGCGAAACGATGCGCAACGAACTCAAGACGCGCAGCGACCAGGAGCTCGACAAGAGCTGGCGCCAGATCAACGAAGCGGTGGTCGATTTCGCGCGCGAGCAGGGCTACGACCTGATCGTGCCGAGCCCGGTCGTCTACGCGAGTCCGCGCGTGGACGTCACCGATCGCATCCTCGATCGTCTGCGCCGCGAAGGCGGCAAGGCCACGACGCCGTGACGCGCACGCTGCACACCCTCGGCGCGATCGCCGAGCGATTCGATCTCCAGTTGCGCGGCGATCCCGCGCTCGGGATCGACGGCGTCGACACCCTCGCCGACGCCGGTCCCGCGCGCATTGCGTTCCTCGCCAACCCGCGCTACCGCGCCCAGCTCGCCGCCACCGCTGCGGCTGCCGTCGTGTTGCGCGCGGGCGACGCGGACGCGTGCCCCCGCGCGTGCCTCGTCGCGACCGATCCGTACGTCGCGTTCGCGAAGATCGCCGCGCTGTTCGAGCGCATCCCCGCGACGACGCCGGGCGTGCACCCGAGCGCGATCGTCGCCGCGGGCGCATACGTGGACGCGGGCGCCTCGATCGGCCCTTACTGCATCGTCGAAGACGGTGCGGTCGTCGAGGCCGGCGCGCTGCTCGGCCCGCATTGCGTGATCGGGCGCGACTGCCGCGTCGGCGCGCAGTCGCGGCTCGTCGCGCGCGTGACGCTCGTGCAGGACGTGCGACTCGGCAAACGCGTGCTCGTCCATCCGGGCGCCGTGCTCGGCGCCGACGGCTTCGGCCTCGCGTTCGAACGCGACCACTGGATCAAGGTGCCGCAGCTGGGCGGCGTCGTCGTCGGCGACGACTGCGAGATCGGCGCGAATACGACGATCGACCGCGGCGCGCTCGGCGACACCGTGCTCGAGGACGACGTGCGCCTCGACAACCAGATCCAGGTCGCCCACAACGTGCGCATCGGCGCGCACAGCGCGCTGGCCGGCTGCGCAGCGGTTGCCGGCAGCGCGACGATCGGCCGCTACTGCCTCATCGGCGGCGGGGCTGGCATACTCGGCCACTTGAGCCTGGCCGATCGCGTCACCGTGACCGCGATGAGCCTCGTCACCCATTCGATCCGCGAACCCGGCGAATACTCGTCCGGCACGCCGATCCAGCCGAACCGGCAATGGCGCCGGAATGCGGCCCGCTTCAAGCACCTGGACGAAATCGCGCGGCGCGTCGGTGCCGCGCCAAAGGAACCCGAGTCATGAACATGCCCCCCGCTCCGGTGACGCTGCCGCTCGGCGTCGAACAGATCGCCGCGATGCTGCCGCACCGCTACCCGTTCCTGCTGGTCGACCGCGTGCTCGCGTTCGAGCACGGCACGCGCGTGACCGCGTTGAAGAACGTCACGTTCAACGAGCCGTTCTTCCAGGGGCACTTCCCGGGGCACCCGGTCATGCCCGGCGTGCTCATCATCGAGGCGATGGCGCAGGCCGCCGGGATGCTCGTCAAGCTCTCGGCGCAGCACAACGCCGACGTGCCGTCGATCTTCTACCTCGTCAAGGTCGACAAGGCGCGTTTCAACCGCACCGTCGTGCCGGGCGACCAGCTCCGTCTCGAGGTCGAGCACAAGCGCCGCATGCGCAACATGAGCCAGTTCTGGGGCCGTGCGCTCGTCGACGGCGCGGTCGCCGCGGAAGCGGAGATGCTCTGCGCCGAGGTGCCCGCCGGATGATCCATCCGACCGCGATCGTCGATCCCGCAGCGCGCATCGGCGCCGGCGTCGAGATCGGCGCCTACAGCATCATCGGCGCCGGCGTCGAAATCGGCGACCGCACCTCGATCGGACCGCATGTCGTCATCGAGGGTCGCACGCGCATCGGCCGCGACAATCGCATCTTCCAGTTCGCGTCGATCGGCGCGGCGCCGCAGGACAAGAAGTTCGGCGGCGAAGAGTCCGAACTCGTCGTCGGCGACCGCAACCACATCCGCGAGTTCGTGACGATGCATCGCGGCACCGCGGGCGGCGGTGGCGCCACGCGCATCGGCAACGACAACTGGTTCCTCGCCTACAGCCACGTCGCGCACGACTGCCGCGTCGGCAACCACTGCGTGTTCTCCAACAACGCGACGCTCGCCGGTCACGTCGAGGTCGGCGACCACGTCATCGCGAGCGGCTTCGTCGGCGTGCACCAGTTCTGCCGCATCGGCGCGCACGCGTTCATCGGCATGGGCGTGCTGCTCAGCGGCGACGTGCCGCCGTTCCTCATGGTCGCCGCCGACGCGGACACGCAGGGACGCCCGCGCGGCATCAACAGCGAGGGGCTCAAGCGCCGCGGTTTCGACGCCGAGCGCATCGCCGCGATCAAACGCGCCTACCGCACGATCTACGTCGGCGGCAGCTCACTCGCCGAGGCGCGCGCGAGGCTCGCCGAACAGGCGAAGGACAACGCCGACGTCGCGCAGATGCTCGCCTTCATCGATGCGAGCGAGCGCGCCCTCGCGCGCTAGTGCGGAAACGGGAAATGGGGAATCGCGAACCGGACGGAGGCGCTCCCCGCTCGATGCCGGGCCCCGCCGGCGTGCGCGTCGATCCCGTGCATGCGCCGCATTCCGCGGTCTCGACGGGCCCCGATTCGCGCTCGCCGATGACCGGCGCGAAACGCTTCGTGCTCGTCGCCGGCGAAGCCTCCGGCGACCTGCTCGGCGCCGGGCTGATCGACGCGCTGCGCGAGCGCTTCCCCGACGCGGAATTCGCCGGCATCGGCGGCGCGCGCATGATCGCGGCGGGACTCGCCACGTGGCATCCGCTCGAGAAGCTTTCGGTGATGGGCCTGGTCGAAGTGCTGCGGCACCTGCCCGGCCTGCTCGCGGTCCGCCGCGACGTGCGCCGCCGCACGCTCGCCTGGCGGCCCGACGTGTTCGTCGGCATCGACGCGCCCGACTTCAACCTCGGCCTCGAGCGCACGCTCAAGCGGGCCGGCGTGCGCACCGTGCACTACGTGAGCCCGTCGGTATGGGCGTGGCGCGAGAAGCGCGCGCAGAAGATCGGCCGCAGCGCCGACCGCGTGCTGTGCCTGTTCCCGATGGAGCCGCCGATCTACGCACGCCATGGCGTCGACGCGCGCTTCGTCGGCCATCCGCTCGCCGACGCGATGCCGCTCGAGCCCGACCGCGGCGCAGCGCGCGCCGCGCTCGGTCTCCCGCCCGACGCGCCCGTGCTGGCCCTGCTGCCGGGCAGCCGGCTCGGCGAGATCGCCCGCCTCGGCCGCGACTTCATCGAAACCGTTCGCCTGCTCGCGCGCGAGGTGCCGGGCCTGCAGGTCGTCGCGCCGATGGCGAACGCGGCGTGCCGCGCCGCATTCGCCAGCCTGCTCGCGCAGGCGCCCGCGGATGCGGCGACGCTCGTGCGGACGGTCGACGGCCGCGCACACGAAGCGATGGCGGCGGCCGACGCGATCCTGCTCGCCTCAGGCACGGCGACGCTCGAGGCGATGCTCGCCAAGCGGCCGATGGTCGTCGCCTATCGCATCGCGCCGCTCACCTTCCGCATCGTGAAGGGCCTCGGCCTGCTCAAGGTCGATCGCTATGCGCTGCCGAACGTGCTCGCCGGGCACGACATCGCGCCCGAGTTCATGCAGGACGCGTGCACGCCGCCCGCGCTGGCCGCAGCGCTGCGGCCGCACCTGCTGCGCCGGGCGCCCGATCCCGCGTTGCTCGACGAGTACCGCCGCCTGCACCTGGAACTGCGGCGCGATGCGAGCCGCAGCGCGGCGGCCGCGATCGCCGAGTTCGTCGCTGGGCCGACGCATTGCGCTGCGGATTGACGCCGTCGGCGCGCATGCGCACGATGCCGCGCATGCCTTTCGCTGCCGCATGACCGCCCCTTCCCCACCCCGCCGCACGCGATGGCTGAGCGCGTTCGCTCTGCTCGCGTTCGCCGCCCTGGTGACATTCGGGCCGCTCGCCGAGAACACCCTGGAGGAGAAGGTGTTCGCTTCCGCGCTCGTCGCGCTCGGCCTGCTCGTGGTCGCATTCGCTAGCGCGCGCATCGCATTCTCGCTGCTGTTCGTCGCACTCGCGTTCGGCGCGGTCGAACTCGCCGGGCGGCTCAAGTTCCTCTACCTGCAGACGCCGGTGCTCGCACCGGACCTGCAGTACTTCATCAACAGCGGCACGATCGAAGTCATCACGCATTACCCGCTGCTGCTCGGCGTCAGCCTCGCGGTGATCGTGCTGGTACCGGCCCTGCTCGTGCTGTCGTTCGCGAAGGAACGGCCGACGTTGTTCACGGCGTTCCCACGCGTGCAACGCGCCGCGGCTCGCGTGGGCGGCGCGCTCGCCGCGTGCGCGCTGCTGCTCGCGTGCCTCTCGCCACACGGGCCGTTCAATCGCGTGTTCAACAAGCCGATGTGGATCGCGATCAACGACCGCAGCTTCATCACCGACTTCTTCACCTCGTTCAACGATACCGTCATCAACGAGCCGGTCAGCCCGCCCGACGTCGATCGCAGCATCTCCTGGAAGCTGACCCGGCCGATGCAGGCGCCGCCGAAGCTCCCCGACGTCGTGCTCGTGCTCGAGGAAAGCACGTTCGATCCGCGCATCCTCAAGCTGTGCACGATCCCGCAGTGCCGGCGCCGCATGTTCGACGCCGACCGGCTCACGCGCGCGCACGGACCGATGACCGTGCACACGTTCGGCGGCGGCACCTGGACGAGCGAGTTCTCCGCGCTTACCGGGCTCGCGCATACGCTGTTCGGCAACGCCGGCCTTTACGCCCCGTACAACCTCGCGCCGCGCGTCGCGCACACCCTGCCGCGCACGTTCAAGCGCGCCGGCTACCGCGCGGTCGCGCTCTATCCGATGAGCGGCGACTTCCTCAATGCGCGCAACGCCTACGACTACTACGGTTTCGACGCGTTCTACGACGGCACCGAGTACGGCCTCGGCTGGACCAGCCACGACGCCGACCTGCTGAAGGTGTTCGAGCGCGTCTATGCCGATGAAAAGCGCATCCACCCGGATACTCCGCTGTTCGTGTTCATGCTGACCCTGCATCAGCACGGCCCGCACATGACGCCGCTCGCCGAGCTGCCGCCGCCGTACGACGAACCGCTGTTCCCGCGGACGTTCAGGCCGAAAGCGCTCGACGACTGGCTCAACATGAACCTCGGCAACTACCTCGAACGCCTCGAGCAGTCCGACGCGATGCTCGCCGAGCTGGAGAAATTCCTGCTCGGCGGCGGCCATCCGGCCGTGCTGGCGCACTTCGGCGACCATCAGCCGTCGTTCGACGGCGCGATCAACGAGATCCCGAAAACCGTGCCGAAGGAGGCCGGGCCGATCGCGCACTGGGTCACGTACTACATGATCAAGTCGAATTTTCCGGTGCGCCAGCGCTACGATTACCCGGTGCTCGACATTTCGTTCCTTGGTTCACTCGTGCTCGACGTCGCGGGCGTGCCGAAGGACGAGTACTACCAGGCCAACACGCTCCTGCGCGAACGCTGCAAGGGCCGTTATCTCGACTGCAAGGACACGAAGATGGTCGCCTCGTACCACGACTACATCTTCTCCACGCTCGGCGAGCTGCACGAATGAACGCGCGCCGCTTCAGGCGCGTCGCCGGCGTCGACGAAGCCGGGCGCGGCCCGCTCGCCGGGCCGGTCGTCGTCGCCGCGGTGATCCTCGACCCGCGCCGGCCGATCGACGGGCTCGCCGATTCGAAGGCGTTGAGCGAAGCCCAGCGCGACGAGCTGGCGCCGCTGATCCGCGCGCACGCGCTCGCCTGGTCGGTCGTCGCGGTGGACATCGACGAGATCGATCGGCTCAACATCCTCGGCGCCACGCTCGTCGGCATGGAACGCGCGCTACGCGCGCTGCAGACGGCCCCCGTGCTCGCGCTCATCGACGGCAACCGGCTCCCGCGCGACCTGCCGTGCCGCGCGCGCGCGATCGTCGACGGCGACGCGATCGAACCCGCGATCGGCGCCGCTTCGATCCTCGCCAAGACCGAGCGCGACCGCATCATGCGCGAGTTCGACGGCCTCCACCCGGGCTACGGCTTCGCGCGCCACAAGGGCTATTCCACGCCCGAGCACCTCGTCGCACTGGAGCGCCTCGGGCCGTGCGCGATCCATCGGCGCGGTTTCGAACCTGTGCGGCGCTTGCTGCAGCCGGAATTGTTCTGAAGGCGGCGCTCGGCAACCTGAACGAAGGCCGCGTGGTGCCTCGCGGCTCCGACGGGAGTAGTATCATTGTGCATCCCTCGGACCAAGGCGCCATTGCGGGTGCGCAGCGTGAGGAGATAGCGCCGATGACATCCACGCGTCGCTCGATGCTGGTCGCCGCACTGCTCGGTGGATTCGCCAGCGTCGGCCATGCCCAGACCTGCGGATCGCCGCTACCGATCGCGACCGATACGATGGTCGACGCGTTCAGTTGCGCGCAAGCCTTTCCCGGCGGCCCCGGCGCCGTCCTCGGTTTCTCGATCGACCACGCGGCATCGGTGGCGTTCGCGACCAGCGCCCAGTCGTTCGATCCGGCCGTCTGCGTGACGACCGCCGGCGACTGCAGCACCAGCGGCTGCCTCGCGGGCGGCGACGGCATCGCGCCGGCGGTCGCCGACGCCCTGCCCGCGGGCTCGTACTGGATCATCGTCACGGCGTCGCCGTTCGATGCGCCGGGTGCGTGCGGGTACTTCTCGCTGCTGAGCGAGACCCAGCCCGCGGACAGCGTATTCGACGACGGCTTCGAGTGAGTTCGCCGCACGATCGCGATCGCGTCGGCGCGGCATGACGCCTCGGCCCGTTCCACCACGTTGACGGCTGCGACGCTGCGGCAAGCTGCATCGTCCTTGCGTGGTTGCAACAACGAAAGGGATTTCGATGGCGTTCGACAGGGCTGCACTGCGCACCGCCGCGCGGGCGACGGGTTTCGCTGCATTCGCATGGGTCGTTTTCCGTCTCTGCGGCAGCGAGGCCGACCTCGCCGCGCGCCTGTACTGCGTTTCGCTCATGCTCGCGTGCGCGGTGTTCGCCTCGGTGGCGACCGGACGCGTCGGGGTCGGCTTCTTCGCCGCCGCCGCGCTCGGCGGCAGCGTCTGGCTGGTCAGCACGCTCAAGCTCGCGTACCTGCACGAGCCGCTGTTCGCTCCCGACGTGGGTTACCTCGGGCGCACGCTGTTCAGTGAAGTCATCGAGCACTATCCGGCGATGCTGCACAAATGCATCGCGGCGCTCGTGCTCGTGCCGCTCGCGGCGGTCGTGCTCTGGCGGTTCGAGTCGCCCGGGCACTGGCGTGGCCGGCGCCGGCGCGTGCGCAGCCTGTCCGCGTTCGTCGCACTCGGCGGGCTGGTCGCGCTGAGCTGGCCACAGGGACCGTTCGCACAGGTCTACGCGGTGCCGGCATGGGAATTCCTCGAACAGGGCAAGCGCAATCCGGTGACGACGTTCCTGCGCTCGATCGGGCGCATGCGCCTGACCATGCCCCCGAACGACGGCGACGCCTCGGCCTACGACTGGGGCGATGAGGGCGTCACCGGCACGCCGACCGCAGCGCGTCCGGACATCGTCGCCGTGCTCGAGGAAAGCACGCTCGACCCGCGCTCGTGGGCCGACTGCACGAGCCCGCGCTGCCGTTTCGACCTGTTCGGCGCCGACGCCCGCACGCGCGCGCACGGCCTTTTGCGCGTGCACACCTACGGCGGCGGCACCTGGACGAGCGAGTTCGCGTTCCTCTCCGGCCTGCCGCACACGCTGTTCGGGCCGGCCGGGCTGTATGCGCCGTACAACCTCGCCCCGCGCCTCCACCAAAGCCTGCCGCGCAGGCTCAAGGCGCTCGGCTATCGCACGATCGCCGTGTATCCGATGCCGAGCGGCTTCGTGCGCGCGGCCGATGCCTATGCCGACTACGGCTTCGACGAATTCCACGACGCGCGCGAACTGGGCATCGAATGGGAAACGACCGACCTCGAACTCATCGACAAGGTCGAGGCGATCCATCGGCGCGCGCGCGCCGAGGACGATCGCCCGCTGTTCATCATGGTCCTGACGATGCGCCAGCATGGACCGCACGACAAGCCGCTCGACGCGTTGCCGCCGCCGTGGAACGAGCCGCCGGCGCCGCGCCTCGATGCGCGTGCGAACCGCAATATCGGCACCTACCTCTATCGGCTGCACCAGTCCGAGCAGGCGCTCGCGAAGCTGCGCGACGACCTGTTCTCGGCGGGGCGGCCCGCCGTGCTCGCGCACTTCGGCGACCACCATCCCTCGTTCGACGGCGTGGAGAGCACGCTCGCGAGCGCCCTGCCACCGGCACTCGCCGATCGCGCCGGTACGCTGACCTACTACCGCATCGACAGCAATTTCGACGGCACGCCATTGCTGCAGCCGGGCCAGCCGCTCGATATCGCCTTTCTCGGCGGCCTCGTGCTCGACGTCGCGCGACTGCCACGCGGCGCCTACTTCGAAGCGAATGCGCGCCTGCGCGAACGCTGCGAAGGCCGTTTCCAGGACTGTGCGGACAAGGCGCTGCTGTCGTCGTTCTACGCCTACGCATTCGGCCGGCTCGGCGCCCTCGACGAGTAGCGGCCGCGACCGAGCGGTTGCCGCGCGCGCGGCACGGGCGGCGCGTTGTCAACCTTGCCGCGGACGGGGGCAGCGACTAGGCTGACCTCTCCCCGCGCCTGCTCCGCCCATGCCCCCCGGTTTCGTCCACCTGCACGTCCACAGCGAGTATTCGCTGACCGATTCGACGATCCGCGTCGGCGATCTCGTCGCGGCGTGCGCGCAGGCGGACATGCCTGCGGTGGCGCTGACCGACCAGAGCAACCTGTTCGCGCTCGTCAAGTTCTACAAGGCGGCCGAGGCCGCGGGCGTGAAGCCGATCGCCGGCAGCGACCTCTGGCTCGCCGATCCCGAGGATCGCGGCCGCCCGCAGCGCGTGACCGTGCTGTGCCAGGACCGCGACGGCTACCTCAACCTGTCTCGCCTCGTGTCGCGCGCGTTCGCGGAGAACCGCCATGGCGACCACGCGCTCGTCGAAGCGGGCTGGCTCGCGCAGGCGAGCCGCGGCCTGATCGTGCTCGCGGGCCAGGACAGCGACATCGGCCGCCTGCTGCTCGCCGGCCGCGACGACGCGGCGCGCGCGCGCGCGGATTGGTGGCGCACGCACTTCCCGGAGCGCTGCTACCTCGAGGCCACGCGCGTGCAGCGCGCGCACGAGGATGCGTTCCTCGCCGGCGCGCTCGACCTCGCCGCGCGCTACGACCTGCCGATGGTCGCGAGCAACGACGTGCGCTTCCTCGTGCGCGACGATTTCGAAGCGCACGAGGCGCGCGTGTGCATCCACGCCGGGCGCGTGCTCGCCGATCCGAAGCGCCCGCGCGAGTACACGCCCGAGCAGTACCTGAAGTCGCCGCGCGAGATGGCGCACGCGTTCGCCGACCTGCCGGAGCTGCTCGAGAACACGGTCGAGCTCGCCCGGCGCTGCAATCTCGAACTCTCGTTCGGCACGTATTTCCTGCCCGCGTTCCCGGTGCCCGCCGAGCACACGCTCGACAGCTACATCCGCACGCAGTCGCACGCGGGCCTCGAGCGCCGCCTCGCCACGCACGCGGCAGCGGCCGGCTTCACGCGCGACGACTACGTGCAGCGGCTCGATCGCGAGCTCGACGTGATCGTGCAGATGGGGTTCCCGGGCTACTTCCTCATCGTCGCCGACTTCATCAACTGGGCGAAGTCGAACGACATCCCGGTCGGCCCGGGCCGCGGTTCGGGTGCCGGCTCGCTGGTCGCCTACGCGCTCGGCATCACCGACCTCGACCCGCTGCGCTACGGCCTGCTGTTCGAACGCTTCCTCAATCCCGAACGCGTGTCGATGCCGGACTTCGACGTCGACTTCTGCATGGACCGGCGCGACGAGGTGATCGATTACGTCGGCCGCAAGTACGGCCGCGACCGCGTGAGCCAGATCATCACGTACGGCACGATGGCGGCGAAGGCGGTACTGCGCGACACCGGGCGCGTGCTCGGCATGCCGTACGGCCAGGTCGACCGCATCGCCAAGCTGATCCCGAAGGTGCCGCTCGACCTCACGCTCGAGGACGCGCTCGGCCGTTCGGAAAAGTCGCGCAAGGAACCCGACCGAGTCGTGTCGGAATTCCGCGGCCTGTACGAGACCGACGAGGAAGCGCGCGAGCTCGTCGACCTCGCGCTCAAGCTCGAAGACCTCACGCGCAACGCGGGCAAGCACGCCGGCGGCGTCGTCATCGCGCCGGGCCCGCTGCACGACTACGCGCCGCTCTACTCCGAGGGCGGCGACGGCGTCGTCACGCAGTACGACAAGGACGACGTCGAGGCGGTCGGGCTCGTCAAGTTCGACTTCCTCGGCCTGCGCACGCTCACGATCATCGACTGGGCGATGAAGGCGATCAACGCTCAGCGCGCGCGCGCGGGCGAGTCGCCGCTCGACATCGCGGCGATCCCGCTCGACGACCCGGACGTGTTTGCCCTGCTCAGGAAGGCGCAGACCGTCGCGGTGTTCCAGCTCGAGTCGCGCGGCATGCAGGGCATGCTCAAGGATGCGAAGCCCGACTGCTTCGAGGACATCATCGCGCTCGTTTCGCTGTACCGCCCGGGCCCGATGGACCTCATCCCGAGCTACTGCGCGCGCAAGCACGGCCGCGAACCGATCGAGTACCCGGATCCGCGCGTCGAGCCGGTCCTGAAAGAGACCTACGGCATCATGGTCTATCAGGAACAGGTCATGCAGATGGCGCAGATCGTCGGCGGCTATTCGCTCGGCGGCGCCGACCTGCTGCGCCGCGCGATGGGCAAGAAGAAAGTCGAGGAGATGGCGAAGGAACGCGCCCGGTTCCGCGACGGCGCCGCGCGCAACGGCCTCGACGAACGCAAGGCCGACGCGATCTTCGACCTCATGGAGAAGTTCGCCGGCTACGGCTTCAACAAGTCGCATGCGGCTGCCTATGCGCTCGTCTCGTACCAGACCGCGTGGCTCAAGGCGCACTACCCGGCGGAGTTCATGGCGGCGGTGCTGTCGTCGGACATGGACAACACCGACAAGGTGGTCGGCTTCCTCGACGAATGCCGGGTGATGGGCCTGACCGTGCTGCCGCCGGACGTGGATGCGTCGGCGTACATGTTCGAGGCGACCGACGCGAAGACCATCCGTTACGGCCTCGGCGCGGTGAAGGGCGTCGGTCGCGGCGCGGTCGAGAACATCGTCGACGCGCGTCGTCGCGGCGCGTTCGCGGACATCGCCGACCTCTGCGCGCGCGTCGACCCCACCCGCCTCAACAAGCGCGTGTACGAGGCGCTGATCCTGTCGGGCTCGCTCGATGCGCTGGCGAAGAATCGCGCGAGCCTGATGGCGCAGTTGCCCGAGGCGATGCGCGCCGCCGAGCAGCAGGCCCGCAACGCCGAGGCCGGCCAGTTCGACATCTTCGGCGCCGCGACGAGCGCGGGCGCGACGAAGATCGTCCTGCCCGAGGTCGACGAATGGCCGGTCGCGCAGCGCCTCGCCGGCGAGCGCGACACGCTCGGCCACTACCTCTCGGGGCATCCGACCGACGCCTGGCGCGAGCTGCTCGGCGCGGTCACGACCTGTGCGATCGGCGAGATCGACAAGCACCACAAGCCGCCTGCGCGCGAAGGTCGCAGCCGCTTCGCCGACCTGCAGGCATTCACGCTCGCAGGTTCGGTCGTGTCGCTGCGCAAGCAGGGCGACAACCGCGCGTTCGTCACGGTCGAGGACTGGTCGGGCAAGTTCGAGGCGGTGCTGTACCGCGAAACCTGGGTCGAGTTCGGCCCGCTGCTCACGCGCGACGCGATCCTCGTCTTCGAAGGCGGACTCAGCGTCGACGATTTCTCGGGCGGCTACCAGCTGCGCGTGCAGAACGTCGCCACGCTCGAAGCCGCGTGCGAACGCCGCGCACGCGTGCTGCGGCTGCGCCTCAATGGCGTCGACGGCGCGTTCGTCGCGCGCCTGCACGGCACGCTCGCCGGCCATCGCGGCGGCCACACGCTCGTGCGCGTGAGCTACCGCAACGCGGCCGGCCAGGCGGAGATCGAACTCGGCAACGAATGGCGCGTGCGCGCGAACCCCGCGCTGGCCGACGCGCTGCAGGCGCTCGACGGCGTGATGTCGGCCGAACTCGTGTTCGGCTGACGCGCGCGGTCGCGCCGCTACGTCCACCGGCGTACGCGCCGCTACGCCGCCGAACCGATTCGCGGGCCCGCCCGTGTTCCTAGACTCGGCCGAGGCCGCGTCATCCGGCGCGACCGATCTCCGGGGATCGACATGCTGCAGAACCTGACCCGCGGCGCCTTCGCTGCCGCGCTGGGCATCGCCACGTGCACGACCGTACCCGCGCTCGCGGAAGAATCCGGCGACAGCGTCGCCGATCGCGAGGACGCCGAAGCGCGCGAGCGCGACGGCCGCGCACGCCGCCGCGCGGCCACGGACGCATGGGAGGGCGAGACCGTCCGCGTGACCGCGAAGGGCACTGCCGCCGACGTACCGGACGCGCTCGCGAGCGACGTCGTGCGCTGGGACGATGCGATCGCGGCGCCGGCGGACGTGCAGGACCTCGTCACGCGCGTCCCCGGCGTCGGCGCGACCGGGCAGAACGGCCTGTTCGAGACCTTTTCGATCCGTGGCAGCGGCGCGAACGGCATCCTCATCCTGCTCGGCGGCATGCCGTTGACCGCCCAGCGACGCGCCGGCGTGCCGGTGTCGTTCGTCGAACCCGCGCTGCTCGGCGACATCGCCATCACGCGCGGTCCCGCGGTCGTGCACTACGGTCCGGGCGCGCTCGGCGGCGCGATCTCGATCGAACCGCGCTGGTTCGATGCGTCGTTCGTCGAAGCGGGCTACGCGACGGCGGGCGACGAAGCGAGTCTCGTCGCCGGCGTCGGCGCCGACGCGTTTTCGCTCGCAGTCGCCCGCCACGAGGCCGGCGACAGCCGATCGGCGGGCGACGTGCCGCTCAACACGAGCTACCGGCGCGAGAGCGCGAGCGTGCAGTATCGCGAACGGTTCGGCGCGTTCGAAGTCGACGCGCTGCTGCTGCCGTCGCGCACCGAGGACATCGGCAAGTCGAACAGCCGCTATCCGACGCGCAATTCGACCTATCCGGAAGACAGCCACACGCTCGGGCGCGTGCGCGTGCGCCACGACGACGGCTTCGAAGCGAGCGCCTACGCGCACGACCAGTACCTCGGCACCTGGAATCGCCGCCCCGCCTCGCAGGACACGTTCGCTGGCGTGCGCAGCCTCGACGCGGGCTCGACCGTGCAATGGACGTTCGGGACCGGCGCGTTCGACCACGACATCGGCGTCGAATATTTCGGCCGCCGCGACGTCACCGCCTACGACGCAGTCGGCTCGCTGCTCGAACGCGACTACAGCCTGCGTAACGCGAAGGAGGATGCGTGGTCGCTGTTCGCGGCGAGCGACTGGCGCGTGTCGGACGCGCTCCTGCTCGAGTTCGGTGCGCGCCGCACCGCGATCGAGCAGCGACAGCGCGGCGCCGGCGCCGACGATGCCGACCATGCGTTCACCGCGGGCGCGGCCTGGACGCCCGGGAACGGGCATCGCATCACATTCAGCGCCTCGACCGGCTATCGCTTCGCGACGCTCGAA
Source organism: Dokdonella sp. (assembly GCA_035760865.1). GTDB lineage: Bacteria > Pseudomonadota > Gammaproteobacteria > Xanthomonadales > Rhodanobacteraceae > Dokdonella_A. Next base: position 20,816 of record DASTSE010000269.1, read on the forward strand.
GAGCGCTACTACAGCGGCGTCACCGCGCAGGGCGACATCGTCGGCAACCCCGACCTCGGTTCCGAACGGTCGCGCGGACTCGACCTCGGCTACGCCTGGCACGACGGGGCCTGGAACGTCGAGGCGCATGCATGGCGCAACGTCGTCGCCGGCCTGATCCAGCTCACCGAACTCGCGCCCGACGTGAACGGCTACGACAACGTCGGCGAGGGGACCTTGCACGGCGCCGAGATCGCGCTCGCGTGGGCGTCGCCTGCGCCCGGCCTCGAGCTGCGCGCGGGCGCCGCGGTCGTGCGCGGCCATGACGAGTACGGCCGCCCCTTGTACGGCATCCCGCCCATCACGGCGGACCTCGAGGTGCGCTACGCGCGCGGTGGGTGGAGCTTCGGCGCGCGCTACGGCCATCGCTGGCGGATGGACCGCCCCGGCTTCGAGGAAGTCGCGCGCGATGCGGTCGACGTCGTCGACGCGGACGTGCGCTGGCGACTGCGCGACGGGCTCGGCCTGCGGTTCTATCTACGCAACGCGCTCGACGAGGACTACTACGCGACCGGCGACGAACTGTCGACGTTCGCGCAGGAACGCTCGTTCGGCGTCGACGTGGTGTGGACGCTGCATTGATGCGTCGTGGGCGCGCGAACCGCGCGCCGTGGCCGGGCGCCGTCGCGCCCGACCTTGTCGTCGCTGGCGACGCGTGAGAGCCTCGTCGACATCGTGCGCGACACAGGCCCGTGACATGCCGATGGTCCCTTCGCCGTTGCGCGTGCGGCTGCTGGCCGCAATGCTCGCGGGCGCAACGCCCGTCTTCGCCGCAACGGCGCAGGAGGCAGCGCGTTCGCCCGTGGCCGCGATCGAAGCGCTCGCGCGCGAATTCGACCGCCATCCGCTGCTCATGTTCGGCGAGGTGCATCGCAGCGCGACGCAGCACGCATTCTTCGCCGAGCTCATGCGCGATCCGCGCTTCATCTGCCGCGTCGACGACATCGTGGTCGAGTTCGGCAATGCGCGCCTGCAGCCGGTCGTCGATGCCTACGTCGCCGGCGACGACGTCGACCTGGCCGAGCTGCAGGCGGCCTGGCGCGAGACGGCGGTGCCGTTCGCGTGGAATTCGCCCGTCTACGCGGCGTTCTATGCCGCCGCGCGCGACGTGAACCTGAGCCACCGGTGCGCGCACCCGCTGCGCATCGTGCTCGGCGATCCACCGCTCGACTGGGCGAAGATCGATTCGGCACGGGCGCTGTCGGCGTACGCGGATCGCGATGCCGCGTTAGTCGCGACGGTCGAACGCGAGGTGCTCGCGAAGCGCCGCACCGGCTGGCTCGTCGCCGGACAACTGCATGCGGTGCGCGCGTTGCCCGCGAGCGAAGGCGACGGCCCCGATGCCACGGTCGCCCAGCTCATCGAACGCCGGCACCCCGGCCTGCTCGCCTGCGTCTCGCCGGTACCGTCGAAGGCGGCCGCCGTGCGGCTCGGCCTCGGCGCGGCACCGGCGTTCGCGGACGTGCGCGCCGGCGCCGGCGAGCTTTCCCTTGCGAACTTCGGACTCATCGCGCCGGGCTGGAAGGTCGGGCTCGTGCAGCGCGACGGCCGTCCGGTCTGGGAGGTGCAGGCCGCACCCGATTGGCCGTCGATCGGCGCGACGACCGACGCGGTGCTCTATCTCGGCGACGACGTCGCGTACGCGTTTCCGTCGCCGACCGTCTACCTCGAACCGCACTACCAGCAGGAGCTGCGTCGGCGCATCGGGATCATCCGGGCGTGGAACGGCCAGGATTTCATGCCCGTGCTCGACGACCTGCTGCGCGCGGCGCGCGAACCCGCGCCCGATTCCTGAACTGCGGCGAGGCGCATCGCGCGCCGCGCGCGCACGTTGCTACCATCGCGCGTTCCGCGCACGGCGCGATCGCTGCCCTCGAGACCTCCACCGTGAAGATCCTGCCCGCCCTGCTGTTGCCGCTCGTCCTGTCCGCGCCCGTACTCGCACAGGATTGCCCCGACGTCGCGCCGTACACGAAGGCGCGCGAGATCATCCGCGATCTCGATCGCATCGTCGCGCCCGACGGCATCCAGGAAGCGTACGCGACCAGGATCGGCGGCATCGACCAGTGGCTGGACGTACGCGGCCAGGACCGGCGCAACCCGGTCATCCTGTTCGTGCACGGCGGCCCTGCGTCGCCGGTGACGCCGACGCTCTGGCAGTTCGAGCGGCCGCTCGAGGAATACTTCACGATCGTGAACTGGGACCAGCGCGGCGCCGGCAAGACCTACACGACGGTCGAGCCGCAGGCGATCGCGGACACGATCCGCATCCAGCGCTACGTCGACGACGCGATCGAGGTCGCCGAATACGTGCGCAAGCGCTACCACCAGGACAAGCTGATCCTGATGGCGCACAGCTGGGGCACCATCGTCGCGACGAAGGCGGCGCTCGCGCGCCCGGACCTGTTCCACGCCTACGTCGGCATGGGCCAGGTCGTGAACACGCGCGAGAACGAGCGCATCAGCTTCGACTACGGCCTCGAGCAGGCCAAGGCCCATGGCAACGCGGGAGCGGTGAAGGAGCTCGAAGCGATCGCGCCCTATCCGGGCGACCGTCCGCTAACGCGCGAGCGCATCGTCGTCGCGCGCAAGTGGGCGCAGTACTACGGCGGCCTGAGCGCGTTCCGCGACGATTCGAAGTACTACTTCGACGGCGCGCTGCTCTCGCCCGACTACGACGCGCGCGACGTCTGCGCGATCGACCGCGGCAACGTGTTCACGCTCGGGCGCATCCTGCCCGAGTTCCTCGCGGTCGACTTCTCCCGCGTGCGACGCTTTCCAATCCCGATCGTGATGTTCATGGGTCGACACGACTACACGACGCCGTCCGCGCCGACGGCGGCATGGCTCGAGCGGCTCGAGGCGCCCTCGAAGCAGGCGGTCTGGTTCGAGCGCTCCGCCCACATGATCCCGTGGGAGGAGCCGGGCAAGACGCTCTCGAGCCTGCTTGCCTACGTAAGACCGCTGGCCGGACGCAAGGACGATGCGCGCTGAAGCCGTTGCCGCGCGCCGCTAGAATGTCGACCCCCACCGCTGCCGCCCTGCCGCCGGAGTTCCGATGAATCGCGCTGCCGTCGCGCTTGCCGTCGTATTGACGTGGTCGTTCGCGACCGCCGAACCGGCCCGCAAGCCCGAGCTCTCCGAAGCCGATGCCGCGAAACTGCGCCACGCGGCGAGCCTGCTCGACGCCTATCGCGGCGACGATGCCAAGCCGCTCGAGGCCGCGCACAGCGAACTCGACGAGGTGGTCGAGGCGAATCCACGCTATGCCCCCGCATGGCGCGAACTGGCGCGCTACCGCATGATGAGCGGCCACACCGGAGGCGCGGAGTTCGCTCCCGGAGCGCTCGAGGGCGCCGATGAGGCGCTCGCCCGCGCGATCGCCAGCGATCCCGGCTATGCGGCCGCGTACGTGCTGCGGGGACAGCTGTATCGGCTCATGAAGCGACCCGACGACGCGGTCGCGGCGTTGAAGAAGGCCGAGAGCCTCGGCAGCCACGATCCGTGGCTGCACAACAACTGGGCCGACCTGCTGCTCGACGAAGGCAAATTCACCGAGGCGGCCGAGCACTACCGCAAGGTCGCCGACGATACGGCAGCGCCCGTCAAGGCGCGACTTGCCGCGACCGAGGGCCTGATCGAGTTCTACCTCGACGGTGGCGACCTCGACCGCGCGGACGGGATGTTTCGCAGCCTGATCGCGCTCGAACCCGGATCGGCGCGCGGCCACACCGCGTACGCGCAGTTCCTGCTCTGCCAGCGGGAGGATTACGAAGGCGCGATCGCTCGCGCACGCGATGGCCTGCGCGTGGAGAACCAGGACGCGGCGCGCTACTGGCTCGCGGCGGCGCTGTATCGGCGCTGGGCGCAAGCCGTCGTCGTCGACGGCAAGCCGGACGCGGGCAAGGCCTCGTTCGCCGAAGCACAGGCGATCTTCCCCGGGGTCGAGGAGGTCGCGGCGAACGCGGCGACCTGCCCCGCGCTCGACTTCGTCGCGCAGGCGCTGTCGCGCCAGGCGGCGGCGGACGTCGACACGCCGACGAAGTCTCGCTGACGGCGCGTCACGCTCGCAGCCGTAGCGCGGGCAAACGAGGGACACCACTGCGGCGCCGGCCGTGCAAGCCGCGATTCGCCTGCCTCCAGGCCTCGCGTCGGCAGGGGAGGTCGCCGCTTCGGCGCTGCACCCGGCCCCTGACCGGGCCCCGCCCAACGGGCTATACTTCGCGCTTTGCGCCTCCGCCTTGGCGCGAACTGCAGCGAATGAATCCGAACTTCCTCGATTTCGAACAGCCGATCGCCGAACTGGATGCGAAGATCCAGGAACTGCGGCATGCGAGCCGTGGCCAGTCGTTCAACATCGAGGACGAAATCGCGACGTTGCAGGACAAGCTGAAGACGAAGACCGCCGAGATCTTCCGCAACCTCACGCCGTGGCAGGTCGCGCAGCTGTCGCGCCACCCGGCACGTCCGTACACGCTCGACTACATCGGCGTGATCTGCGAGGAGTTCCACGAACTCGCCGGCGACCGCGCCTACGCGGACGACGCCGCGATCGTCGGCGGCCTCGGCCGCATCGCCGGGCGCAGCGTCATGATCATCGGCCACCAGAAGGGCCGCGACACCAAGTCGAAGATCCGCCGCAACTTCGGCATGCCGCGTCCGGAAGGCTATCGCAAGGCCCTGCGCCTGATGCAGATGGCCGAACGATTCCGCCTGCCGATCCTCACCTTCATCGACACGCCGGGCGCCTACCCCGGCGTCGGCGCCGAGGAGCGCGGCCAGAGCGAGGCGATCGCGCGCAACCTG
>DASTSE010000270.1:0-12000 GCA_035760865.1 Dokdonella sp.
GAACAGGGCCGACGAGTACATGAGATCGTCGGACAGGAACAGGCGGAAGAACGGATTGCCGAGGTCGTAGTGCGCGGCGATGTTGCGCCGCGCTCCGCGACGCGTGTTGTCGCGCAAGCGGTGCATCGCGCGCATCGCCCAACCGCCGATGCGCGCGACGCCGCCGTCGACGCCGTCGAGGAGCGCGCGATTGCGCAGCAGCAGGCGCACGAGTCCGACGAGGTCGCTGCAGCGCCAATGGCCGTCCATGTACGCTTCGGCGGCGCCGACCGTGCCGTTGGCGGCGACGGCCCGATAGAACGCCGGGTCGTCGACGTCCACCTCGACGACGCCGGAGCGGCCGTCGACGGCACCGAGGTCGACCACGCCGCAGGCGTCGCGGATCGTGAGCGCGCCGTGACCGAGCGATCCGAGGCGCGCGAGCAGGCGTTCGCGCAGGAAGCGATCGAATGCGCCCCAGTCGGCGCGCGTGGCGGGGTGGGTCGCTTCGTTCATGATGCTCCTCGAGACTGCGTCGGATGGTCGTAGACCGGATTGCGCCTGAGCCAAAGTCGCAGCGCGTGCCAATGGATCGCGCCGACGACCTGCACCGTCATCGCCGGGTAGCGCAGCAGCACGCGCGCGAGCGAGCGCCCGTCGAGCGGCCGGCGTCGCAGCGCGAGATCGGCGTCGAACTCGCGCGCGCCGTCGCGCACGACGTCCATGCGCACGCGCAAGTCCTCGTCCGGCGGCGTGAACGTCCAGTGGTAGCGGCGGTCGAGCGGCAGGAACGGCGAAACGTGGAAGCGCTTGTCGAACTCCCATCGCAGCGCGCGACCGCGCCGCGTGGCTTCGGCGACGGGCAGCACGTACGCGTGGCGTTCGCGCCAGGGCGTGTTGGTGATCTCCGCGAGCACGACGTCGAGCGCACCCGCGTCGTCATGGCAGTAGTAGAAGCTCACGGGATTGAAGACGTGGCCGAAGTAACGCAGATGCGTGAGCACGCGGATCGGGCCCCGCGGCGGCGCGAAGCCGTGCGCCGCGATGCGCTGGCGCACCGCGTCCGCGAGCGGGACGTCCGCCGGCGCGAGATAGTCGCTGCGGCGGAACTGCGCGACGTTGGCGCCACCGACGGACCAGAACCAGCGGTCGGCGAAGACGCGATCGAGCTCGTCGAGATCGAGGTAGAGCTGGGCCATGCGATGACGGAACGCGTACGGAGCGGGCGCGTGCCGGCGGTGGCGCACGACCCCTTCGTAGACGCAGCTCGCGAGCGCCGCGTTCATGAGGGCGCCAGGGCCGCGTTCGGTCCCGCTGCGGGCGCGCTCGCGGGCACGCGAGCGCCACTCCCCCAGCGCACGCCGAACGCGCGGGCGACCTCCACCGCGCTGCGCATGCCGTCCTCGTGGAAGCCCCAGCCCCAGTAGGCGCCCGCGAACCACGTGCGCCGCATGCCCTGGATCTCCGCCTTGCGCTTCTGCGCCGCGATCGCGGCCTGCGTGAATACGGGGTGTTGATAGCGCATGCGGCGAAGCACGAGCGCCGGATCGATCTCGGCCTCGCGATTGAGGCTGACGATCAGCGGTACCGGCGCATCGAGTCGCTGCAGCAGGTTCATGCAGTAGCTCACCGTGCACGGTGCCCGCGCGTCGGCAGGTACCTCGGCGTTCCATGCCGCCCAGGCCTTGCGCTGCCGCGGCAACACGCGCGCGTCGGTGTGCAGCACGACGTCGTTCGGCTGGTAGCGGATCGACTCGAGGATGTCGCGCTCGCGTTCGTCGGCATCGTCGAGCACGGCGAGCGCCTGGTCGCTGTGGCACGCGAGCACGACAGCGTCGTGGCGCTGCCGTTCGCCCTGCAGTCGCACCTCGACGCCGTCGCCGTCGCGCCGGATGCCGAGCACGGCGGCATCGGTGCGCACGGTCGTGCGCCAGCGCGCGGCCATCGCATCGACATAGCTGCGCGATCCGCCGCAGACGACCCGCCATTGCGGACGCCCGGCCAGCTCGAGCATCGCGTGATTGGCCATGAACTCCACGAGGTGGCGGGCCGGAAAGGCAAGCGCGTGGGCCGACGGCGCCGACCACAGTGCCGAGGTCATCGGCACGATGTGATCGTCGCGGAACGCGCTGCCGAACCGGTGGCGCTGCAGGAACTCGCCGAGGGTGGGGCCGTCGCCGTCGTCCGCGAGCAGGGCGGGTGCGAGCCGGTAGAAGCGCACGATGTCGCGCAGCATGCCGAGGAAGCGCGGCGAGACCAGGTTGCGCCGCTGGCAGAACAGCGTGTCGAAGCTCGCCGGGTTGTACTCGAGGCCGCTCCGCGCGTTGCGTACGGCGAAGCTCATCGTGGTCGGCCGGGTGTCGACGCCGAGCTCCTCGAACAGCTGGGTGAGGAGCGGATAGTGGGCGCGGTTGTGCACGATGAAGCCGGTGTCGACGCGGTAGCGGCGCCCGCCGACCTCCACGTCGTGCGTGTGCGTATGGCCGCCGAGGCGCGTGTCCGCCTCGTACAGCACGACGTCGTGCTCGCGCGAGAGCAGCCAGGCCGACGCGAGACCCGAGATGCCCGATCCGACCACGGCGATGCGCATGTCAGCGCTCCGCCCGCGCGAGCACCCATGCGGGCACCGGCTTGAGGTCGTGCACGAGGCCGAGCGCGGCGAGCAGGCGCAGGCCATACCAGGTCAGGTCGACCTCCCACCAGCGGAAGCCCTGCCGCGCCGAGCCGGGGAAGAAGTGATGGTTGTTGTGCCAGCCCTCGCCGAACGTGAGCAGCGCGAGCCAAGCGTTGTTGCGCGAATCGTCGCGCGTCGCGAACCGGCGCGTGCCGAACCGGTGCGCGAGCGAGTTGATCGTGACCGTCGCGTGGAACAACACGGTGGTCGAGACGAAGAAGCCCCAGACGACCATCTGCGCGCCGCTCGTGCCGAGGCCGGGCGCGAACGCCTGCAGCAGCGCGCCGGCGACATAGAGGGCGAGTGCGAGCAGGATGGGCGCCGCGACGTCGTAGCGATCGAGCCAGCGCAGCTCGGGGAAGCGGCCGAAGTCGCCGATGCGCGCGAGGTCGGTGCGAAACGCCTTCGGCGTCAGGAACCAGCCCATGTGGCTCCAGAGGAAGCCGCGCAGTCCGGGCGAGTGCGGGTCGAGATGGGTGTCCGCGTGTCGATGATGGTCGCGGTGATGGGCCGCCCACCACAGAGGACCGCGCTGCGCGCTCGCCGCTGCGATCAGCGCGAAGCCGAACTGGACCGCGCGCGACGCGCGGAACGTGCGATGGGCGAAGTAGCGGTGATAGAACGCGGTGATCGCGAACATGCGCACCGCGTAGAGTGCGAGCGCGGTCCACAGCGCGACCGCGGACACGCCCACGAACAGCACGCCGACGCATGCAACCTGCATGGCGAGGAAGGGTACGGCGCGGACCCAGTCGATCCGGCTCTCGTCGGCTCCGGGCGCGCAGGGCCGGCTGCCCGAATCGACCCACGCGCGCACGGAGCGGACCTTCGGTACATCCGGGATTCGCGCAGGGGTCTCGCTCATGGGTCCATCGTCCGTCGTTCCAGTGCCTTGATTACGCGCGATGGCGGCCGCCGGATGCAGCGCGACCGTCCTTCACAACCGGCATGTGCCGTCGAGCGGTGCGCGCGCGGCCGCCTCGACCTCGTCGCGGCTCGCCGGTTGCAGCAGCGGTTCGGCCGGAAACCGGATCAGCACGCTGAGATTCCTCCCGTGGCGGTCGCGCACCGGACCGACGCCGCGGAACTCGCGCAGGTTCCGCGCGCGATCGTAGACGAGGGACAGCGAGGGCAGCGCGAACGCGTACCATGCGTCGAGCTGGACGCTCATCCGGCGCAGCGCCATGCGCCGATCGGCCGGGCTCGTGGCGTCGGAGATGCGCACCCCGATCGTGCCGAGGCGGCTCGGCAGCAGCAGCCGCGCCGACAGCGGCGTGCCGGCGGCGAGCGCATCCCAGTGCTCGCGGATGTAGGCGTCGAAGCCGGCGTCGATCACGGTATCGGGATCGATCACGAGCGAGCGCTCGACGCGATCGGTTCCGTCGCGGTCCTGCCAGTAGACGTCGCGCCGCCCGGCCGTCGAGCGAACGCCCTCGCGGTGGCCGTCGCGTGCGTCGCTGAACGCGTAATCGGGCGCGTGCGCGCGGTCGACGTCGGTGACGCGCTTGCGTGCGAAGGGCGAGCCGTCGGGACATCGGTAGACGACGAGGCGCTCGGGTCGCTCGCCCTCGTAGAGCCAGTGCGTCTCGCGGTAAAGCAGTCGCTCGCCGTCGAGCGCGTAGGCATACCCTTCGTAGCGCTCGGCGGCCAGACCGGAGTTCGCGACGGCAGCGGCGACGAGCAATACGCATCGACAGGCGTTCAAGGGGCAGCGGCTCCGGTATTGCACGGGCCTTGATACGCGCGCCGGCCGCGAATGGATGCGATGCCCGGAGCGCGGCGATCGCGCGCGTCGAAGCGGTCGCGTTTCGCGACGCCGGATCAGCGATATACGAGCACGGGCACGCTGCCGTGCGTCAACACCTTCTGCGTCTCGCTGCCGAGCAGCAGTCCGCGCAACCCCTTGCGCCCGTGCGACGCCATCAGGACGAGATCGCAGTGCTTGCGCTTGGCGGTGCGCAGGATCGCGAGGTAGGGGTGATCGCTCGACACGTACACCTCGGCGCAGTCGACGCCCGCGCGCCGCGCATCCGCGGCCACGTCGCCGAGCAGCTTGCGTGCGCGCACGATGCACGCGGCGCGATAGCTTCTCGCGGTGTCCGCGAGCATCGGCGCTTCGAACGCGAAGGTGCGAAACGTCGGCGCGGCATGGAACGCGACGAGCCGGGCTCCCGTTTCCGCCGCAAGCGCGATCGCTGCGCGCGCCGCCCGGGTCGAGAGGGGAGAGCCGTCGACGGGCACAAGGATACGCTTGAACACGGGTACGACTCCGTGCGGTGGGCATGGGACGGAGCGCCGGGTCGCCGACGGGCGCCCCGTCGCATGCGGCGGTCAGCTGATGGCGATCTTGCGGCTCTGGCCGTTCGCCTTCTTCGGCAGCGTGATCGACAACACGCCCTTGTCGTAGCGCGCATCGACCTTCGATCCGTCGACGTCGCCCGGCAGCGAGAACATGCGGCGCGTCTTGCCGTAGTAGCGCTCGGCATAGAGCTCGGTCTCGCCGTCCTTGCGTTCGACGTCGCGCTTGACCTCGGCGCCGATCGTCACCTGGTTGCCGTCGACCGAGAGCTCGATGTCGTTCTTGTCGACGCCGGGCATCTCCGCCTTCACGCGGTAGCTGCCGGCGTCCTCGCTGACGTCGATGCGGATGTCCGGCTGCAACTCGAAATCGCGCCACGCGGCCCGCAGCGGAAATCCGCGGAACAGGTCGTCGAAATCGCTCGGCGCGTCGAAGCGCGCCAGTGGCTTGAAGGGATTCCAGCGTGTCAGTGAACTCATGATGGGTCTCCTCGCATCTGGGATGGATGGTCATGACCCCCACAGGGGCACTTCACGATACGCGCGGGGGTCTTCGGTGCATTGATGCAGATCAATCCTTGCGCGCCCTTGTTCACCAAGCGCGCCCCGGCCCGCGCGGCGGTTCACGACGGCGCCGGGTCCGGAAAGCGCGAGAGGATCTGCTTCGCCCATTGCACGAGCGCGAGATAGGTCGCGGTGGCGCCGGCGAGGAACGCGTAGAACGGCGCCGGTAACGGCACGAAGCCGAGGTCGTCGGCGAACGGCGACAGGGGCAGCAGCAGCGCCACCGCGACGACCGCGAACGCGGCCGCGGCGAGCGGCAGGCTGGGCAGGCTGCGCAGCGGGTTGTGGCGGGTGCGGATCACGAACAGCACGAACGTCTGCGTCGCCAGCGATTCGACGAACCAGCCGGTGTGGAAGAGGGCTTCGCCGGCGCGAAGCCAATGCAGGAGCGCGAAGAAGGTCAGGAAATCGTACAGCGTGCTCACCGGGCCGATCAGGAACATGAACCGGCGTATCGCGGCGACGTTCCAGCGCTGCGGCCCGCGGATCTGGTCGGCGTCGACGTGGTCGCTCGGGATCATCGTCTGCGACAGGTCGTACAGCAGGTTGTTGAGCAGGATCTGGGTCGGCAGCATCGGCAGGAACGGCAGGAAGGCCGCGGCCGCCGCCATGCTGAGCATGTTGCCGAAGTTCGAGCTCGTTTCCATCATGAGGTACTTCATGACGTTCGCGAACGCGCGCCGTCCCTGCAGCACGCCCTCGTGCAGGAGCGCGAGGTCGCGACTGCCGAGCACGATGTCGGCGGCGTCGCGCGCGACATCGACGGCGTTCATGACCGAGATGCCGACGTCGGCCGCGTGCAGCGAAGGCGCGTCGTTGACGCCGTCGCCGAGGAATCCGACGACGTGCCCACGCGCCTTGAGCGCGAGCACGATGCGCAGCTTCTGCGCCGGCGAAACGCGCGCGAACAGGCTCGCGCGTTCGGCGAGCAATCCGAGCGCGACGTCGCTGGCGTCGTCGACGACGTCTCCGTCCGCGGCGTCCGCGACGTCGATGCCCGCCTGCGCGCAGACGCTGCGGGCGACACTCGCGTTGTCGCCCGTGAGGATCTTGACGACGATGCCGTCCGCGGCGAGCGAACGCAGCGACGCGGCGACGCCGTCGACGAGCGGGTCGGCGAATGCGACGAAGCCGACGAGGACGAGGTCGCATTCGTCCGCGGCCGAGTAGCGATCCTGCACGTCGACGCGTCGCCGCGCGGCGGCGAGCACGCGCTGCCCCTGTTCGCCGAAGGCCTCGTACGCGCGCGCGCAGCGCGCGCGCGCGGCGTCGTCGAACGTGCGCTCGAGCGCATCGTCGGCGATGCGGCTGCACCACGGCAGGATCGCTTCCGGCGCCCCCTTGACGACGATGACGCGGTCGCCGTCCGATTCGACGACGACGCTGGAGCGGCGGCGCTCGAAATCGAACGGAACCTCGTCGACCTTCCGATGACCCGCCGACGCGCAACGCGGGTCGCGCAGCAGCGCGGCATCGAGCGGGCTGCGTATCCCGGTCTCGAAGCGGCTGTTGATCGCCGCGAGCCTGATCGCGGCGTCGGAGGGCTGCCCGAACGGATCGGTACTGGCGACGACCGACAGGTCGCCCGTCGTCAGCGTGCCGGTCTTGTCGCTGAGCAGTACCGTCATGCTGCCGAAGTCCTCGATCGCCGCGAGGTGCTTGACGATCACGTTGCGCGCCGCCATGCGCACCGCTCCGCGGGCGAGCGTGACGGTCGTGATCACGGGCATGAATTCGGGCGTGAGTCCGACCGCGAGCGCGAGCGCGAACAACAGCGACTGCAGCGGCGGCCGCCCGAGCGCGAGCGTGGCGAGAAGCACGAACAGCAGCAGGAGCAGCACGGTGCGCATGATCATGCGCGCGAACGTCGCCAGCCCCTGCTCGAACTCGGTCGGCGGCGGCCTCTGCGTCAGCGCTTCGGCGACGTCGCCGAATGCGGTGGCGCGACCGGTCGCGAAGACCAACGCTTCGGCCGAGCCGGCCACGACCGACGTGCCGAGGAATACGAGCTGCGGCGCGTTGGCGTCGTGCGCCGCGTTCGACGCGCCATCGGCGGGATACTTCTCGGCGGGCACCGATTCGCCCGTGAGCGCGGCTTGCTGCACGTGCACGCGTCCGGCGACGACGCGCGCATCGGCCGGCACGCGGTCGCCGGCGCACAAGCGGATCCTGTCGCCCGGCACGAGCGTCGAGCGTGGCACGTCGATCCAGGCGCCGTCGCGCAGGGCCATCGCCGATGGCGTCACCCGCTCGCGCAGGCGTGCGGCCGCGCGCTGCGAGCGTGCGCCGATCACGGTGTTGAGCAGGATGCTGAGCACCACCATCAGCGCGATCAGGGATGCGCCGACGAGATCGCGCAGGAAGCCGGACACGACTGCGGCGGCGAGGAGCATGAGTACGAGCGGGTTGCCCGCCTGCTCGAGCAGCGACCGCCATGCGCCGCCGCTCGACATCGATACGGGCTCGTTGGCGCCGTAGCGGTCGCGCCGCCGCGCGGCCTCGGCCGCGCCGAGACCGCCCACCTCCGCTTCCAGCCGTCGATGCAGTTCTTCCGCGGTCGTCGACGCGGCCTCCCGCGCGGTGACCTGCGCCGCGCGCCGTGCGTCGCCGCGGGCTCGACGCCACCGGCTCAGATCGGCGCGCATGAGCGGGCCGTCGTGGTGGCCCCGCGACCGGCCGGCCGTCGTCTCGAGAGCGCCATGGCGAATCCTTGCATCGCTGCCGCGACGCTAGCGCCGGTGGCGGCCGGACGCTTGATGCACGTCAATCCGGTCCGCGCCGAAGCGAATTGACGTCGATCAATTCGCGCGCGGGCGCCCGCGTCTACGCTCAACTACGCATTCGATCGGGCACGAGCGCCATGTCAGACGAGGACTTCGCAACCGCAGCGACGATCCAGACGCCCATCGGCCTCTGGTCCGCATGGTTCGTCAATGCCGCCGGAATGCAGGCCGACTGGGCGCGTTTCGTCGCCGCGCGCGGGGTCAAGGACGCCCGTGCGTTCGCGCGCCTCGCGACGTGCGCTTCGCCGCTCGAGTTCGCGTGCGCGCAGGCGGGATTTGCACAGGAGACGCTCGCCGACTGGCTTGAACTGCAGCGCCGGCTGTTCGGCGAGTTCGATCCGGAGCGGGCCGACAGCGCGCTCGCTGTCGCCTGATCGTCGGCGCATCCATCCATCGGCGCATCCATCGGAGCTAGGCCATGAACAACGTCGCCAAGGTCATCGAGATCAATGCAGGTTCGAACAAGAGCTTCGAGGACGCCGTGCGCACGGGCCTGTCGAAGGTGGCCGAGACGATCGGCAACGTTCGTGGCGCCTGGATCAGCGAAACCAAGGTCGTCACGACGCCGGATGGCGACATCGAGGAATGGCGCGTGTGCATGCGCGTGACGTTCGTGGTCGAGTAGGCGTCGTCCGCATGCGCGGACCGCGCCGCGGTACACGGCAACGGCGAAACGGGCCTTACCTGAGCACGAGTTCGTACGTCGTGACGAGCGGGTCTTCGGGGTCCGGACGGGCATGGAACCCGAGGTGCTCGCCGAGCGCGTGCGTACCGGCGTGGTGTTCGGTCGTCGCGTACATGCGGTGGACGCCATGCTCGCGCGCGATCGCGATGAGGCGCTTCATGAGCGCGCGGCCCACGCCGAGCTTCTGCCAGTCGGGATCGACCGTCACCGTGCAGTCGCAGTGGACGCCGTCGGGTCGCACCGCGTAGCTCGCCGCGCCCACCTCGATCTCGCCACCGCCAGCGGGGACGAACGCGCCAATGGTCGCCTCGCATTCGGGGTCGGGGCTCGTGAGTTCGCGCACCACGGCGTCGTCGATCGGCTTGACCAGCGCGACGAAGCGGCGCGCGAGGCTATCCTGCGGCAGCCGCGTGAGGAATGCGCGCTCGTGTCCCTCGTCCTGCGGCAGCAGCGGCCGGATCTGCACGACGAGTCCATCGCGCAACGGTTCGGTCCAGATCGTGTCGAGCAGGGCGTGGGGCGGAGGCGGGGCCGGCTTCATGGCGAACTCCTCTGTACTCGGCACTATGCCCGATTCGACGCGGCCGCCCTTGATCCTGGTCAAGGTCCGCGAAACTGCACAGCAAGTACCGTGCCGGCCGGTCACGGAGCGGCGGGCTCTCGACATTGATTCGTCGATTCCGCGGATGTAAAGTGGATTAGTATTCAGCGGGCACGACCCTGACCGTCGATCCCCGCGCGCCGGCGCACGTCGCGCCCCGCGCCTTTCGGATCGAATTCGCCCGACGCGCAACAGGCCGATACGTCCAAACCATCCAGGCCACCAGTCCCGCGATTTTCCCTGCCACGCGCAGGAAGGCGGGCCGTCACGTGCACACGTTCCTGGGCTCCGGATGCTCGAGCAGGACGAGGCCATCTTTCATGCGCTGTTCGACAACGGCGCCCACGGCATCGTCATGCTCGGGCCGGCGTTCGTGGTCGAGCGCGCGAATGCGCAGGCCGCGCGCTTGTTCGGTGACGCCGACGGCGATGGATTGATCGGCCAGTCGCTGCTGCAGTGGGCGCACGCGGACGACCGGGCGATGCTCGCGGAACGCCTCGAACGCGTGTGCGACGGCGCCGCGGGTCCGGTGGAGGTCCTGTGCCGCTTCGTGCGCAACGACGCCACGATCCTGCGGCTGCGCGCATCCATATCCGCGGCGCGCAGCGGGGCGTCGCCGAATCGGCCGGTCGTCTCCCTCGTCGATGTGACCGAGCGCGTCGAAGCGGTGCTCGCGCTCGCCGCGAAGACGTCGGCGCTCGCAGTGCAGAACAGGGTGCTCGAAAAGCTCGACCAGCTCGGCTCGCGCCTGTTCCAGGCACGCGATCTCCATGTCGGGCTGCAGGAGATCCTCGGCGCGGCGATCGAGATCGCGGGCGCCGACCGCGGCAACATCCAGTTGTACGATCGGGTGTCCGGCGCATTGCACATCCTCGCCCAGCGCGGCTTCGATCGCGCATTCCTCGATGCGTTCGCGACCGTGACCGCGGACGGGGGCAGCGCCTGCGGGCGCGCGCTCGCGAGCGGCGAGCGGGTCGTCGTCGAAGACGTCGAAGCGGACCCGCACTTTTCGACGCATCGGGCCGTCATGGCTGAGGCCGGCGTGCGCGCGGTGCAGTCGACGCCGCTGAAGCGCTGGGACGGCAGTCCCCTGGGCATGCTGTCGACGCACTATGGCGTGCCACGCACGCTCGACGCTTCCGAAGCCGCGCAGCTCGACCTCTACTCGCGTCTTGCGGCGGCCTTCATCGAGCATTGGGACGAGATCGAGACGTTGCGATCGGGCCAGCGCAGCCTCGACCTCGCCCTGAGCGCATCGGGTGCGGGCACCTGGAGCTTCGACGCCGTGAGCGGCCTCGTCACGCTCGGTCCGCGCGCTTCAGGGATGGCCGGCCTCGCGGACACGGACCATCGCGCCGCGGTCGACACGCTCGGCATCGACGCGGCCTGCTGCGCGCAAGCGCGCGCACGGCTCGCCCGGATGCGCGCGACGCCGGGCGAAGACGAATGGGACTTCACGTTCGGTCGCACCGTGCACGGCGAAGGCGACGGCGCGCGCTGGCTGCACACGCACGGGCGTGCCGAACGCGGCTCCCGCGGCGAGCTGCTGCGCATCAACGGCATCGTCCTCGACATCTCGAAGCGGCGCCAGACGGAGGACGAGCTGCTCGCGAGCGCCGCGCAGCTTCGCTCGATCATCGATACCGCGGTCGACAGCATCGTGGTCATCGACGAGCACGGCATCATCCAGGCGGCCAACCTCGCGGCAAGGAAGACGTTCGGCTACAGCGCGGAGGAATTGCTCGGCCGCAACGTCAAGATGCTGATGCCGCCGGTCCAACGCGACGCGCACGACACCTACCTCGACAACTACGTGCGCACGGGCATTCGCAAGATCATCGGCATCGGCCGCGAGGTGCAGGGCGTGCGCAAGAACGGCTCGCTGTTCCCGATCGACCTCGCAGTGGCGGAGTGGCGCGACGGCAGCGGCCGGCGCTTCTTCACCGGCATCCTGCGCGACATCACGCAGCGCAAGTTGCACGAGCAGGCGCTCGCGACCGCACAGCGGCTCGAAGCGGTCGGCCAGCTCGCGAGTGGCGTATCGCACGATCTCAACAACCTGCTCGCGGTGATATCCGGCAATCTCGAACTCGCGGAAGGCGAGATCCAGGATGTGGTGGCGCGCACGGCGATCCGACGGGCGCTCGACGCCGTGCAGGTGGGCAGCAGCTTCAATCGGCGCCTGCTGTCGCTGTCGCGCCGGCGGCCGGTGGCCGCGCAGGTCGTCGACATCAACGCGCGCGTCGAAGAGACGGCCCAGGTGCTCGCACGCACGATGGGCGAACGGATCCAGCTCGACGTGAGTCTCGGCACGGGACTCTGGCACACCAGCGCGGACCCCGGCGAGATCGACAGCGCATTGCTCAACCTCGCGATCAATGCGAGGGACGGCCGGGATTCGTCCGAAAACGCTCTA
>DASTSE010000271.1:0-18706 GCA_035760865.1 Dokdonella sp.
GGTCGCCGCCCTTGACCCAGACGCCGGTCGCCGCGTTCTCGTGCAGCCGGTTGCCGGAGACGACGTTGTCGCTCGCGTAGCGCAGGTAGACGCCTTTGCCGTATTCGTCGCTGCCGTAGTGGCGGATCTCGAAGTTCTCGATGCGCACGTGATGCAGGCCGTCGACGACGAAGCCTGCGGGCAGGCGCGCGACGTCGAGATGGCGCTGCGCGGGCGTCGAGCCGTCGCTGAACTTCACCGATACGGTCGAGCCGTCGAAATAGAAACCACCCGGTGCGCCCGACGACAGCGTGCGCAGCGCTGCGAGGCTCGCGTACGGGAACAGCCGGCCTTGGTCGCTGACGACGAGCGCGGTCGCGAACCCGGTCGCACGCGACCATACGCCGTTGCCCGCATTGGTCCAGGCCGCGCCCGCGGCGATCGCGGCATCGGCGCCGTCGAGGATGGCGCCCGGCGCCCCGCGGAACACGATCGGCTGGCTCGCGCTGCCCGCGAGCGGCACGTCGACGCTCTCGCGATAGACACCCGCCGCGACCGAGACGAGGTCCCCCGGACGCGCGAGATCCGCGGCGCGCTGGATCGTCTCGAGCGCCTGCGCCGGGCTCGTGCCGTCGTGGGCGTCGGAGCCGGTGGGCGCGACGTAGAGCGTGCGCGCGGGAACGAACGCGGGAGGTTCCGCGCGCGTGGCGACGCTGGCCGTTCGGGTCGGCACCGCGCCGACGCCGTCGGGGTCCGCGAGCGTCACGCGCACGTCGTAAGCGTGGCCCGCATCGAGCCAGAACAGGCTGCCGAGGAAATGCGTCGCGTCGACGCGCACGAGCGGATGGCCCGCGCGCCAGGCGGGCGCGCCCTGTTCGCGCCATTCGAGCTGCGCGGAGGCGTTGCGGTTCGCATCGCCGGTCACGGTCGCGACGACGCCGCCGGCGGCGATCGTGCCGTAGCCCTCTAGGGCGGCGAACGTCGATGCGTTCTGCGCGTGCGCGAGGCACGGCAGCAGCAGGGCGGGAAGGAGTCGGCGGAGGGCGCGGCGCATGGTGGTCGTTCGAGCAGCGTCGCGATACTGCCACGGTACCGGCACGGCCGATGTGATGCGCTCGTTATCAACGGCGCCCGCATGCGAGAGGGCGGTCACGCCCCGACCGGGCCCGAGTGCCACCGCGTTCCAGACAGAAGGCCGGCTCCCGCCGCGTCACCGCTGCACTCCGGAAGCGCGGCGATGGATGGCGCCTCGTGGAGCGGCGCGGAACGAACGCTCCCGGCACGCTCCAACGACCAAACTTGACCGAGCGATCCAGGACGGATCGCACGAATCAATGCTTGAGGGAGCGACGCAGTCGTTCGAGCGCCTGCAGCTGCGCCAGCGCCTGGGCGAGTTGGGCCTGCGCCTGCGCGACCTCGAGGGCGTCCGTGCGGTTCGCGAGCGCGCGTTCGGCCTCGTCCTTCGCGGCGCGCGCGGCGGCTTCGTCGAGATCCTTGGCGCGGATCGCGGTGTCGGCGAGCACGGTAACGACCTGCGGCTGTACTTCGAGGATGCCGCCGGAGACGTAGAAGAACTGTTCCTCGCCGTTCTCGAGCTGCACGCGCACCTGGCCCGGCTTGAGGCGCGTGATCAGCGGCGCGTGGCGCGGCGCAATGCCGAGCTCGCCCATTTCGCCGGTCGCGATGACCATCTGCGCCTGGCCGTGGAAGATCTCTTCCTCGGCGCTGACGATGTCGCAGCGGATTGTGCTCATGGTCCCTCTCGTTTCGTTCGATCGACGTGATTGGAGATTCGTGATGCGTGATCCGTCAAAGGCGGCCCCCGCTCTGCGGCGCCGCCTGACGGCTCTTTCGAATCACCCATCCCAAATCCCGAATCCCGGCCTCAGGCGGCCTTCTTCTCCATCGCCTTGGCCTTCTCGAACGCTTCGTCGATGCCGCCGATCATGTAGAACGCCTGCTCCGGCAGGTGGTCGCACTCGCCGTCGCAGATCATCTTGAAGCCGCGGATGGTCTCCTTCAGCGTGACGTACTTGCCCGGCGCGCCGGTGAACACCTGCGCGACCGTGAACGGCTGCGAGAAGAAGCGCTCGATCTTGCGCGCGCGATAGACCGTGTTGCGGTCGTCTTCGCTGAGCTCGTCCATGCCAAGGATCGCGATGATGTCCTTCAGTTCCTTGTAGCGCTGCAGCGTGCCCTGCACGCGGCGTGCGACGTCGTAGTGCTCCTGGCCGATCACGAGCGGATCGAGCTGGCGGCTCGTCGACGCGAGCGGGTCCACCGCGGGGTAGATGCCGAGCGAGGCGATGTCGCGCGACAGCGCGACGGTCGAATCGAGGTGCGCGAACGTCGTCGCGGGCGACGGGTCGGTGTAATCGTCGGCCGGGACGTACACGGCCTGGATCGACGTGATCGAGCCGGTCTTGGTCGAGGTGATGCGTTCCTGCAGGACGCCCATCTCCTCGGCGAGCGTCGGCTGGTAGCCCACCGCCGACGGCATGCGGCCGAGCAGCGCCGACACTTCCGTGCCCGCGAGCGTGTAGCGGTAGATGTTGTCGACGAAGAACA
This sequence comes from Dokdonella sp., assembly GCA_035760865.1. Classification (GTDB taxonomy): domain Bacteria; phylum Pseudomonadota; class Gammaproteobacteria; order Xanthomonadales; family Rhodanobacteraceae; genus Dokdonella_A. Next base: position 2,548 of record DASTSE010000271.1, read on the forward strand.
GCACGTCGCGGCCCTTGCCGCTGGCGTCCTTCTCATCGCGGAAGTACTCGGCCATGGTCAGGCCGGTCAGCGCGACGCGCAGGCGGTTGCCCGGCGGCTCGTTCATCTGGCCGTACACCATCGCGACCTTCGACTGGGTCTTGTCGTCGAGCTTGACGACGCCCGCTTCGATCATCTCGTGGTAGAAGTCGTTGCCTTCGCGCGTACGCTCGCCGACGCCGGCGAACACCGACAGGCCCGAGTGCTGGGTCGCGATGTTGTTGATGAGTTCGAGCATGTTGACGGTCTTGCCGACGCCGGCGCCGCCGAACAGGCCGACCTTGCCGCCCTTGGCGAACGGACAGACGAGGTCGATGACCTTGATGCCGGTCTCCAGCAGGTCGCTCGCCGCGGCCTGCTCGTCGTACGACGGCGCCGCGCGATGGATTTCCCACTGCTCCTTCTCGCCGATCGGGCCGGCTTCGTCGATCGGGTTGCCGAGCACGTCCATGATGCGGCCGAGCGTCGCCTTGCCGACGGGCACCTTGATGCCCGCGCCGGTGTTCATCGCGACCAGTCCGCGCTTGAGGCCGTCGGTCGAACCGAGCGCGATCGTGCGCACGACGCCGTCGCCGAGCTGCTGCTGCACCTCGAGCGTGATCGGCGAAGCGGTGCCTTCGACCTTAAGCGCGTCGTACACTTTCGGCACGGACTCGCGCGGGAATTCGACGTCGACGACGGCGCCGATGATCTGTACGACTTTGCCCTGGCTCATTGTGGTGACTCCACTGAATTGCTTGTGTGTTTCGTATCGGGATTGGGGATTCGGGATTGGAGATTCGAGAAAGCCGTCAGCATGCCTTCATCGATCCCGAATCCCGAATCTCCAATCCCGGCTTCTCAAACCGCCGCCGCACCGCCGACGATCTCCGAAATCTCCTGCGTGATCGCCGCCTGGCGCGCCTTGTTGTAGACGAGCGTGAGCGAACCGATCGCCTTGGTCGCGTTGTCCGATGCGCTCTTCATCGCGACCATGCGCGCGGCGTGCTCGCTGGCGAGATTCTCGAGCACGGACTGGTAGACGAGCGACTCGATGTAGCGCGTCAGCACGTGCTCGAGCACGGAGGCGGCGTCGGGTTCGTAGATGTAGTCCCACGCGTGCGCGGTCTGCAGCTCCGGCGAGGGCGGCAGCGGCAGCAGCGTGTCGACCGTCGCCTTCTGCGTCATCGTGTTGACGAAGTCGTTGTAGGCGAGGTGCAGGCGGTCGATGCGGCCTTCGGTGTAGGCGTCGAGCACGACCTTGATCACGCCGATCAGCTGCGCGACCTGCGGCTTCTCGCCGAGATGCGTGACCGAGCCGAGCATGTTGACCTTGAGGCGGCGGAAGAACTGCGTCGCCTTCTGGCCGATGCAGACGACGTCGACCTCGACGCCCTTGTCCTGCCAGCCGCGGATATCGATCAGCAGCTTGCGGAACATGTTCGAATTGAGGCCGCCGCAGAGACCGCGGTCGGTCGACACGATCACGTAGCCGACGCGCTTGACGTCCTTGCGCGCGACCAGGAACGGATGCTGGAACTCGACGTTCGCGTGCGCGATGTGGCCGATGACCTGGCGCATCAGGCGCGCGTACGGACGCGAGGCCTTCATGAGGTCCTGAGCCTTGCGGATCTTCGAGGCCGAAACCATCTCGAGCGCGCGCGTAACCTTGCGCGTGTTCGCGACGCTCTTGATCTTCGTGCGGATTTCTCTTGCGCCTGCCATTGTTCTCGCTCGCTACGCTCGCTCGACGGGATGGGTGATGCGGGATTCGGGATTGGAGAAACCGGCATCCGGGGTTCGGCAGGCAGGTCGCCTTTCCGAATCCCGAATCCCGAATCTCGAATCACGGCTTACCAGCTTCCCGTCTTCTTGAACTCTTCCAGGCCCTTCTTGAACGCGGCCTCGATGTCGTTGTTCCAGTCACCGGTCTCGACGATCTTCTTCATGAGGTCGCCGTAGTTGCTGTGGAAGTGCGCGTGCAGCGCGGCTTCGAACGGCAGCACCTTGTTCAGCGGCAGGTCGTCGAGGAAGCCCTTTTCGGCCGCGTACACCGACAGCGCGAGCTCGGCGATCGACAGCGGCGCGTACTGCTTCTGCTTCATGAGCTCGGTGACGCGCTGGCCACGCTCGAGCTGCGCACGCGTCGCCGCGTCGAGGTCGGAGGCGAACTGCGCGAACGCGGCGAGTTCGCGGAACTGCGCCAGCGCGAGCTTCACGCCGCCCGACAGCTTCTTGACGATCTTGGTCTGCGCCGCGCCGCCGACGCGCGACACCGAGATGCCGGCGTTGACCGCCGGGCGGATGCCCGCGTTGAACAGGTCGGTTTCGAGGAAGATCTGGCCGTCGGTGATCGAGATCACGTTGGTCGGCACGAACGCGGACACGTCGCCGGCCTGCGTCTCGATGATCGGCAGCGCGGTGAGCGAGCCGGTCTTGCCCTTGACGGCACCGTTGGTGTGCTTCTCGACGTATTCCTCGTTGACGCGCGCGGCGCGCTCGAGCAGGCGGCTGTGCAGGTAGAACACGTCGCCCGGGTACGCTTCGCGGCCCGGCGGGCGCTTCAGCAGCAGCGAGATCTGGCGATACGCCCACGCCTGCTTGGTGAGGTCGTCGTAGATGATGAGCGCGTCTTCGCCGTTGTCGCGGAAGAACTCGCCCATCGCGCAGCCGGAGTACGGCGCGATGTACTGCATCGCGGCCGATTCGGAAGCGGAAGCGACCACGATGATCGTGTGCTTGAGCGCGTCATGCTCCTCGAGCTTGCGCACGACGTTGGCGATCGACGACTGCTTCTGGCCGATCGCGACGTAGATGCATTTGATGCCCGAATTCTTCTGGTTGATGATCGCGTCGACGGCGAGCGCGGTCTTGCCGGTCTGGCGGTCGCCGATGATCAGCTCGCGCTGGCCGCGGCCGATCGGGATCATCGAGTCGACCGACTTGTAGCCGGTCTGCACCGGCTGGTCGACGGACTTGCGCCAGATCACGCCCGGCGCGACCTTCTCGATCGGCGAGGTCTGCTTGGCGCCGATCGGACCCTTGCCGTCGATCGGCTCGCCGAGCGCATTGACGACGCGGCCGAGCAATTCGCGACCGACCGGCACCTCGAGGATGCGGCCGGTCGTCTTGGCGACGTCGCCTTCGCGCAGGTGCTCGTAGTCGCCGAGCACGACCGCGCCGACCGAGTCGCGCTCGAGATTGAGCGCGAGCGCGTACGTGTTGCCCGGCAGCTCGACCATCTCGCCCGACATCACGTCGTTGAGGCCGTGGATGCGCACGATGCCGTCCGACACGCCGGTCAGCGTGCCTTCGTTGCGCGCTTCCGCGGACAGCTTGAACTTCTCGATGCGGCTCTTGATGAGCTCGCTGATTTCGGACGGGTTGATCGTCGTAGCCATGGTCTGTGGTTCCTGCTCTCGTCGACGAGCGACGGTTCCAAGGGGTCAAAAGTCAAACGTCGCGGATCGGTTCGAGTGCTGCTTCGATTCGATCGTCGACGTTTGACTTCCGACGTCGTTGTGCAAACGACGGTCTGCCGGCATTGCGGCCGGCAGGCCGGATTTCCTACTGCGTGAGGGCTTGCCCCAGGCGCGCGAGACGGCCGCGCACGGAGCCGTCGATGACGACGTCGCCGGCGTCGATCACCGCGCCGCCGAGCACGTCGGCGTCGATCGACTGCTCGATCTCGATGTCGCGGCCGAAGCGGCGCTTGAGCGCGTCCTTCAGCTTGGCGGTCTCGTTCGCGTCGATCGGCGTCGCCGAGCGCACGTTCACCTTGAGCACGCGCTCGGCTTCCTGCTTGAGCTCCTCGAACAGCGCGCCGATTTCCGGCAGCACCGGCAGGCGGCGGTTCTCGGCGAGCAGGCGCACGAAGGCGGCGAACGGCGAATCCGCCGCTTCGCCTTCCGGCGTGACCAGCGCGGCGAGGTCGGCCTGCGCGACGCGCGGATCGCCGAACAGCGCGGCGACGCGCGGGTCGGCCGCGACCTGCGCCGCGAACGCGAGCTTGCCGGCCCACGCGCCGAGGGCATTGTTCGCGCGCGCGAGCTCGAAGGCGGCGCGTGCGTACGGACGGGCGAAGGTGAGGGCGGTCGACATCGGTCAGATCTCGGTGACGAGCTGGTCGATCAGCGACTTGTGCGCGTTCGCGTCGATCTCGCGCTTGAGGATCTTCTCGGCGCCGGCGACCGCGAGCGCGGCGACCTTGCCGCGCAGTTCCTCGCGCGCCTTGTGCGCCTGCGCCTCGATGTCTGCGGCGGCGATCGCCTTCTGCTTGGTCGCCTCGACGATCGCGTCCTGGCGCGCCTTGTCGACGATCTGCGCGGCCTGCTGATGCGCCTTGTCGACGATCTGCGCCGCTTCCGCGCGCGCCTTCCGGATCTCGTCGGCGACGCGCGCGTCGGCATCGGCGAGCTCCTTGCGCGCCTTCTCCGCCTGCGAGAGGCCTTCCGCGATCTTCGCCTGGCGCTCTTCGATGGCGTTCAGCAGCGGCGGCCAGATGAATTTGACCGTGAAGGCGATGAGCACCGCGAACGCGATGATCTCGCCGATGAGTGTGGCGTTGAATTCCATGAGTGCGCTACCTGCTCATTGCGGGAGCGGGCGGTGGGTGCCGCCCGCACGATCGTTCCGGCAGTGGCGGGGTCAGCCCGCCTTGAGCGCCGACAGCAGCGGGTTGGCGACCGCGAAGTACATCGCCAGCGCGACACCGATCAGGAACGCCGCGTCGATCAGGCCGGCGAGCAGGAACATGCGGACCTGCAGCATCGGGACGAGCTCCGGCTGGCGGGCGGCCGACTCGAGGAACTTCGAACCCATGATGCCGATGCCGATGCATGCGCCGATCGCGCCGAGGCCGATGATGATGCCGATGCCGAGAGCCGAGTAGGCCTGAATGAGGGCGACGAACTGTTCCATGACTGACTCCTGAGAATGAACGAACGGTGCAACTGCTAACTAAAAATCAGTGGCTGTCGTGGGCCATCGAGATGTACACGATGGTCAACACCATGAAGATGAACGCCTGCAGCGTGATGATGAGGATGTGGAAAATTCCCCACGCGGCATAGCCGACGATGCCGAGGCCGAAGAATAGCCAGCTGCCGGCGCCGAGCAGGCCGGCGATGAGCATGAACACGAGTTCGCCGGCGTACATGTTGCCGAACAGTCGCATCGCGAGGCTGACCGGCTTGGACACGAGCTCGACGATGTTGAGCGCGACGTTGGCCGGCGCGAACCACTTGCCGAACGGGGCCGTGAACAGCTCGTGCATGTAGCCGCCGAAGCCCTTCGCCTTGAAGCTGTAGAAGATGATCAGCAGGAACACGGTCAGCGACATCGCGAAGGTCATGTTCACGTCGGCGGTCGGAACCGCGCGGAAATGGCCGAAGCCGAACTTCGCGGCGATCCACGGCAGCAGGTCGAGCGGCAGCAGGTCCATCGCGTTCATGAAAAAGACCCACATGAATATGGTCAGCGCGAGCGGAGCGAGGAATCGACGGTCGCCGTGGAAGACGTCCTTGACCTGCCCGTCGACGAACAACACGATCATCTCGACGAACGCCTGGCCCTTGGAGGGCACGCCGGACGAGGCCTTGCGCGCCTTCGCCCAGAACCACAGCACGAACAGCACGCCGAGAACCAGCGAGACGAACAGGGAATCCATGTGGAACGACCAGAACCCGCCTTCGCTCACGTGCGGCGTGAGGTGGGTGAGGTGGTGCTGGATGTACTCGGTCAGTCCGCCTTCCGCGCTACTCACGATCTCGATCCTCGAAAGCCAAACCCGAAACGCCTGCGACGAGTGCCACGCCGAATCCGGCGATCAACATCATCGGCGGGAGCCGCCATTGCGCCAGGGCGATCCACAAGCCGCCACAGACGATCAACCATTTGAGGAGGATGGCGCCGATCAACCGCGCGAGCACCGCACCACCGCCACCTGCGGGAGAGCCCGACAGCGCGCGCGCGCCGGAGGCTGCCCACGCGACTGCGCTCAGTGTGCCACCGACGAGTGCCGCCATGGCTTCACGCTCGCCGGCCACAAACAGCGCGGTGGCTGCGATCAGCGCAGCGCATCCGAGCTGCAGGACGGTCATGCGCAGAACCACGCGCCAGCCGTGGGCGATGGAATTGCGCACTGGGAGCTCCCGCCGGTGGAGGTTCGTCGCGGCGCGCGTTCCCGGCGCGCTCCACCTCTCCAAAAGGCCGCGCAGTTTATCAAGCGGCGCGCATACGCCGCAATCAAAAACAGGAATGCCGGTGCGTCCCGCGGCGGCGCGATCCGGGCGGGCCGCCGAGCCTGTGTGGCCGTCGCGGGCTTCCAGCAGAGCGCCTCCGGGCGGCCGCTTTCCGGCCGCAAGCGCTTGTTTTTGCTGGAGGGTGGCGATGCCCATCGTGCGTACCGCGCTGCCTCGGCAGGTGGCCCGACCCGAAGCGCCAGGCCGCGCTTCGACGTGCGCGTGAGGAATATCGGGGCGGGCATCGCCGCGATCAGCGTGGCGCGACATCTTGTCGCAGCGCAGCGGAGCGCTTCCGGCGCCGCGAATCCAGGGCGGAACGCAGGCCGCGCGAAAAAAAGAAAGGCCGGGAGAGAGCCCGGCCTTTCGAGGTCGACGCCGCGCCAAGGGGAGTAGCGGCGGCGTCTTCTGGGGACTTGCCCGATCAGCCGGCCTTCTTGGCCGCCTTGACCGTCTTGTTCAACGTGTCGGTCATCGTCTCGTTGACCGTCTCGAACGAGGTCTTGGCGAGCGAACCGATCGCTTCCGAGGTCTTCAGCGACACGCCGAGGACTTCCTGGCTGTTCGCATAGAGCTTCTCGGCGCTTTCCTTCGCGAGCTGGACGCCCTTGGCCGAGATCGCCTTGGCGGCTTCGAAGTCGCGCACTTCGGCGGCTTCGGTCCAGAACTCGACCGACGCCTTGACGCGGTCTTCGAAGGTCTTGAGGTTCAACTCGGTGATGCGCTCGAAACCGGCCAGGGCCAGGCCCTGCGCCTTGACGAAGGCATCGGCATAGCTCTTGCCGAGCGAAAGGGACTGCGTATTGATCTGCTCGAACATGTTCGATACCTCTGCGGTATGGGAGGAGTGTTGAACGGCATCCTAGCAGGCTTTTTGTTGCGTTGCAACAAGTGCGGCGATCGAATCTACCTGCAGACCGGCAATCATCCGGCCGTTTTCTTTCAATTCAGTGAATTAGGTGGGCCTGGGCTTATTGCGGCGCTGCGGGATGACCGTCGTCGCCGCGGTACTCGCACGCGGTCGTGCAGGTCTCGTTGACGACGACCTTCGACAGCAGCGGCAGGCGCGGCGCGAGCCGCTCCCAGATCCAGCGCGCGAGCCGTTCGCTGGTCGGGTTCTCGAGGCCGGGCACCTCGTTGAGGTAGCGGTGGTCGAGCGCCTCGAACACCGGCGCGAACGCGGCCTTGATGTCGGCGTAGTCCATGACCCAGCCGAGTTCGGGGTCGAGCGGGCCGCTCACGTGGATCGCGACGGCGAACGAGTGGCCGTGCAGGCGGCTGCATTTGTGGCCTGCGGGCACGTTCGGCAGGCGATGCGCGGCTTCGATGCGGAAGGTCTTGGAGATTTCCATGGCGCAAGTCTAGCAAGGCGCGCCGGCGGTCCCCGTCGTCGTCGCGCGGCGGGCCCCGGCGGCGCCGCGAGGCCATGCCGTTTGGCACGTATCAACCCCGTCGTGCTTCCGACAAGATCGACCGACGCGCGTACGCGGCGAACGAACCCGGAGGAGACAGATGGAAAGGCGTGACTTCCTCAAGATGACCGGCATCGGCCTCGGCAGCCTGCTGCTGCCGGCGATGCACGGCCGCGTGATCGCGGCCGAGGCCTTGCTGACCAGGATCGACGTCGCGACCAAGAAGAAGTTCGCCGACATCGCGCTCAACGCGGCGAAATCGGGCGGCGCGAGCTACTGCGACGTGCGCATCGGCCGCTACCTGCGCCAGTTCGTCATCACGCGCGAAGACAAGGTGCAGAACGTCGTCAACACGGAATCGAGCGGCGTCGGCATCCGCGTCATCGCCAACGGCACCTGGGGCTTCGCCGCGACGAGCGACATGAGCCCCGACGCGATCGCGAAGGCCGCGAAGGAAGCCGTCGCGATCGCGAAGGCGAACTCGAAGATCCAGGCCAAGCCGGTCGAGCTCGCACCGGTCAAGGGCGTCGGCGAAGTCAGCTGGGCCACGCCGATCGTCAAGAATTCGATGGAAGTGCCGATCAAGGACAAGGTCGACCTGCTGCTCGGCGTCAACGCCGCCGCGATGCAGGCGGGCGCGAGCTTCATCAATTCGATCCTGTTCCTCGTCAACGAGCAGAAGTATTTCGCCTCGACCGACGGCTCCTACATCGACCAGGACGTGCACCGCATCTGGGCGCCGATGCAGGTCACCGCGGTCGACCAGAAGACCGGCAAGTTCCGCATCCGCGCCGGCCTGTCCGCGCCGCGCGGCATGGGCTTCGAATACCTCGACGGCAACAAGGCCGACAAGGTCGAGCTGCCGGGCGGCGCGATCGTCTACGGCGATTCCTACGACATGAAGGAAGACGCGATCGCCGCCGCGAAGCAGGCGAAGGAGAAGCTCACCGCGCAGACGGTGAAGCCGGGCAAGTACGACCTCATGCTCGACCCGTCGCACCTGTGGCTGACGATCCACGAGTCGGTCGGCCATCCGCTCGAACTCGACCGCGTGCTCGGCTACGAGGCGAACTACGCCGGCACGAGCTTCGCGACGCTCGACAAGTGGCGCGACAAGTTCAAGTACGGCAGCGACAAGGTCACGATCTTCGCCGACAAGGTGCAGAAGGGCACGCTCGGCGCGGTCGGCTACGACGACGAAGGCGTCAAGACGCAGCGCTGGGACCTCATCAAGGACGGCACGCTGGTCAACTACCAGGTGATCCGCGACCAGGCGCACATCCTCGGCCTGAAGGAATCGCAGGGCTGCTGCTATGCCGACTCGTGGTCGAGCGTGCAGTTCCAGCGCATGGCGAACGTATCGCTCGCGCCGGGCAAGGAAGCGATGTCGCCGCACGACATGATCAAGAACATCGAGAACGGCATCTACATCATCGGCGACGGTTCGTTCTCGATCGACCAGCAGCGCTACAACGCGCAGTTCGGCGGCCAGCTGTTCTACGAGATCAAGAACGGCAAGGTCACCCAACCGCTCGAGGACGTCGCCTACCAGATCCGCACGCCGGAGTTCTGGAACTCGTGCGTCGCCGTCTGCGACCAGAAGGACTTCCGCTTCGGCGGCTCGTTCTTCGACGGCAAGGGCCAGCCGGGCCAGGTCTCGGCCGTCTCGCACGGCTCCAGCACCGCGCGCTTCAACGGCGCCAACGTCATCAACACGGCGCGCAGCCTCGGCTGAGCGAAGCGGAGAACACAGCGATGAGCATCTACACCGAAGAACAGGCCAAGGCGATCCTCGACAAGGCGATCAAGGCGTCGAAGGCGGACCAGTGCAGCGCGACGCTCACCGGCGGCTTCAACGGCAACATTCGCTACGCGCTCAACAGCGTCTCGACCAGCGGTCGCGTCAGCGATTGCGACCTCGCGGTCGAGGTCGCGTTCGGCAAGCGCGTCGGCACGGCGACGATCAACAGCTTCGACGACGCCTCGATCGAGGCCGTCGTGCGCCGCGCGGAGGAACTCGCCAAGCTCGCGCCGGAGAACCCCGAGTTCGTGCCGGCGATCGACAAGCAGGCCTACAAGGCGAGCGGCACCTTCTCCGAGAAGACCGCCGCCATCACGCCGGAGTACCGCGCGAGCGTCGCCGCCGCGTGCATCGAGCCGTGCCGCAAGGACAAGCTCGTCGCCGCCGGCTTCTTCACCGACAGCCAGGCGTTCTCGGCGATCGCCAACAGCAAGGGCAACTTCGGCTACCAGAAGACGAGCGGCATCGACTTCACCTGCACGGTGCGCACCGAGGACGGCCACGGCTCGGGCTGGGTCGCGCGCAACCTCGGCGACGTGTCGAAGTTCGACGCAAAGAGCGAGATCCAGACCGCGATCTCGAAAGCGAAGGGCTCGGTCGGCGCGAAGGCGCTCGAGCCCGGCAAGTACACCGTGATCATGGAACCCGCCGCGAGCGCGGGCCTCATCTCGTTCATGATGTTCGGCTTCGACGCGCGCCAGTCCGACGAGGGCCGCAGCTTCCTGTCGAAGAAGGGCGGCGGCAACAAGCTCGGCGAGAAGCTGTTCGACGAGCGCGTGACGATGTATGCCGATCCGTGGGACGAGCAGGCGGCCGTGCTGCCGTGGGACAACGACGGCCTCGTGCGCGAGCGCACGCCGATCATCACCGGCGGCAAGGTCGAGTACCTGCAGTACTCGCGCTACTGGGCGCAGAAGCAGGGCAAGAAGGCGATCGGCCAGCCGGGCAACCTGATCATGGTCGGCGGCGACAAGTCGACGATGGACCTGGTCAAGGGCACCAAGAAGGGCGTGCTCGTCACGCGCACCTGGTACATCCGCCTCGTCGACCCGCAGACCGTGCTGCTCACCGGCCTGACCCGCGACGGCACGTTCTACATCGAGGACGGCGAGATCAAGTACCCGATCAAGAATTTCCGCTTCAACGAGTCGCCCGCGATCATGCTCAACAACATCGAGGAAATCGGCAAGCCGGTGCGCGTCGCCGACGACGAGTCGCCGTTCGTGATGATGATTCCGCCGCTGAAGATCCGCGACTTCACCTTCACGTCGTTGTCGGACGCGGTGTAGCGGGGATTCGGGATCGGCGATTCGGGATTCGGCAACGCCGTGCGCCGCACGGCGCGAGGTCGCACCTTCCTGCCGATCCCGCAACTCCGATCCCGGTTCTCGCATGAAGCGCTCGCAATTCCTCCGCCTGTTGGTCGCCGGCAGCGCCGGCTTCGCGCTCGCGCCGTGCGGGCGCGCGCGGGACGCTTCGTCAAATCCCCCATCCCCCATCCCCGATCCCGGCGCGTACGACTTCTGGTTCACGCGCCTCATGTACGAATCGGGCGACTGGGACGTCGACGCGCGCATGCCGTCGAACCTGCTCGACGCACTGATCCAGTACACCACGCTGCGCGTCGACACGCGCGAGCGCGTGCTGCCGCTCGCCGACGCGCGCATGCTCGTGCAGCCGTTCTGCTACCTCGCGGGGCACAAGCTCGTCGAATTCAATCCGGACGAACGGCGGAATTTCGAGGCCTACGTGCGCAACGGCGGCTTCGTGCTGGTCGACGACTGCAACCACGACATCGACGGTCTGTTCGCGAAGTCGTTCGAACAGGAAATGGCGACGATCTTCGGCGCCGACGCGCTCAGGAAGCTGCCGAAGGACCACCCGCTGTTCTCGAGCTTCTTCCGCTTCGACGGGCCACCGAACACGGCGTTCGAACTCAATGGCTGGGGCGACGACCTCGTGCACGAATACCTCAAGGGGATCGAGGTCGACGGTCGCCTCGGCGTGCTCTACAGCAACAAGGACTACGGCTGCGAGTGGGACTACGACTGGCGCAACAAGCGATTCCTCGCCGAGGACAACACGAAGTTCGCCGTCAACGTCGTCGTCTACGCGCTGACGGCATGACAGAGCAACAGCCTGAAACACGAAGGACACGAAGAAAGATCAAGATGAAGATTGAAACACGGAGCACACGGAGCACACGGAGACGGCAAAACACGGAAAGCGCTTTCATCTGAAAAGCCTTTCCTCCGCGTGCTCCGTGTGCTCCGTGTTCAGGCTTTTGACCCTATCGCTTGTCGTCGTGTCCTTCGTGTCCTTATGACGGAGCAAGAGCCTGAAACACGAAGGAAACGAAGGACACGAAGAAGATCAAGATGAAGATTGAAACACGGAGCACACGGAGCACACGGAGAGAGCAAAACACGGAAAGCTCTTTCATCTGAGGAGCTTTTCCTCCGCGTGCTCCGTGTGCTCCGTGTTCAAAGCTTTTGACCCTGCTGCTTGTCTTCGTGTCCTTCGTGTCCTTCGTGTTTCAAGCTTTTGCCTTCTTTCCATTTCACGAATGCCCGAGCACCCCGCATGACCGACGAACAGTCCATCCAGCAACAACTCGGCAAGCTCGGCGCGCTGCGCGAGGCGATCGCGAAGGTCATCGTCGGCCAGGCCGCGGTCGTCGAGCAGCTCCTCATCGGCCTGCTCGCGGGCGGCCACTGCCTGATCGAGGGCGTGCCCGGCCTCGGCAAGACCCTGCTCGTGCGCTCGCTCGGCGAAGCCCTCGCACTCGACTTCCGTCGCGTGCAGTTCACCCCCGACCTCATGCCGAGCGACATCGTCGGCACCGAGATCCTCGAGGAGGACCACGGCACCGGCAAGCGCTACTTCAAGTTCCAGCAAGGCCCGGTGTTCACGAACCTGCTGCTCGCCGACGAGCTCAACCGCACCCCGCCGAAGACCCAGTCGGCGTTGCTCGAGGCGATGCAGGAACGCACGATCAGCTATGCAGGCACGACGCATCGGTTGCCGCGACCGTTCTTCGTGCTCGCGACGCAGAACCCGCTCGAGCAGGCCGGCACGTATCCGTTGCCGGAAGCGCAACTCGATCGCTTCCTGCTGCACGTGCGCGTCGACTATCCCGACGAGGCGGAAGAACGTGCGATCCTCGCCCAGACCACGGGCGCCGCGTCCGCACGCATCTCGCCCGTGATGCACGGGGAAGAGGTCGTCGCGCTGCAGGCGCTCACGCGCGATGTCCACGTCGGCGACGACCTGCTCGGGTGGATCACGCGCCTCGTGCGCGCGTCGCGCCCGCAAGGCAGCCCCGTCGCCGAAGTGCGCGAGTGGGTGCGCTGGGGAGCGGGCCCGCGCGCGGGCCAGTCGCTCGTGCTCGCCGCGAAGGCGCGCGCGCTCATCCATGGCAGGCTCGCGGCGACCCGCGACGACGTCAAGGCGCTCGCCGCGCCCGTGCTGCGGCACCGCCTGCTGCTGTCGTTCGCGGCGGAAGCCGAGCAGCGCAGCAGCGACGATGTCGTCGCCGCCCTGTTGCGCGCGCTGCCCGCGCCGAACTGAGCCGGCGACGATGGACGGCGCAGCACAAGGCGGCGTGCGCGCGTTATTGCGCGCGGAGGGCGCGTGCGTGCTGTTCGCGGCGACGTGGCTGTACGCCCAGTCCGACTACGGCTGGGGCACGTTCGCGCTCTGCTTCCTCGCACCCGACATCGCCTTCCTCGGTTACCTCGCGGGCGCACGCGTCGGCGCCGCGTGCTACGACGCGACGCACGCGTACGTCGGGCCGATCGCATGCTTCGTCGCAGGCCAGCTGCTCGCGCAGCCGCCGCTGTTCGTCGCGGGCGTGATCTGGACCGCGCACGTCGGCTTCGATCGCATGCTCGGCTACGGCCTCAAGTACGCGAGCGGCTTCGCCGACACCCATCTCGGCCGCATCGGCCGCGGCGCGGGGCGCGCGCGATGAGCGTGCCGGCGCTCGTTCCCGCCGACTTGCGCGCACGCCTGCGCGACCTGCGCCTCGCGCTGCGCAGCCATGCCGGCGGCGACGGCCTCGGCCAGCACTCGAGCCGCAGCCGCGGCGCCGGCCTCGAGTTCGCCCAGTACCGCGCCTACGAGCCCGGCGACGAGCCCCGCCGCATCGACTGGAAGCTGTACGCGCGGTCGGATCGCTACTTCGTGCGCGAGGCCGAGCGCGACAGCCCGCTGACCGCCTGGATCGTGCTGGACGCGACCGCGTCGATGCGCCAGGCCGACAGCGCGAACCGTGCGCGCAGCAAGCTCGATGCGGCGAAGACGCTCGCCGCGTGCGTGATCGAACTCGCGCTGCGCCAGGGCGACCGCTTCGGCCTCGTCGCGCTCGGTGGCGACGCGCCACGCGTCGTGCCCGCGGGCGCGGGCCCGCGCCACCGCGATCGCTGCGTGCTCGAGCTGCTGCAGTGCCGGCCCGGCGGAGCGTGGCCCGGCGAATCGGCCGTGCGCCCGTTGTGGGAGCGCATCGCGCCGTCGTCGCTGGTCGTGCTGCTGTCGGATTTCTTCGACGACGCGACCGTCGCGCTGGCGGAACGCCTCGCGTCGGCGCGACGCGAGGTCGCGAGCGTGCAGATCGTCGGCGCGGACGAGCGCGACTTTCCGTTTCGCGGCAGCCATCGCTTCGTCGATCCGGAATCTCCGGCCGAGCGGCGGGTCGACGCCGGCCGCGTGCGCGCGGATTTCCTCCAGCGGTTCGGCGCCGCACGCGCGCAGCTCGCGCGCCGCTTCGCCGCGCTCGGCATCCGCCACGCCGGATACGTGCTCGACCAGCCTGCCGACGCGCCGTTGCGCGCGCTCTTCGGCGCGCCGTCCGTCGACAGGGGATTCGCGGCGACGCAGCCGCAGCCGTCCGACGCGTCGGCATCGACCGATTCGCGGGCTGCTGCGGCGGATCGGTCCCCGCAGGACGCGCATCGATGAGCATCGCGCTGCTCGCGCCGCTCGGCCTCGCCGCGCTCGCCGCGTGGGCGTTGCCGATCCTCGTCCATCTCGTACGGCGGCTGCAGCTCGAACGCACCGAGTTCGCCGCGCTGCGCTGGATCGCCGTCGACGCGCAACCGCGCCGGCGCATCCGCTTCGAGCGCCCCTGGTTGTTGTTCGTGCGCCTGCTCCTGCTCGCCGCGCTCGCGCTGCTGCTCGCGCAACCGGTGCAGGAGCGCGTCGCGTCGCGCTCCGCCGAGCGCGCATTCGTCGCGCCGGGTGTCGCGCCCGCCGCTGCACGTGCGGCGCTCGGGCACACGCGACTCGACCTGCGCTGGCTCGCGCCGTCGTTTCCGTCGCTCGAGCAGCCGCTCGCGGCCGGCGCAGTGCCGGTCGCGAGCCTGTTGCGCGAAGCCGATGCGAGCCTCGCCGCAGACGAGACCCTGCACGTCGTCGTACCGCGCACGCTCGGTGGCCTCGACGGCGAACGCCCGCGACTCGCGCATACGGTCGACTGGCGCGTCGTCGACGGCCGATCGAGCGCGTCGACGGCGGCGAAGGCTCGGCCGATCCGCTTCGCCGTGCGCTTTTCGGACGCGGACGTCGCGTCGGTGCGATACCTGCGCGCGGCCGTCGCGGCGTGGAACGCACGCGAACCCGATCGCTACACGCTCGATGCGGCGCCTGCCGCGGGCGATCTTCCCGCGGACGCGCGATGGCTCGCCTGGCTCGCGCCGTCGCCGCCGGCGGGTCTCGATGCGTGGATCGAGCGCGGCGGCGTCGCACTCGTCACCCATGACGCTTCGGGCGGCGAGCCGCTCTGGCGCGACGCCGACGGCAGCGTGCGTGCGCGCGTGCGCAGGCAAGGCGCGGGTCGAGTCATCGCGCTGCCGGACGCCCTGTCGCCGCCGCACGTCCCCGCGGTGCTCGACGCGCGCTTCGCCGATCTCCTGCTCGACGCGCTGCGCGGTGCGCCACGCGCACCCGATCGTGCCGATGCCGACGCGTTCAGGCCGGTGCAGGTCGAGCGTGTCGCGGCGTCCGGGCTCGCGCCGCCGACGGCTCCCGTCGATCCCCTCGACGCATGGTTCGCCGGGCTCGCGGCGCTGCTGTTCGCGATCGAACGCGTGCTCGCGACGCACGAGCCACGGCGGGCCGTCGCATGAGCGTCGATCCGCGCATCGACCGCCTGCGTCGCGCCGCGATCGCGCGACGCGCGGCGATCGCGCTCGGCCTCGCGCTGCCGCCGCTGTTCGCGCTCGTGCTGGTGTCGCAGCGCTTCGCCGGTGCGCGAGCCGCGCTCGCGATCGCCGCCTGCGCGGGCGTCGCGCTCGGCCTCGTGCTGTGGCGCGCCGTGCGCGGCGTCGACGCGAGCTGGCTCGCGCGCGCGCTCGATACGCGCGCGACGGCGATGGACGACAGCGCGGCGCTGCTGTTCCTCGAACCGTCCGCACTCGCGCCGCTCGCGGCACTGCAGCGCGCACGCCTGCTGCGGCGGCTCGACGGTCTCGCGCTCGACCTGCGCCCCGCGTGGCCGTCGCGCGCGCTCGCCGCGAGCGGCGCGCTCTCGGCGATCGTGCTCGGGGGCGCCTTCTTCGCTTCGACATCGCGCCGCGGCGAGGACGCGCGTCCGGGCGTCGAAGCCGCGCGCGACCGGGTCGACGCGACGCGCTTGACGGGCACGCAGCTCACGATCGTGCCGCCGGCCTACACGCGCTTGGCCGAGC
>DASTSE010000272.1:0-18090 GCA_035760865.1 Dokdonella sp.
GCGCCGTTCGGCCCGGTGATGAGCACGGGGATGTCCGCGCGCGCGACCTGGCAGGCGAGTTCGACCACGCGCTCGGTCGCGGCGGACGCGAACACGAGACCGCGCAGGTCGTACTTCGCGTCGAGCGCCTTGCGCCGGCGCCGGCGTTCGTCGCGGAAGCGCGCGACCTCGCGCGTCGCCTCGGACAGCTCGAGCAGGTTCTCAACCGTCGCGACGAGCTTGTGGTCGTCCCACGGCTTGGCCTGGTAGTCGGCCGCGCCGGCCTTGACCAGTTCGACCGCGGTCTCGAGATGCGTCCACGCGGTGAGCAGGACGATCGGCAGGTCCGGGTAGCGTTCGCGGATCGCGCGGAACAACGCGATGCCCTCCTCGCCCGAGGTCGTGTCGGCGCTGAAGTTCATGTCCTGCACGACGAGGTCGACCGCCTCGCGCGCGAGCACGGCGAGGCCGTCCTCGGGCGATTGCGCGGTCAGCGTGCGGATCTCGCGCAGGCCGAACAGCAGGTCGAGCGAGGTACCGACCGCAGGGTTGTCGTCGATCACGAGGACCGTTCGCATGGATTCGTGCTGGGAGGTCGGGTCGCACATCCGCCGTTTGGATGCGGCGGAAGGCGAAATGGTTGCGTGGGAAAGGGAGTATCGGTCGATCCACGCACGCCGTCCAATCGCCGGCATGCGCGGCGGCGACGGCACCGTCGGGCGCCGCGCCGCAGCGGTGTCCTCAGCTTGCGTGCGTTGCGGCCTTGCCGGCCTTGCCGGCCTTGACCGACGCGATCCACGCGCTCACGCGCGCATCGAGCACATCGAGCGGCAGCGCGCCGCCGCCGAGCACGGTGTCGTGGAACGCACGGATGTCGAAGCGGTCGCCGAGCTCCTTCTTCGCGCGCGCACGCAGGTCGAGGATCTTGAGCTGGCCGAGTTTGTACGCGAGCGCCTGCGCCGGGGTCGAGATGTAGCGGTCGGTCTCGGCCTGGATGCTCGGCTCGTCCTCGGACGAGTGCTCGCGGAAGAAGTCGACCATCTGCTCGCGCGTCCAGTGCTTGTAGTGCACGCCGGTGTCGAGCACGAGACGGTCGGCGCGCAGCAGTTCGTCGGAGAGGTGACCGTAGTAGCTGAGCGGGTCCTGGAAGAAACCGAGCTCCTCGCCGAGACGTTCGGCGTACAACGCCCAGCCCTCGATGTACGCCGTGTAGCCGGCCTGCTGGCGGAACGGCGGCAGGCCCGCCAGCGTCTGCGCGATCGAGATCTGCATGTGATGGCCCGGCACGCCCTCATGGTAGGCGGTCGTCTCGATGTTGGTCGTGAGGCGCTTGCTGAAGTCGTAGGTGTTGACGTAGATGCGACCCGGGCGCGAGCCGTCGGGCGTGCCCTGCTGGTACTCGGCGCCGGACGCCTCCTTCTCGCGGTACTCCTGCGTCGGCAGCACCTCGACCTGGGTCTTGGGCAACAAGCCGAACAGCTGCGGCAGCTTCGGCTGCATCTGCGCGATGTACTTCCTGTAGAGGTCGACGATCTGCTGGCGCGAGGTCGCGTGCACCTTCGGATCGTTCTCGAGCGCGACGCGCATCGCCTTGAGGTCCTTGTAGCCGAGCTTGAGCGCGATCCGGGTCTGCTCGGCCTCGATGCGCTTCACTTCGGACAGGCCGAGCGCGTGGATCTCGGCCGGATCCATCGTCGTCGTCGTCATCTGCTCGACCGCGAAGCGATAGCGCTTGTCGCCGTCGGGCAGCGACCACAGGCCCGGTTCGGTGCGGCCGTGCGGCGCGTATTCCTTCTCGACGAAGTCGGCGAGCTTGCGGTACGCCGGGCGCACCTTGCCGTCGACGGCGGCGATCACCGCGTCGTGCAGGCGCTTGCGATCGGCCTCGGGCACGCCGTCGGCGAACTTCGCCACCGGCATGCCGAACACGCTCGCCTCGCCCGCGGGCTCGGCGATCGAGCGGCACTGGCCGACGACCTTCTCGAGCAGGAAGCGCGGCGGCATCAACTTGTCCTTCTCGCCCTGCTTCATGACGTCGATGAGCGTGTCGATGAGGTGCGGCACGCCGTCCAGGCGCGCGATGTAGTCCTCGACATGCCGGGTGCTGTCGAACGGCAATGCCGAAACGAACTGCGCGAGTTGCAGGTGCGCGCCGCCGAACTGGTCGACCGGCATCTCGTACGACTTCAGCTCGAAGGCGCGGATGCCGTCCTCGAGCTGGCGCACCATGAGTTCCTGGTTGAGGCGGTCCTGTTCGGCGAAGCCGGTGGTGTCGATCGCCTTGAAGCGCGCGAGGAACGCCTTCGCGTCCTCGTTCTGCTGCGCAACGTGGGCGAGCGAGTAGTCGCCCCACTTGTCGTTGTAGCGGTAGTCGCCGAGGATCGAGGCGAACTCGGGCGACTCCTTGAGCTGGTACTGCCACTGCTCGGCGAGCAGGTCGTCGAGCGCCTTCACGCGCGTGGCGACGTCGTTCGCGGCGAAGGCGGACTGCATGAATCCGATGCCGATCGCGGCAGCGACGGCGAGCAGGGTGTGCGGTTTGCGCGACATTGGGGACTCCAGGCTTCCATGGGCACGATGCCGGGCGGGCGCGTTCCTGCACCGTCCGGCTGCGCGTCCGGTTCGAGCCCGGACGTGCTTGCGACGAATCAGCGGCTCGCGCGACCGGCGCGAGCGATCCCTCCTGGATCGGGCCGGCCTGCGTGCCGTGCCCCGGCGTTGTTTCGCCACCGGCAGGCGCCGGCGGTCGCGACGATGTTCGGCGATCGCGCCGGCGCGCGAATGGGCCGGAAGTCGCGGGCATCGCCGGACCGGCGGAGGAATCCGCCGGTCCGGTACGGTCGCCGGTCGTCAGACGTTGCGCGTCGCAACCGCGGGCGGCACGCGCGAGGCGCGCAGCGCAGGACCGAGCACCGCGAGCTGGCCGAGCGCCCACAGGCAGAGGAAGCCGACCGGCACGTAGTACCACGGCAGTCGCGGCGACTGGTACTGCTGCATCAGCCACAGGCTCAGCGCATAGGCGAGCACGCCGCCCGCGACGAGTCCCATCGTCGTGATGATGAAATTCTCGGTCTGGAAGTAGCGCAGGATGTCGAACCGCGTCGCGCCGAGGGCACGCCGCGTGCCGATCTGGCGCGTGCGCTGCGCGACCCAGAAACTCGCCATGCCGACGATGCCGAGCGCGGTCACCGCGAGCAGCGCGGCGATCACGGCGCCGAGGATGATCGCCATCGCGCGGTCGTTCGCGTACGCCTCCTTGCGCACCTGTTCCATGCTGCGCAACTTGCCGATGATGCGGCTCGGGTTCGCCTCGGCCATCTTCTGCTCGACCGCCTTCATCACTTCGTCGCGACGGCCGGGCTCGGCGCGCACGAGGTAGCGCGTGTAGTTGCCGTACGGCATGAAGTACGGGATGAAGGTCGCGTGCTCGATGTCCTTGCTGCTCGGCCACGGCTCCTGCGTCTTCTCGACGATGCCGACGATCGTGCTGCGCGGCTCGTCCTCGTCGAGGTAGACCTGCTTGCCGAGCGCGTCGCCGTTCGGGAACAGCTTGTTCGCGAGCGCCTGGGTCACGATGATCACGGGCGGCTGCACGCGCTGGCCCTGGTCGTGGTCCTCGATCTCGGCCGGCGTGAAGTTGCGGCCGGCGACGAGCTTGACGCCGAACGTGTTCAGGCCGTGGTCGTCGACCATGTAGAACGTGGTGTCCGCGCTCGAGGTCTTCTGCTTGGGCTGCAGCGAGATGCCCGAGCCCCAGCCGCCGTCGCTGAGCGGCACCGAGTTGGTCGGACTCACGTCGACGACGCCGGGCATCTGCCGGAGCAGGGCGAGGTCGGACTTCATGACCGCGCGCGGATCGTAGCCCTGGCCGAAGCCCGAGCTGCCGAAGACGAACGTGTCGGACTCGTTCATGCCGCTCGGGCGGTCCATGAGCTCGAGGCGCTGGCCGATGATGAACAGCGCGTTGCAGACGATCGCGAGCGTGAGCGCGACCTGCAGGCCGATCAGGATCATCGACACCTTGCTGCGCATCAGCGCTGAGAGGATGGGTCTGATTTCCATGGCTTTGGATCCGGGATTGGGGATTGGGGATTCGGGATTGGCAGAAGCATTCCGGTACTCGTGTCCGCGCGTTCGCGAATCCCGATTCCCGGATCTCCAATCCCGGCCTTTCACACCTTCAATTGCGCAGCCGGCTGCACGCGGCACGCGCGCCAGGTCGGATACAGGCCCGCGAGCAGGGCCGACGCGATCGCGAGCAGGATCGTCGTCGCGACCATCGCCCAGTCGAGGTTCGCGACCGTCTTGTACTCGCTGTAGAGCGCCCGCACCGCGAGCAGCCCGAGTCCGGTCAGCATGAGACCGAGCACGCCGCCGGTGAGGCCGACCACGCCCGACTCGACCAGGAACTGCGTGAACACGTCGCGCCGGCTGGCGCCGAGCGCGCGGCGCAGGCCGATCTCGCCCGACTTGCGCGTGAACTTGGCGAGCAGCAGGCCGATCGTGTTGACGAGGCAGACCGCGAGGAACGCGAACGCGAGCCCGGTCTGCACTTCCATGTCGCGCGAGACGACCTGCTGGTCCTTCATCCACTCGGTCACGTTGAGGAGCCGGTTGTTGAGCGGACGCGGGAAGCGGCCGAGCTTCTTCTGCTCGCTGACGTAGTTGTCGAGGAACGCCTTGTACTCGGCGAGCCGCGCGGGCGAATCGAGCTGCACCCACATCTGCATCCAGACGCAGTCCGACGCGAGGTACGCGTCCCAGCCGTCGCCGGACGACTTCCAGCAGCTGTTGTTGCCGGTCGAGCGTTGCTTGAGGTCGATCGCGGTCGTGAACGGCATGAAGAACTCGTCCGGATCGGCGAACGCGCCGTTGGTGAGGTCGTAGTAGCGCGAGCGCAGCTTCCATTTGTCGAGCACGCCGACGACCGTGTAGTCGATGCCGTCGAGGCGCACGCTCTTGCCGGTGCTGTCCTGGCCGCCGAACAGCTTCTCGTTCATCTCGTCGCCGAGCACGATCACGCGCGCGTGGCTTTCGTCCTGGTCGCGGTTCCACGGCGCGCCGTACTTGAAGCGTGGCTCGAACATCGCGAAGAAGTCCGCGTAGGTCACGCGCGCGAGCGCCTGGAACGGCTTGAGGTCCTTGTTCTCCGGCTGCACCGGCAGCGACAGCTTGTACATCGCCGCCTGCTTGTCGGCCT
The DNA here is from genome assembly GCA_035760865.1 of Dokdonella sp. GTDB lineage: Bacteria > Pseudomonadota > Gammaproteobacteria > Xanthomonadales > Rhodanobacteraceae > Dokdonella_A. Next base: position 5,180 of record DASTSE010000272.1, read on the forward strand.
TGGCCGCCTTCATGAGCGCGACCGCGTCCTGGTAGGTGACCTGGTCGGGCGGGCGGCCGTCGTCGTAGTACGGCTGGTCGCCGCTCCAGTTGTCGAGCTGCACGTAGTGGAGCTTGTCGCTCTTCCACGGGATCGGGTTGCTGCCCATGAGGTGCAGCACGGTCAGCGTGGTCATGCTCGCGGCGATGCCGAGCGCGATACCGGCCACCATGAGCGCGGTGAGGATCGGGTTGCGCCTGAGGCTGCGCAGGCCCAGTTGCAGGTAGTAGGCGAACATGCGCGGTCCTCCTCAGGCGATCGCAGCGGCGGCGGTGTCGCCGTCGCGCACGGAGCGGCGCAGCGTCGGCTCGTCGTCGAAGTCGGTGACCTGGCCGTCGATGACGTGCACGTTTCGGTGCGCGCGCGCGGCGAGCTCCGGATCGTGCGTGACCATCACGATCGTCGTGCCCTGGCGGTTGATCTCCTCGAGCAGCTCCATGACGCCGCGGGCCATGAGCGAATCGAGGTTGCCGGTCGGTTCGTCGGCGAGCAGCAGGCGCGGCGAGCCCGCGAGCGCGCGCGCGATCGCGACGCGCTGCTGCTGGCCGCCCGAAAGCTCGGCCGGGTAGTGCTTGATGCGCGAGGCGAGGCCGACGCGCGAGAGCGATTCCTCGATGCGCTTCTTGCGGTCGGCGGCGCCGAAGCCGCGATAGCGCAGCGGCACGTCGACGTTGTCGAACAGGTTGAGGTCGGGGATGAGGTTGAAGCTCTGGAAGATGAAGCCGATCTTCTCGTTGCGAAGCCGCGACCGCGCGTCGTCGCCGAGCCCGCGCACCTCGACGCCGTCGAGGTGGTATTCGCCGCCCGTGAACTCTTCCAGCAGGCCCGCGATATTGAGGAAGGTCGTCTTGCCGGAGCCGGACGGACCGGTCACCGCGACGAACTCGCCTTCGCGCACGTTGATCGAGAAATCGCGCAGCGCATAGGTTTCGATCAGGTGCGTGCGGTAGACCTTCTGCAGGTGGGTCATCTTGAGCATGGCGTTGTCTCTCGAGGGCTGGGGGCTGGGGGCTGGGGATGAGCGCTAAGGGCTGAGGGCTGAGGGCTGAGATGAGTCGAGTCGTGTCGAGGTTGGTCGTGGACGGCGTGGCCGAAGCAGGGAACGTCGAGCTCGCGCATGCGCGCTTTTCAGCTCTCGGCTCTCTGCCCCCTAATTCAGCGCCACCCGCTGCGCACCCTTGAATTCGTCGGTACCCGAAATCACGATGCGGTCGCCTTCCTTGACGCCGCTGACGATCTCGACTGCGTTGAGGCTCGTCGCGCCGACCTGGATCGCCGTGCGTTCGGCGGTGCCGTTGCGCACGACGTAGGCGACGCGCCCGGCGCCGGTGTCGACGAACGGGCCGCGTTCGACCATGAGCACGTTCGGGTGTTCGTCCATGAGGATGCGCGTGGTGAGCTGCTGGTTCTGGCGCAGTCCGGCCGGCTTCCGGTCGCCGAAGCGCACGCGCCCGGTGACCTGGCCATTGAGCACCTCGGGCGAGATCGCGCTGACTTCGCCCGCATAACGCTCGCCGCCGTCCTGGATCTCCGCGGCCATGCCGACGCCGAGGTCGTGCGCGAACACCTCGGGCACCTGCACTTCCACTTCGAGCGCGGTGAGGTCGACGACGGTGAGGATCGGCGCGCTCGCGGCGACGTTCGCGCGCTGCTGCGCGATGAGCTGCCCGACCACGCCGTCGACCGGCGAGCGCAACCTGAGCTCGTCGACCTGGCGCTTGAGGTCTTCGACCAGCAGCTGCTGCCGGTCGAGCGCGACGCGCTTGGTCTTGAGGTTGAACGCGAGGCTTTCGCGATCGAGCTGCACGTTGTGCTGCGCGTTCGCTTCGCTGAGCTTCGCCTTTGCGAGCGCGTCCTTCGCGCGCAGCACCGTCATTTCGGGCTGCGCGCCGCGCTGGAACGCCTTGTCGTTGCGCTCCACCTCGCGCTCGGCGGTCTGGCGATCGATGACCGCCTGTTCGTACGCCATCTGCGAGGCGGCCTGCGCCTTGCGGTTGTCGATCATCGTGCGCTCGACGTCGAGCCCGAGACTGTCGAGCGTGGTCTGTTCCTGCTTGAGGCGATTGGTGAGTTCGGGCGAATCGATTTCGGCGACGACGTCGCCCTTGGCGACCTTGTCGCCCGCATGCACGTCGAGCGTCACGGTACCCGCGGTGCGCGCGTACAAGGTCGGGCTCACCGCGGCGACGACGCGCCCCTGCACCGACACGTCGCGCACGAGCGTGCCGCGCTTGACTTCGGCGATGCGCAGGCGCGCGCTGCTCGCCGACGAATCGGCCGACATCAGGCGCGCGACGGTCGGCATGACCAGGGCGAACGCGACGAGCGTCGCGAGGCCGAGCCCGATCCAGACGATCTGCTTCTTGCGGTTGCGCGGGGCGGCGATCGGGCGGTCCTGCGCCGAGGTGTCGCGGATCATCGGGGGCTGGCTCCATCGAAAGAGGGGTCTGGGCTCCTCATAGCAACGAGTGTGCCAGCTCCCAATGCATTGAATTTGCATGCGAAAGCATGCGGACACCGCGGCGCGGACAGTGTCCAGCCAGCACGCGGACACATGCCGGACAGGCGACAAAAGGGGACGGGGAACCTACCGCGGGCCCCTTTTCCCCTACCCTGCTGCGACCAAACCGCCGCCACGCGCATCTGACCTCACCGTGAGCGCAGCCAGCTTCCAGATCGACGTTCCCGACACCGTCCTCGCCCGCGCGCGGCGCGGCGAGCTCGGCGCGCTCGAGCAGATCTACCGCGCGTTCGAGCGGCCGTCCTACACGCTCGCGCTGCGCATGCTCGGCGACGCCGACCACGCGCGCGAAACGGTGCACGACGCGATGCTGCACCTGCTCGAACGCATCGGCCAATTCCGCGGCGAAGCGCCGTTCTGGGGTTGGCTGCGGCAGATCGTCGTCAACCAGGCGCTCATGCGCCTGCGCAAGGAACGCGGGATCGTGCTCGAGGAACTGCCCGAGGACGACGCGAGCGAAGGGCACGCGCCGCCGCCGTGGGCGTTCGCCGATGCGCGCCGGCTCGAACAGGCGCTCGGCCGCCTGCCGGCCCTCACGCGCAGCGTGCTCTGGCTGTACCACGTCGAGGAATACACGCACCAGGAAATCGCCGAGATGACCGGCAAGTCGGTCAGCTTCTCGAAATCGCAGGTCGCGCGCGGCGGCTCCCGCCTGCGCGCGTTGCTCGAACCCGAACAGGAGGCGGCGCCATGTCGGACCGCAACCGCACATTGAACATCGACCACGACCGCTCGCTCGCCTCCGCGTTGCGCGCCCTGCCCGACGCCGCGCCGCAGCCGGACCTCTGGCCCGCGCTCGCGCGCGAGCTCGCCGCACGGCGCCGGCCGCGCGCGTGGCGCACGCTCGTGCCGCTCGCGCTCGCCGCCGGATTGCTCCTCGCACTGCTGCTGCCGCGCGCGCTCGTGCACGAGTCCGCACCGCCCGAGATCGCCGCGAATCCGCCGCCGGGCGCACCCGCTGCGGCCGCTCCGATCGACGAACTCGACGCGCTGCGCACGCGCTCGCAGACGCTCGAACGCTGGATCGCCGCGGTCGCCGCGCGCGCGCCGCAGAGCAGCCGCGATCTCATGGCCGCGGTCGAAGTCGAGGATCTCATCGGCCTCGTCGACCTGCAGCTCGGCGGCGCGCGCGCGCCGGCCGACGCGCTGCCGTTGTGGCGCCAGCGCGTCGCCCTGCTGGAAGACCTCGCCACCATCCGCGGCAGCGCTTTCGCGATCGCCGCCAACGACGAAGGCGCCAGCGGCGCCTTCGAGGCCACGTACAACCGGATCAACTGAGGCAACCATGAAACACACCTCGCTCTTCCTCGCGCTCGCGCTCGCCGCCCACGGCGCCGGCGCGACCGACGCACCCGCGCCGAACGCCGCGCCGCGCGCGGCAGCCGCGGCCTCCGCCGTGGCCGAAGCACGCGCGGAGGCGAAAGCCGCTGCAAAAGCCGATGCCGCGGCCGGCGCCGCCGCCGCCGCGAAAGCCGACGCCGCGCGGCGCGAACTCGCGGAACTGCGCACGCAGATGCGCGACCTGTCGCGCCGCATGGCGGACCTCTCGACGCAGCTCGGCGACGTCGGCCCGCGCGCGTACGCGTTCCGCTATATCGGCGATCCCGATCGCGCGATGATCGGCGTCGTGCTCGCCGCCGACGACGACGGCGTGCGCATCAGCGCGGTCACGCCGGACGGCCCGGCCGCGCGCGCGGGGCTGCGCGGCGGCGACGTCGTCACCGCGATCGACGGTCATGCGCTCGCCGTCGACAAGCGCGCGAACGCGGACGCTCGCGACACCGCGCTGCGCCAGGCGCGCGCGCTGCTCGCCGACCTCAAGGAACACCAGTCCGTCAGCATCGAATACCGCCGCGGCTCGCAGAAGGGCGTCGCCGCGTTCGAAGCCGAGCGGCGCGAGGCGCTCAACTGGCCCGCGCTCATGAACGAAGACCCCGAGCATCCGTTCCTGCCGAAGGACTTCAACGAACGCATTCGCGCCGATGTCGAGCGCGCATCGCGCGACGCGGAACGCGAGGCGCAGCGCGGAGCCGCGCGCAGCGCAGCCGAGACCGCACGCGAGGCGATCGAGCAGGCGCGCGCGCAGATGAACTCGCCGGAGGTCCGCAGGGCGCTCGTCAGGGCGGGCCAGGCGATGCGCCATGGGATGCCGTGGTGGGGGCTGAACCTCGCGCCGATGAACGACGAGCTCGGCCGCTATTTCGGCACCGATCGCGGCGCGCTCGTGATCTCGAGCGATCCCGCGTCGCTGCCCGGCCTGCGCGGCGGCGACGTCATCACCGAAGTCGGCAAGGAACCGATCGCACGGCCCGAGGATGTCATGCGCGTGCTGCGCGACCAGCCCGAAGGCAAGGAGGTCGCGATCAGGCTCATGCGCGACCACAAGGCGCTCGCGCTGACGATGAAGACGCCCGAGTTCAAGTCGATCTTCAGCGTACCCGCGCCCCCGCCCGCGCCTCCGGCACCCCCCGCGGCTCCCGCGCCGGTCGCGGCGCCCGCGCCTTCCGCGGTGCCTGCCGTACCCGCCGTCGCCGCGCCGCCTGCACCACCTGCACCACCTGCACCACCTGCACCGCCCGCGCCGCCGTCGCGCTGACCGGGCTCGGCTGGCGCGCAGCACGACGACGCATCGCGCGGCGCCCATGCGGCTCCGACCTCCGGGCGAGCCGCATCGAGCGCACCGGCGGATCGCACCGCCCAACGTGCGCGGCGTCGCGCCGCCGCGCCACGATGCCGCAATGTGGACCCATGCCATTCGGGCCATGTCGGCGCGTCGCGCGTCGGCGACGATGGCGCGGCCCGCCCCAATGGACGATGCCATGCCACACGCCAGCAAGTCCGGCGCGCCGAAGCGCCGGATCGCCCACCACCTGCTCACCGCCGCGCTCGCCGCGATCGCGACGCCGGCTTTCGCCGCGCACGGAATCGAAGCCGGCGACATCCGCCGCGACGGTGCCGCGTGCAACGACTTCTTCGACTACGCCAACGGCGCCTGGCGCGCGAGCCATCCGATCCCGGACTACATGGACCGCTGGAGCCGTCGCTGGGAGTCGGGCGAGGTCAACAAGGAACACGTGCGCGACATCCTGCGCGAGGTGTCGGCGCGCACCGACTGGCCGGCGGGCAGCGCCGAACAGCTCTCGGGCGACTTCTACGCCGCCTGCATGGACGAATCGCGCGTGGACGCGCTCGGCGCGAAGCCGGTGCAGCCGATGCTCGACGAGATCCGCGCGATCAAGGACAAGGCTGGCGTGCAGCGCACGATCGGGCACCTGCACGACGTCGGGATCACGGTTCCGTTCGCGCTCGTCGCATTGTCCGACCTGCACGAGCCGACGCGCGTGATCGCGCACGTCATGCCCGGCACGCTCGGCATGCCCGACCGCGACTACTACCTCAAGCCCGACAAGCGTTTCGTCGAGGCGCGCGCGAAGTACCGCGCACACGTCGCGAAGATGTTCGAGCTCGCCGGCGAAAAGCCTGCCGCGGCAAAAGCCGACGCCGGGACCGTGTTCGCATTCGAGAAGCGCCTCGCCGAAGCCTCGCTCGACAACGTGCAGTTGCGCGACCCCAAGCTGCTGGACAACAAGACCACGTTCGCCGGGCTCGGCAAGCTCGTGCCCGCGTTCGACTGGGCGGCCTACTTCGATGCCGCGCGCGTCCCGCACGATGACCTCAACGTGACCGAACCGAAGTTCCTGCGCCAGGTGCAGAAGGAACTGGCGTCGACGCCGCCGGCGCAGTGGCGCACCTACCTCGAGTGGCACGTGCTGAATGCGGCGGCCGATGCGCTGTCCGCGCCGTTCGTCGAGGAGCATTTCGCGTTCAACGGCAGGTACCTCACCGGCGCGACCGAGATGAAGCCGCGCTGGAAGCGCTGCGCCGAGGCGACCGACAACCAGCTCGGCGAAGCGCTCGGCAGGAAGTACGTCGAGAAATACTTCCCGCCGGAAGCGAAGGCGCGCATGCAGGACATGGTCAAGAACATCCTGCTCGCGATGAAGGACACGATCCACGGTCTCGACTGGATGGGCGATGCGACCAAGCAGAAGGCGCTCGAGAAGCTCGCGACCTTCAATCCCAAGATCGGCTATCCGGACAAATGGAAGGACTACGCTGGCGTCAAGGTCACGCGCGATTCGTACTGGGACGACGTCGTGTCGGCCTCGCGCTGGAACGTCGCCGATGGCCGCGCGCAGATCGGCAAGCCGGTCGATCGCGGCCGCTGGGGCATGACGCCGCCGACCTCGAACGCGTACTACGACCCGCAGTTGAACGAGATCGTGTTCCCGGCCGGCATCCTGCAGCCGCCCGCGTTCGACCTGAGCGCGACCGACGCGGCCAACTACGGCGCGATCGGCGTCGTCATCGGCCACGAGATCAGCCACGGCTTCGACGACCAGGGCGCGCAGTTCGATGCCCAGGGACGCCTCGCCAACTGGTGGACGCCCGAGGACGAACAGCGCTTCAAGGCGCGCGGCGAATGCGTGGTCAAGCAGTTCGACGGCTACTTCATCGAACCGGGCCTGCACCACAACGGCAAGCTCGTGCTCGGCGAGTCGATCGGCGACCTCGCGGGCGCGAAGCTCGCCTATCTCGCTTACGAGAAGTCGCGCGAGGGCAAGCCCGCGGAGCCGACCCTCGACGGCTTCACGCCCGAGCAGCAGTTCTTCCTCGCCTGGGCGCAGTGGCGCGGCGACGAGATCCGACCGGAAACGCAGCGCACGATGATCCAGGGCGACCCGCATCCGATCGCGAAGTACCGTGTGAACGGTCCGCTGTCGAACCTGCCCGAGTTCCGCGAGGCGTTCCAGTGCAAGGCGGACGCGCCGATGGTGCGCCAGGGCGCGGAGCGCTGCGAAGTCTGGTGAGGCCTGCCGCCCGCGCCGCCGATCGGCGGCGCGGGCGCAGGCATCGGAGGCTTGGGTGCGGACGCAAATTTCCGATCGAGTCGCCCGGCTGCGCTGCGGAGCTAAGCGGGGAAAACGGCCTCCGTCCCCGCTTCCGCCCCCGCCAGCGCGTCAGGCATCGAGTTCGGCCCAGCGCGCGTATGCGGCGTCGAGCTCGCCCTGCAGCGCCGCGAGTTCATCGTTCGCCGCGACGATGCGCGCGCTGTCCTGCTGGTAGAAGTCGGTCTCCTGCATCGCCTCGCCGATCGCGGCGATGCGCGCCTCGAGCGTCTCGATGCGCGCAGGCAGCTCGTCGAGCTCGCGCGATTCCTTGTAGCTGAGCTTGCGCTTGGCGGGAGGAGGAAAAGCGGATGGGGGCGCATTCGCGATCGAGTCGCCGGTCCGCCCTGCGGAGCGATCGCGGGAAACGGCCTCCGCCGCCTTTTCCTGCGGCGCCTGGCGCAACCAGTCGCTGTAGCCGCCGACGTATTCGCCCACGCGTCCACCACCCTCGAGCACGAGCGTGCTCGTGACGACGTTGTCGATGAAATCGCGGTCGTGCGAGACGAGCAGCAAGGTGCCGGGATAGCCCGCGAGCAGTTCCTCGAGCAGTTCGAGCGTCTCGACGTCGAGGTCGTTGGTCGGCTCGTCCATGACGAGCAGGTTTGACGGCTTGGCGAACAGCTTCGCGAGCAGCAACCGGTTTCGTTCGCCGCCCGACAGCGCGGTGATCGGCGCTCGCGCGCGATCGGGCGAGAACAGGAAGTCCTGCAGGTAGCCGAGCGCGTGCTTGCGGCTGCCGTCGATCTCGATGTACTCGCGCCCTTCGGAGACGTTGTCGAGCGCGCTGAGATCCTCGCGAAGGTGCGCGCGGTGCTGGTCGAAGTAGGCGATCTCGAGGTTCGTGCCGAGCCGCACTTCGCCGCGCTGGGGCGCGAGTTCGCCGAGCAGCAGCTTGAGGAGGGTCGTCTTGCCCGACCCGTTCGCGCCGATGAGGCCGACGCGGTCGCCGCGCAGGATCGTGGTCGAGAAGCCGTCGACGATCGTGCGGCCGTCCCACGCGAACGAGACGTCCTTCGCTTCGATCACGCGTCGGCCGGACGCGGCCGCGCCGCCGACCTGCAGCTTGGCGGTCCCGCCGACGTCGCGGCGCTGCGCGCGCTCGCGCCGCATCGCCACGAGCGCGCGCACGCGACCTTCGTTGCGCGTGCGGCGCGCCTTGATGCCCTGGCGGATCCACACCTCTTCCTGCGCGAGCTTCCTGTCGAACAACGCGTTCGCCTGCGCCTCCGCGTGCAGGCGCTCCTCGCGCCGGCGCAGGTAGTTGTCGTAGTCGCCCGGCCAGCTCGTGAGCCGGCCGCGGTCGATCTCGACGATGCGCGTCGCGAGCGCGCGCAGGAAGCGGCGATCGTGCGTGACGAATACGACGCTGCCGCCGAAGTCGAGCAGCAGGCGCTCGAGCCAGGCGATCGCGTCGATGTCGAGGTGGTTGGTCGGCTCGTCGAGCAGCAGCACGTCCGGATCGAGCACGAGCGCGCGGGCGAGCAGCACGCGGCGCTTCATGCCGCCCGACAGCGCGGAGAACTCGGCCTCCTCGGGCAATTCGACGCGCTCGAGCACCTTCGCGACGCGGCGATCGAGGTCCCAGCCGTGCTCGGCCTCGATGCGCGCCTGCACGCGCGCGAGCGCATCCGTGTTGCCCGCGACGTCGAGGTGGTGGCTCAGGTGATGGAACTCGGCGAGCAGCGCGCCGAGATGCCCGAGCGCACCGGCGACGACGTCGAACACGCTGCCGGCGATGTCGTGCGGCACTTCCTGCGCGAGCTTGGCCACGCGCACGCCGCCCTGCACGCGCAACTCGCCGTCGTCGGGCCGGAGCTCGCCCGCAATGAGGCGCAGCAGGGTCGACTTGCCCGCGCCGTTGCGTCCGACGACGCAGATGCGCTCGTTGCGTTCGATCGCGAGGTCGACGTGGTCGAGCAGCAGCGGGCCGCCGACCGAGTAGTCGACGTTGACGAGATTGACGAGGGACATCGAAAGCCGCACCGCGGATCGGGTCGGTGATCTTAGCGTTTCGCGGGCACGCCGCGCGCACGATCGTGCGCCCGTTCAGCGGCTGCCGCGGCGCACACGATCGCGGCGCACCGCTTCGACCGCTGCGATCTCGAGCTGCAGGTACGTATGCCATGCGTCGCAGGCACGGCAGTGCACGGGGTCGTCGCCGCGCGGCGCCTCCGCCGCGTCGAGGTCGTCGCTGCCGCAGGCGAGGCAGCGGATGCCGATCGGCGCCGACCACTTTGCGCCGGATACGCGAGGCGCCTCTACCGCGGGTGCCGAATCGGCTTCGCTCCGCGCCGCCGATCCCGCCGTGATCTTGGGTTCTGCCATGCCTCGCCCTTCGCCCGTGCGCGTCGCGCGCATGATCTGCAATACGCGGTTTCGTGCCGGATCGCGTCACGGACAAGGAACGGGAGGGGACGGGGGACATTTCGCCGCGGAGACGGCCTCCGTCCCTTCGCGCCTCAGCGCGCGCGCGTACCGAGCCAGACGCCGAACGCGACGAGCGCGAAGCCCGGAATCATCGCCGGCGCGAGGCGCTCGCCGAGTACGAGCCAGCCGATGAGCGCGGTGACCGGCGGCATCAGGAAGAACAAGGTCGCGACGTCGGTCGCCGCTCCGCCGCGCAGCAGGATGGACAGCAGCGCGAAGCCACCGATCGAGTTGACCAGCACGAGCCATGCGAGCGCGCCGGCGAACGTCGTGCCCGGATCGATGCGGAAGTGCTCGACGAATGCGGCGACCGGCAGCACCGCGAGCGCGGCGACCGCGTGCTGCACGGCGAGCCCGACGCGCAGGTCGGCGGTCGCCGCACGCCGCTTCTGGTAGTGCGTGCCCGCGGCGAGCGCGAACAGGCCCAGCGTGCTCGCCGCGTAGGCGGCGACGTCGCCGCCGCCCGCGAAGCGGCCCTGCAGCACGAGTACGACGCCCGCGAGGCCGAGCGCGAGACCGACCCACTGCACCCGACGCATGCGCTCGCCGAGCAGCAGGCCGATCGCCGCCGTCGCGAGCGGCAGCGCACCGATGAACAGCGCGGCGATGCCGGTTCCGATGCCGAGGCGCAACGCCTCGTAGATGCCGCCGAACGAGATCGCGAGCGAGAGCACGCCGACGACCGCGTGATGTGCGACTTCGCGCCAGGCTGGGCGCCTCGCGCGCGCGGCCAGCGCCATCGCCGCGAAGACTGCCGCGGCGAATGCGAAGCGCAGGAACAGGATCGTGAACGGCGCCGCATGCTGCACGGCGATCAACCCGGCCGGATAGCCCGTGCACCAGAGCACGACGAACGCGGCCGCCATCGCGCGCCGGCGCGTGCGCACGTCGGCGTCGCGGTCGAGCGCGAACGTCGCGAGCCGGCTCATGCGTGCAGGATCCGTCCGCCGCCGAACGACCAGTTCTCCCACGCGGTCTCCTTGAACACGACCATCACGTGCTCGCCGTCGATGTCGTGCGCGGCGAGGCCCGCGAGCAGGCCGGCGAGCAACTGGCGCTTCACCTTCACGCTGCGCCCGACCGACCAGAGGATCTCGACGAGCACGAAGTCGTCGCCGCGATCGGTACCGAGGTCGGGGTAACGCGGGTCGAACACGAAGTCGGCCGGATCGAGCTCGAGCATGCGCTGGAAACGATCGGTCGCGGGCACGCCGGTCGCGACGAGCGCGTCGTGCACGGCATCGAGGATCGCGCGCCGGCGCGCAGGCGGGGTCGGCTTGCGGACGGTGACGGTGACGAGCGGCATGGGGGTCTCCTGCGGCGTGGACGGACGCACCATACGGGCACGCTGGATCGCGATAAACTGGCCGGAAGCGAATTCATCATTGCGTCGGTCGCAACAATGCTCCGCAACCAGCTCGCCGAGATCGCCTGTTTCGTCGAGGTCGCGCACCGGCTCAGCTTCGCGCAGGCCGCAGTGCGCCTGGGCATGCACGTATCCGGCGTGAGCCGTGCGGTCGGCGCGCTCGAATCGCGCCTCGGCGTGCGCCTGCTGCAGCGGACGACGCGCCAGGTCGGCCTCACCGAGGCCGGTCGCGCGCACCTCGCGCGCTGCGAGGCGCTGCTCGCCGAGCTCGCCGAAGCCGAGGCGGCCGCGAGCGCCTCGGGCGGCGCGTTGCGCGGGCGGCTGCGCGCGAGCGTCCCGAGCGGACTCGGTCTCGCCCACATCACGCCGCGCATCGGCGAATTCGTCGCCGCGCATCCCGAGCTCGAACTCGACCTGCACCTGTCCAATCGCAACGTCGACCTCGTCGAGGAGGCGTTCGACGTCGCGATCCGCGTCGGTGAGCTGCGCGACTCGCGCCTCGTCGCGCGCCGCCTCGGCGACAGCCGGCGCATCCTCGTCGCGAGCGGGGCATACCTCGCGACGGCGGGTGCGCCGCGGCGGCCGGTCGAACTCGAGCGCCATGCGTGCCTCGTGCTCGACGTCGGCGCGATCGCCGACCGTTGGGAACTGCAGCGCCGAGGACGCAGTGAAGCCGTCCGCGTGCCCGCGCGCGTGCGCTCGAACAACGCGATCGCGCTGCTCGACGCGTGCCGCGCCGGCGCGGGCGTCGCGCTGCTGCCGCAGTTCGCGGTTGCGGGCGACATCGCGGCCGGCCGCCTCGTGCGCGTGCTCGACGCGTGGGCGGCGACCGAACAGGGCATCTTCGCGATCTATCCGGGCAACCGCTTCATCCCGGCCAAGGTGCGCGCGTTCGTCGCATTCGTCGAGGAATGCGTGCGCGGCGTCGGCGGCGGCGTGCGAGCGCGCGTGCGCTCAGCGCGGCGCTGAGCCTCGACGGGTCGGTAAGCGGCAGCTTCACGGCCGCGACTGCGGGCGCAGCGAGCGAACGGCGTCGCCGCCCCGCAGGGCGCGGCGTGTCGCGGGCGACGCGGCAGCCTTCGTGCCCGCCTCCGCGCGATCGCGGCGCCCGCTTCGACGCATGCGCGGTCGATTGCCGAGGCGATTCCTCGCGCTACGCCGCGCGCAGCGAACGCTCGCCTGCGTGCCGCGCCGCGATCGCGGCTTCGACGACTTCCCAGCCCGCGTCGACGCGATGCGCCTGCTCGCTGAGCACGCGCCGGTACATGCGCGCACCCGGCAGGCCCTGGTACAGGCCGAGGATGTGGCGCGTGATGTGCTGCAGCCGATCGCCGCGCGCGAGGTGCGCGTCGACATACGGGCGCAGGCGGGCCAGCACGTCGTCGCGATCGGGCAGCGGCGTGCCGTGCAACGCGTGCTCGATTTCGGCGAGCCGGTACGGCTCGTGGTAGGCCGTGCGTCCGAGCATGACGCCGTCGACGTGGCGCAGGTGCTCCGCGACCTCGGCGAGTGTCGCGATGCCGCCGTTGATGACGACCGTGAGCCGTGCGTGCTCCTGCTTGAGCCGGTACACGCGCGCGTAGTTGAGTGGCGGAATCTCGCGGTT
>DASTSE010000273.1:0-9616 GCA_035760865.1 Dokdonella sp.
CGGGCGGCAAGTACCGCGAGAAGGGCCACCAGCCGTTCGACATGGAGAAGGCGATCGACGAGTCGCCGACCTACGTGCTGTTCAACGGCCACGAGGGCGCGCTCACCGGCGACAAGGCGCTGACCGCGAAGACCAATGAAACCGTGCGGCTGTTCGTCGGCAACGGCGGCCCGAACCTCGTCTCGAGCTTCCACGTGATCGGCGAGATCTTCGATCGCGTGCAGCAGGAGGGCGGTACGCACCCGCAGGAAAACGTGCAGACGACGCTGATTCCGTCCGGCGGCGCCGCGATCGTCGAGTTCCATACCGAGGTGCCGGGCAGCTACGTGCTCGTCGACCATTCGATCTTCCGTGCGTTCAACAAGGGCGCGCTCGCGATCCTCAAGGTCGACGGGCCGGAGAACAAGGCGATCTATTCGGGCAAGGAAGTCGATGCGGTCTACCTCGGCGATCGTTCCGAGCCGAACCTCAAGCCGGTCGCCGTCGCCGCGAAGGCGGCCGCGAGCGGCGCATTGACGAAGGAAGACCAGATCAAGGCGGGCCAGGTTCTGTTCACGGGCACGTGTTCGGTCTGCCACCAGGCCAATGGCCAGGGCCTGCCGAACGTGTTCCCGCCGCTCGCGAAGTCGAGCCTGCTCGCGGCCGAGCCCAAGCGCATCGTCGAGATCATGTTGCACGGCCTCAACGGCAAGGTGACGGTCAATGGCACCGAGTACAACTCGGTGATGCCGCCGATGACGCAACTCACCGACGACGAGGTCGCCAACATCGCGACCTACGTGCTGAACAGCTGGGGCAACCCGGGCGGCCAGGTGCACAAGGACGACGCCGCGAAGGTCCGTGCGACGCCGCCGACTGCCGCGGCTCCAGCGCACTGACGGGAGCACCCGATGAGCGCATGCACGGCACACCGCCTTGCGACGGCCACGCGCTTCGCCGCGCTCGTGGCGGCGCTCGCGGCCGGGCCGTGCATCGCGCGGCCGGCGGCACCGGCCTACGCGACGATCCCCGCGACCGCGTTCGTCAGCGTGATCGAGACCGAGGCGGACGCGAAGCCCGTGCAGGTCGCCGCGTACGAACTGCGCGTCGAACCGGTGACGAACGCGGAGTTCCTCGCGTTCGTCACCGCGCATCCGCAATGGCGGCGCGACCGCGTGCCGTCGGTATTCGCCGACCCGCGCTACCTCTCGCACTGGCAGTCCGCCGACGCGCTCGGCCCGCAGGCGCTGCCATCGCAGCCCGTGACGCAGGTGAGCTGGTTCGCCGCGCAGGCGTACTGCGAATCCGAACACGCGCGCCTGCCGAGCTGGATCGAATGGGAACGCGCGGCCGCCGCGAGCGCCGACACGGCCGATGCGCGCAGCGACCCGGCATGGCGCCGGCAACTGCTCGACTGGTACGCGAAACCGTCGAACGCGCCGCTCGCGGCGATCGGCGCTGCGCCGAACCTGTTCGGCGTGCGCGACCTGCATGGCCTCGTCTGGGAATGGGTCGACGACCAGGGCTCGATGATGGTCACGTCCGATAGCCGCGACCAGAACGACCCGGACCGATTGAAGTTCTGTGGCGCAGCCGCGTTGAGCCTTCGCGACCGCGACAACTACGCCCTGCTCATGCGCATCGCGCTGCTGTCGTCGTTGAAGGCCGTGGACACCACCGCGAATCTCGGCTTCCGCTGCGCCCGGCCGCCGGATGTCGCGGCGGATCGATGAGTACCCGACCAACTTGGTGCACGCCATGACCCTGATGCACGAATCCACTGCGACTACCGAACGCGAAGCCCTGCCATGTCTGTGCTGCGGCAATGCCTGCGCGCCCTGCGAAGCCGCGCCGGTGGCGCGCCTGCGCTCGATCCTGCGATTCCTCGCGCTGTGCACCCTCCTGCTCGGCATCGCGTTCGCACTCGGGCGCGCGAACGCGGACGAGCTGCCGCGCGATTCGACCTACCACCTCGCGCTGCCGCTCGTCGATCAGGACGGTCGCGCGTTCGCGTTCGTCGACGGCCGCGGACGCGCGCGCATCGTCAGCATGTTCTACACCTCGTGCAAGTACGTCTGCCCGCTCATCATCGACACGCTGCTGAAGACCGAGCGCGAACTCGCACCCGCCGAACGCGCGCGCATCGACGTCCTGCTCGTGAGCCTCGATCCCGACAACGACACGCCCGAAGCGCTCAAGCGCGTCTCCGACAAGCGCCACCTCGACACCGCGCGCTGGCGCCTCGCCCGTACCGACAAGGCCCACGTGCGCAGCCTCGCCGCGGTCCTCGGCATCCAGTACAAGCAACTGGAGAACCGCGAGTTCAGCCACTCCAGCGCGCTCGTGCTGCTCGATGCGCAGGGGCGCGTCCTTGCGCGCAGCGACCGCCTCGGCGAAGCGGATCCCGACTTCGTCGCCGCGGTCCATCGCGCGCTCGGCGATCAGGCGCTCGACCAACGGTAGCGGAGCTTCGGCGCTTCGGCCGCCCCCATGCGCCGGTAGAAGCGCGCGGCGTCGACGTTCCATGCCGGCGTCTGCCATTGCAGTTCGGCGCACCCGTGCGCGCGCGCGTGGGCGACCAGTGCGCCGAGCAGCGCCGTGCCGATGCCGGCGCCGCGCGTGCCATCGCGCAGGTACAGGCAGTCCATGTGCAGGAACTCGCGCGCGTCCCAGGTCGAGTATTCGAACGATGCGCTCGCATAGCCGACCGCGACGCCGTCGCGCTCTGCGAGCCACGCGAACAGGCGCGGCGCAGGCGCGTCGAGCGCAGCGGCCAGCGCCTCGGCCTTGCCTTCGACCGCGAACCCGGCACCTTCGAAGCGCGCGTGCTCGGCGCAGAGCGCCACCAGCACGCGCGCATCCGCACCGCGCGCGCGTCGCACGCGTGCGGCCGTCACTCCGGCGTGCCGCCGGTCTCGAGCGCGAAGCCCTCGTCGAGCCAGCCGGCGATGCCGCCGGCCATGATCTTGACCGCAAACCCGAGCCTGGCGAGCCGAACGGCCGCACGCGCCGCGCCGTTGCAATGCGGCCCCGCGCAGTAGGCGACGAACAGCGTCGACGGCGGATAGGGCGCCATGCGCGAGGCGATGATCTTGCGATGCGGCAGGCTGGTCGCGCCGGGCACGTGGCCGCGCGCGTACATCTCGGGACTGCGCGCGTCGACGAGCACGAAGCCCGGCGCGGGCGACTTCAGCGCTTCGTGCGTGTCCCAGCAGTCGGTCTCGTAGGCGAACTGCGACTCGAAGTGGCGCAGCGCGGCTTCGGCCGGAGCGGCGGCGATTTCGGTGACGGCATTGTGCACGGGTGGACTCCGTAGTGGACGTGCCGGGCATTGTTCGGCGCGCGCGGCGCGCGCACAATTGGCGGTACCGCCACCTACCGATCAAATCATGCCAAAGCGATCGGCGCCACCGGCCAATCCGCTCGTCGTCGCCCTCGCCTACGACGGCCTGTGCGCATTCGAGTTTTCGTGCGCGGCGGAAGTCTTCGGGCTCGCGCGGCCCGAACTCGGCGCCGGCTGGTACCGCTTCGAGACCTGCGCGGCGGAGCGCCGACCGCTGCGCGGCCAGTACGGCCTGCGCCTGTCGGCGACGCACGGCCTCGAACGCCTGCGCCGCGCGGGCACGATCGTGATCCCGGGCTGGAAAGACGTCGACGCGCCGGTCCCGGCGCGCATCGTCGAGGCGCTGCGCGGCGCGCACGCGCGCGGCGCCCGCCTGGTTTCGATCTGCTCGGGCGCGTTCGTGCTCGCCGCGACCGGCCTGCTCGACGGTCGCCGCGCGACCACGCACTGGCGCTACGCCGATGCGCTGCGCCGTCGCTACCCGCGGATCGAAGTCGATGCCGACGTGCTCTACGTCGACGAAGGCAGCCTGCTGACCTCGGCCGGCAGCGCCGCCGGCCTCGACCTTTGCCTGCACCTCGTGCGGCGCGACTGGGGCGCGCGCGTCGCCAACCACGTCGCACGCCGGCTCGTGATCCCGCCGCATCGCGACGGCGGCCAGGCGCAATACGTCGAGCGACCGGTGGATGCGGGCGGACCGCACGCGCTGTCGCCGCTGCTCGATACGATGCAGCGGCGCCTCGCCGAACCGCTGTCGATCGCGCGGCTCGCGCGCATGGCGGCGATGAGCGAGCGCAGCTTCATGCGCCATTTCAAGGCCGCGACCGGCCTCACTCCGGTCGACTGGCTCGTGCGTGCGCGCGTCGAGCGCGCGCGCGAGCTGCTGGAGGATTCACGCCACTCGATCGATCGCATCGCGGGCCTCGCCGGCTTCGGTACCGCGACGACGTTGCGCCACCATTTCCGCAGGCGCATGGGCGCGAGCCCGCGCGCGTACCGCGAGCGTTTCGCCCGTGGGCGCGGGGCCTGACATCGCGAGCGCTTCGCTCGTGAGCGCAGGGCCCGGCGCGTCGCCCGCGCGACGCGTCGCGCAGCGCAGCGCAGCGCAACGCAGCTCAGATCGCGCGCAACTGGTCGGCGATGCTGCGCGTGCGCTCGGTGACTTCCGATCCCGTGTGCAAGGTCGTCTTGCGTTCGATCAGCATGACGAGGCATTCGCGCTCCGCGACCGGGTTGTGGCGCACGCCCTTCGGCACCACGTACGCGTCGCCTTCGCCGAGCGTGACAGCGCCGTCCTCCATCTCGATGCGCAGGCTGCCGCCGAGGATGTAGAACAGCTCGTCCTCGTCGTCGTGCGCGTGCCAGCCGAACGTGCCGTGCACCTTCGCGACCTTGACGTAGGAATCGTCGAGCGACGCGACCACGCGCGGCGACCAGAACTCGGTGAGGCCTGCGGCGATCTTCGCCGGAGAAACGTGTTTCGACATCCGTAACCTCCAGGACAAGTGGTACGCGCGCGCCGGCGACGCGCGCGGAAACCGGGGTCATTCTCGCATCGAACGCGGGGTCCGGACCGCTTCGCGCGGCGGCGTCCGGGCGGTTCGGCGCGCTGCTGCTTCGTCACGGCGCCCGCGGCTCGCCGAGCGCTGCGCGCAGGCCGTCGTGCTCGAATTCGATGCGGCGCTCGACGCGGCCGTTCGCATCGAGTACGACGACGAGCGGCACGCGCGTCACGCCGAAGCGGCGGAACAGCGCGCCGTCGCGGTCGAGCACGAGCGGGATCGCGACGTGCGACCGATCGCGCCATTCGCCCAGGTCCGCTTCGGACGCCCACAAGCCGGAAGCGACGCCGAGCCAGCGCACGCGTGCATCGTCGCCGAATTCGGCGAGCTGCTCGCGCAGCGAGCGGCAACGTGCGGACGACTCCGGGCGCATCCGTGCGAAGTAGTCCTCGCACCACGGCGAGACGAAGGCGAGCACGCTGCGGCGACGTCGTTCGGGATCCGCGAGCGCGACCTCCTCGCCCGCGAGGGTGCGCACCTGCGTCGCCGGCACGTCGCCGGCGCGCGGCGGCGCGGGCGCCGTGGATCGCGCCGGCGCGGCGGCAATGCCTGCGCGACGGCGACGCGCGTCGACGAGCGCCGCGTCGACGCGCACGTCGGCGAGATGGCCTACGTGGCGGATCACGCCATCGCGGTCGATGATCACGTGCTGCGGCGTCACGCGCACGCCGAACAGGCCGGCGAGGCGGCCGTCCTCGTCGCGCACGACCGGCATCGTGAGACCGAACTCGTCGCGGAACGCGCGCACCTGCTCGAGCGTGTCGTCGAAGCCGAGGTTGATCGCGACGACGGCCAGGTCGTCGCCGGCGGCCTGCCGCACCCGTTCGAAATGCGGCATCTGCGCGCGGCACGGCGAGCACCAGGTCGCCCAGAACTTGGGGTAGACCGCCTTGCGGCCGCGCAGCGCGCCAAGGTCGATCGTGTCGCCGTCGATCGTCGTGAGGCGCACGGGCGGCGCGAACCGGCCGACCTGCGCGGCGCCGGCTTCGCGCGCGAAGTCTTCGCCGCCTTCCGCGCACGCGGGCGCTGCAACGAAGACGAGGCAAAGCGAGAGCGCGGCGATACAGGCTTCGCGCGTGAACGCGTGCGCGGTGGAAAAGGGGGGCGTCGTCGCGGGCGTCGGTTCCATCGCGGTTCCGGATCAGCGAGCGCGGCGACTCGGGATGCGTGCCGCATCGCCACGTTACGTCGCCGTGCGGAGGACGCGCAGCGCCAGTCGCGGCGCTTTCGAGGGAACCAGCCCGGCGGAAGCGAACCGGACGCAGGAGCACCGCGGGTCCGGGACGAACCCGGATGCGCGCCGACCGTCGACGCCTGCAGCGGTCAATGCTTCGCGTGCGCGGCGACCCACTCGGCGAGCGCCTTGCGGTCGACGTGCTCGCGCAGCGCGCCGCACTGGCGGATGCCTTCGAGCGTCTGGCCGAGGCCGCGGTCGCCGCCGATGAGGTCCTTCGCGCGCGGCGCGAGGAACGCCGACATCTCGTCCGCGGCGGCCGGGCTGCAACGACCGGGCGAGAACGTCTTCGGCAGCCATGCCTGCGCGAACGGCGGCAGGCGCTTGCGATAGGGTTCGAAGTGCCGCGTGAGCCACTCCCACAGCGCGGCGCGGTTCTCCGGCTCGTCCGCCTGCGCGTCGTACAGGCGGCCCATCTCGCCGATCTGCACCGCGGACGTGAGGCCGTAGTCGCGCGCGCGCGCGGCGAGCTCGGGGTCGCGCGTCGCGCCGAGCGCGGCGAGCAGCGCGTAGCGCTGGGTCGTATCGCGATCGGCTTCGAACGCGGCCTGCGCGGCCTCGAATGCGGGCCGGCCCCCGTCCTGCACCGCAACCTTGAGCGCGGTCACGAGCAAGTCGGGGTCCGCGCGCGTGAGATCGGGCTTGCCGCCGTCGAGCGCGAGTGCCTCGCGCCCCTGCTTGCCGACTTCGGCACGGGTCGCCGGATCGCGCACGACCATTGCGAGGAACTCGGCGATGCGCGTGCGCAGCGCCGTGTCGGTGCCCGCCTCGCCGTCCTTGCGATGCCAGCCGAGCCTGGCGAGGCGCGGCGCGTACAGGCGCGTCACCCAGGCGTCGAGTGCGGGCCGCGTCGCCGCGTCGGCGAGGTGCTCGCGGATCCATTCGTAGCGGCTGAGCAACGCGGTCGCGACCTGCGGCATGTCCGCGCCCGCGAGCGCCGGCATCGCGTCGAGCAGCGCGCCCGCGGACAGGCTGCCGCGGCGGAAGCCGCTGTCGACCGCGTCGGCGTAGACGAGTTGCTCGGGCGCGGAGAGTTTCGCGGCGGCCGCACCGAGTCGAGCGAGATCGGCGGCGGCGAGGTCGAAACGGTAGTAGCCGCGCGCATCGGCGTTCGGCAGGTACCAGTCGGGGCAGCGGCCGGCGACGTCGAACTGCTGCTCGGGCTGTTCGAGCAGGAAACACTGCGTGTCGGAACCGTCGCCGCGACCGAAGCGCGTGCAGACCGGCACGCCCCAGCGCGGTGCGTCCTTCGACAGCACGCCGTACGGAAGGTAACGCGATTGCGCGAGCGTCAGGCGCGCCTTGCCCGCCTCGCAGGTGAGTTCGCTGCGCACGAGCGGCACGCCGGGCTGGTCGAGGAAGCTGCGCATGCCCTTCGCGAACGGGTCGCCCTTGCCGCTCGCTTTCGTCAGCGATGCGATGAGATCGTCCGAGCTGCCGCTGCCGAATGCATGGCCCGCGAGGTACTCGCGCATGCCCTTGCGGAACGTGTCCTCGCCGACCCAGCGCTCGAACATCGCGAGCACGGCGGCGCCTTTCTGGTACGTGATGCTGTCGAACGCGGTCTCGATGTCGCCGCGGCCGAGGATCGGCTGGCGGATCTTGCGCGTGCTGAGCAGGCTGTCGTTCGCCATCGCGTGGAGGCGCGCCTCGAGCGACTCGAGGTCGGCGTGGTATTCGGGGCGCAGCGCCGACGTCGCCTTCGCCTGGCCCCAGGTCGCGTACGCCTCGTTGAGCCAGATGTCGTCCCACCACGGCACGGTCACGAGGTCGCCGTACCACTGGTGGGCGATTTCGTGCGCCTCGATGTTGAACACGCTGCGGTAGTGGTTCGCGGCCGAATGCGCGTCGGTGAGCAGGTACGCATCGCGGTAGACGATGAGGCCCGCGTTCTCCATCGCACCGGCGGAAAAGTCCGGCGCGCCGAGCAGGTCGAGCTTGTCGAACGGGTACGGCTGCGCGGTGTAGTCCTCGTAGAACCGCACGATCGCGGGCGCGACTTCGAGTGCCCAGGCGAGCTTGTCCTTGCTGCCGCGCGGGCCGAGCGCGCGCAGCGGCAGCGGGGTCTTGCGCACCGCGTTCGCAGGGATCGGCGGCGCATCGACGACGTCCCACGGACCGACCGCGAACGCGACGAGGTAGGTCGGCAGCGGCGGCGTGGTCGCGTAGGCGATCGTCTTCCATTTCGCGTCGGCCGACTTCTCCTCGTGCAGCGGTCGCGTGTTCGCGACCGCGACGTCCTGCGCCGGCACGGTCAGCGCGAGATCGAACGGCACCTTGAAGCGCGGCTCGTCGAAGCCGGGGAACGCGAGGCGCGCGCTGACCGGCTCCATCTGCGTGACCGCGTAGGCGTCGTCGCCGACCTTGACCTTGTAGACGCCCTCGAGCTGGCCGTTGAACGGCGCGTCGTAGTCGAACGCGAGTTCGACGTCCTGCGCGGCGAGCCGGTGCGCGAAGCGTACCTCGAGCACGCCGGTGTCGCCGTGCGCGATCGCCGTCGCTTCGACCGCTGCACCCGCGGCGTCGCTCGCGCGCACTGCACGGATGTTCATCTGCTGCGCATGCAGCCAGACGCGGTCGCTCGCCTTCGCGAGCCTGACGCGGATGCGCGCCTCGCCGTCGAACCGGTCGCGGCGCGGGTCGACGGTCAGGTGCAGCGCGTAGTGCAGCGGCGCCGCGTCGGCCGGCAGCTTGCCGGTCGGCACGCCGTCCTCGTTCGCGACGGCGGCGCCGCAGGCGAGCAGGCAGGACAGGATCAGGGCGCGCGTTCGCATCGGTACGGTTCTCCGCGGAGGTGCGTCGCTGAGCCCCGCGACATGAAGCCGCCACTTGACCATGCCGGCGCCGGCGCCGGCAATGGGCGGAACGTCATGCCCGCACTGGGCTGCGCCGCCAGGCGTGCGGCGCATGCGAGCAGGGCCCCGAGCGCCGGTCGCGAACGGTACCGACGGACGCGGGCCATGCGGCGAAGCGGCCCTCGTCCGCGCGCTCCGCGTTCGCGCCGGTCAGGCCGCCGCGGCGAGCGCAGGCGCGGCCGCGCGCGCCTGTTCCGCGATCACGCCAACCGCATGCAGGACTGCTGCGATGCGCACCGCGCTCTGGATCGCCTGCGCGGAGATGCCGTGCTTCTGCAGCGTCTTCTCGTGCGACGCCATGCACATGCCGCAGCCGTTGACCGCCGACACCGCGAGCGATGCGAGCTCGAAGTCGAGCTTGTCGCAACCCGGGTTGGCCATCACGTTCATGCGCAGGCCCGCGCGCATCGTCGCGTATTCCTCGTTGCCGACGAGATGGGTGAATCGGTAGTAGATGTTGTTCATCGCCATGATCGCGGCGGCCGCGCGCGCGCCGTTCGCTTCGGCTTCGCTGAGCGTGCCGGCGAAACGGGCGACGATCGCCTGCGTGAGCGGCTCATGGCGCGCGGACATCGCGCTCGCGATCGCGACGATCGCGATCTGCTTGGCCGACAGGCCCGGCGAACCGGATTCGCCGAGCACG
>DASTSE010000274.1:0-6762 GCA_035760865.1 Dokdonella sp.
CCGCCCATCGAATGGCCGAAGATCGACGCGCGGGTCGGGTCGAGCGCGGGGAATTGCGCCGCGAGCAGCGCGGGCAGTTCGTCGACGACATAGCTGTGCATGCGGAAGCGCGGCGCGAATGCGGGTGCGGTCGCATCGAGGTAGAAGCCCGCGCCTTCGCCGAACTCCCAGTCGCCGGTCGCGCCATCGATGCCGGTGTCGCGCGGGCTCGTGTCGGGCGTGACGAGCGCGAGGCCGAGTTCGGCCGCGACGCGCTGCGCGCCGGCCTTGATCGCGAACGTTTCCTCGGTGCAGGTGAGGCCGGCGAGGTAGTACAGCACGGGCGCCTTCGCGCCCGGCGCGAGCGGCGGCTGGTAGACGCCGAAGCGCATCGAGCCGCCGGTCGTCGCGGACGCGTGGCGGTAGAAGCCTTGCGTGCCGCCGAAGCAGCGTTGTTCGGACAGTGTTTCCATGGCGTTCGTGGTCCATCCGGGCTCGGCGTGATCCCGTCGTCGTTGCGATCGTGCCTCACGGGCAACATGTTCGGCTACTCCACTCGCGACTGCGCCTGCGCACGGCTCGCCCTCCGCGTGCTCGCCCATCGTCGGCCCATCGGAGTCTGTCCAGAACATTGCGTTCGCCCTGGGCGCAGCGGCCGCAGGCCGCGCAGTCGAAGCGCCGTACGAGCGACCCTTGGACTCAGTCCCCGCGGGCCTGCGTCCAGGGTGAACGGCTCGCGCGGAGTCGAAGCGCCGTGCGGTGCGGGCTATGATCGCGGGTTCCATCGCCGCCTTCCGACACCGATGCCCTACACCCCGATCGTCGCGACCCTCGGCTACGTGCTTTCGCCGGATCGCCGCCGCGTGCTCATGATCCATCGCAACACGCGACCGGGCGATCACCACCTCGGCAAGTACAACGGGCTCGGCGGCAAGCTCGATCCGCACGAGGACGTGCTCGCCGGCATGCGCCGCGAGATTCGCGAGGAGGCGGGCATCGAATGCACCGCGCTCGAACTGCGCGGCACGATCAGCTGGCCCGGCTTCGGCAAGCACGGCGAGGACTGGCTCGGCTTCCTGTTCCTCGTCACCGCGTTCGAGGGCACGCCGCTGGACGCGAATCCGGAAGGCACGCTCGAATGGGTCGACGTCGACCGGCTCGATACGTTGCCGATGTGGGAAGGCGATCGCCACTTCCTGCCGCTCGTGTTCGACGGCGATCCGCGGCCGTTCCACGGCGTGATGCCGTACGAGGGCGGTCGCATGCTGTCGTGGCGTTGTTCGCGCGTGTAGGCGACGGGGTGGCGCGCGAGGAGCAGGAAAATGGGTTGCCGCTTGCGCCGGAATGACGTCGGTGACGGTGGTGCATCGGCCGGCGGTCACGACCGCATGACGCCCAAGCCCAGTGGCGTCGTCTCCGCGGAAGCGGGGATCCGTGGTTCTGCTACAGCAAAATGGATTCCCGCTTGCGCGGGAATGACGTCAGGTCAGGTGCATCGCTCGGGCGTCACGACGGCATGACGCATCCGCCCAATGGCGTCATCCCCGCGCAAGCGGGGATCCATGTTGACGTTGTCCTCGTTGCTACTCGGCGCGTCGCTTCCGCGCCGCGCCCGCATCGAGCAGGCGCGCGGTGCGCCAGCCGATCGAGGCCGAGCTCGCGGCGGCGACGACCGTGAGCAGCGCGAGCATCGGCGAGGTCGCGCCGATCAGGCGCAGGCCGTTGAGGCTGCCGTTGACGACGACGTCGCCGAAGCGCCAGACCGAGGTATCGATGAAGTTCTTGGTCTTGTAGCGCGTCTCGGCGTCGACCTGCGTGTAGAGCGAATCGGATGCGGGCTTGAAGATGCCGTACGCGCTCGCGCGCGTGACGATCGCGACGATCGCGATCCATGCGCCGCCGAACACGGCGAACAGCGTGAGCATGATCGCCTTCACCACGCCGTCGAGCGCGAGCGCGGCCGACGGGCCGATGCGCACCATGAGCACGCGCGTCGCGCTGACCTGGAATACCGCCTGCAGCACGTTGGTCCAGAGGTCGATGTTCGCGGAGAAGTCGATGCGCGCCTCGCGCGTCGCATTCGCGACGCCGTTGTAGTCGATGAGGAATGCGTAGATCACCGTGCCGACCGCGTCGCCGAGCAGCATGAGCAACGCCATGCGCCGCATCAGCGGCGATTTGAGCGTTTCGATCGCGCCGGCGATGAAGCTGCCGCCGATGATGCGTTCGTCGCGGCGCTCGTCGCCGACGACCGGATGCGCCTTCGACCAGCGCGCGAGCGCGAACACGCAGCCGATCGCGACACCGAGCAGCAGCGAGGAGACGACGAGCAGCCCGGACACGCCGACGAGGTCGTTGAGGCCCTTGGTGAGCATCGGCCCGGCGATCGCGCCCGCCGCGCCGCCGAGCGCGATGACCGGGAACAGCCGGTGCGCCTGCTCGGCATCGAACAGGTCGGCCATGAAGCTCCAGAACACCGCGACGACGAACAGGTTGAACACGCTGATCCAGACGAAGAACACCGAGCCGAGCACGCGCGCGCCGATCGCGTCCTGCAGCTGGAACAGCGGGATGAACGCGATCATGCCGAGGATGAAGAACGCGTACACCACCGGCACGAACACGCGCCGCGGATAGCGCGCGACGAGCGCGCCGTAGAGCGGCGTGAGCGAGATCGTGCCGACGAACGTGGACAGGTAGAACAGCGGCAGCGCGGTCGAACCGACCGCGGCGGAGAGCTGGTCGCGCACCGGGCGCAGCACGTAGTAGGCCGCGAGCACGCAGAAGAAATAGGCGAACGCGACCGCGACGGCGAACCACTCGTGCTGCTGGATGGCGGGGCGTTTCGGCAAGCGGAGCTCCTGCACCTTGCGGGCGCGGCAAGCCTAGCATGCGTACATGTGTCGCCTGTGCCATCGTCCGCGGCGGGATGTGTTCGACGGCACGCTCGACGGCACGCTCGACGGCACGTTCGGCGGCACGTTCGGCGGCACGTTCGGCGGCATGTTCGACGGAGTGTTTCGATTGCGCGTTCGCCGCGAGAAAGCATCGCCTTCCGGCGTGCAAGCAGCGCAGGCGATGTGCGGCGGCTTCCTGTGGGAGCGGCGGAAGCCGCGATGCTCTGGCGCTCGAGGATCTCGCGGCCTGTCGGGCTTCCGCATGCCGTTCGTCCTCAGCGAAGGCCCGCAGGGCCGCAGTCGAAGGGGCGCCTCGAACGGCGCGTTGACGCCGCGACCTTCGGCCGCTGCGGTAGGGCGGTACGCGCAACGCGCGTGCCGCCGCACCGACGTAGCCTCCTGCTCGCGCAACGGCAGGAGCATCGCGGCTTCCGCCGCTCCCACAGAGGAGTGCGGGCGCGACGCACTGCGGGTCGTCCCATGGGGCGAAGCAAAGTAGGGCGGATCAAGGCGCGCAGCGTCGGGTGCGCCGCAGGAGCGGCGCGAACGGCCAAGCCGGGCCCGAAGGGCCGCTGGGCGGGATGCCCGGAGTCAGCCGCCGCTTGCGCGGCTTGATCCGGACTACACGGACATCCGTTCGTCCTGAGCGAAGGCCGCAGGGTCGGAGTCGAAGGGACGCTTCGCGCGGCGCGCTACGCGAGCACCTCGACCGCATCGCCGACGCGCAGCACGCCGCGGCCGCGCGGGATGAGGTTCTGGCCGAACGTGACGCCGTCCGGAGAGCGGCGGTAGGTCGTGAGCGTGCGCAGCGGTTCGCCTGCGGGATCGCGCTCGCCGCGTTCGAAGTCGACGGTCGTGAACACGCAGCGCGTGCAGGGCTTGGCGACCTCGAATTCGATCGCGCCGATGCGGATGCGCTTCCAGCCGTCCTCCGCGTGCGGCGTGGTGCCGGCGACGACGAGGTTCGGGCGGAAGCGCAGCATCGGCACCGGCGCGGCGAGCTTCGCGTTGAGATGGTCGAGCGCGGCCTGCGAGATCAGCAGCAGCGGGAAGCCGTCGGCGAAACTCACGAGGTCGTCGTCGGTGCCGTAGCGGCCGTCGTACTTCGCCTTGAGCTTGCGCGTGCACGCGTCGTCCATGTGCACGAGGCGCAGCGGCTGGCCGAGGAATCCGGCGAGCCACGCGTGTGCGGCGGCATCGGCGAGCAGCGGGCTCACCGCGGCGCCCCAGACCGCGGTGTCGACGCGCTCGCCCTCGCGCGGCGCGTCGACGCGCAGGCTCGGCATGCCGGGCGCGTCGAGGCGCAGTGCATCGCCGTCCGGACGCGCCTCGACGAGCGTCAGGCGCGCGAGCTGGCGGCCGGTCACGAAGGCGCCGTTCGCATCGACGACCATCCAGCGACGGTCGCCGGCGAGGCCGCGCGGCTCGACCGTAGCGGCGTCGACGCGCAGCGGCGCACCGGACTTGAGCGGGAACAGGTGCAGGGCGGAAAGGATCGCGGTCATCGGGGCATTGTGCCTGTGCGGCGCAGGCGTGCGTAGGGCCGGATTGGCGCGATGCGGGAGGTGCCAGTGAATCCTGTCTCCCGCTTGCCGGCCACCCGCACACTTCCCTTCTCCCGCTTGCGGGAGAAGGTGCCGGAGGCGGATGAGGGGAATCGCGCGAGGCCTTCGCATGCTTCCCTCGCCCGCGCCTTCGGCGCGACCTCTCCCGCAAGCGGGAGAGGGGACATCGGCATCCCGCTCGCGCAAGCGCTGCGCTGCATCGGCAAGTCGATCCCGGCGCGGGCGAAGTCGGCGACGCGCGGATGCGCCGTCTGGAGTAATGGCTCTAGCGCGTCCGCATACGCTCGGACGATGACCTCGAGCTACGACTACGTCATCGTCGGCGCCGGCTCCGCCGGGTGCGTGCTCGCGAATCGACTGAGTGCGAATCGCGCGAACCGCGTGCTGCTGCTCGAAGCGGGCGGACGCGACTGGCATCCGTTCATCCACATGCCGGCGGGGCTCGCCAAGCTCGTCGGCAAGAAGGGCGTGAACTGGAACTACGACACCGATGCCGAGCCGAACCTCGGCGGGCGGCGCTTGTGGTGGCCGCGCGGCAAGGTGCTCGGTGGCTCGAGTTCGATCAATGCGATGTGCTACACGCGCGGCGCGCCGGGCGACTACGACGCCTGGGCGCTCGCGAGCGGCGATCCGCGCTGGGCATGGCGCAACGTGCTGCCCGTGTTCAAGCGCAGCGAAGGGCACGTGCGCGGCGCCGACGCCTGGCACGGCGCCGACGGCGAGCTCACGGTGTCGCCGCTGCGCCATCACAACGTGCTGTCGCAGGCGTTCATCGACGCCGCAGTCGAGGCGGGCCATGCGCGCAATGCCGACTTCAACGCGGATGCGCAGGACGGCTTCGGCTACTACGCGGTGACGCAGCGCAACGGCGCGCGCTGTTCGACCGCGGTCGCGTTCCTGCGCCCCGCGCTCGCGCGCGCGAACCTCGCGGTGCGCACGCGCGCGCTCGCAACGCGCGTGCTGCTCGACGGCACGCGCGCGACCGGCGTCGAATACCGCCATCGCGGCAAGGTCGAGCGTGCCGAAGCCGGCTGCGTGATCCTCGCCGGCGGCGCGATCAACTCGCCGCAACTGCTCATGCTGTCGGGCATCGGCCCGGCCGACCACCTGCGCGAGCACGGCATCGCGGTCGCGCTCGATCGCGCCGACGTCGGCGCGAACCTGCAGGACCACCTCGACATCTGCACGCTCGTGCGTTCGACTCGGCCGGTCACGTACGACAAGACGAGCGACGTCGCGGTCGCGCTGCGCTTCCTGCTCCGGCGCGACGGCATCGGCAGCTCGAACATCGCCGAGGCGGGCGGCTTCGTGCGCTCGCGTTTCGCGCCCGATTCGCGCTGCGACATCCAGTTCCACTTCGTGCCCGCGTTGCTCGACGATCACGGGCGCCATCGCCTCGACGGCTACGGCTACACCGTGCACGCGTGCCACCTCAGGCCGAAAAGCCGCGGCGCGATCCGCCTGCGCTCGGCCGATCCATCCGCGCCCGCGGCGATCCGACCGAACTACCTCGGCGACGAAGCCGGCTTCGACCTGCGCATGATGGTGGAAGGCGCGCGCCTGTCGCGCGAGATCCTCGCGCAGGACGCGTTCGCTCCGTACCGCGGCGACGAGATCTTCCCCGGTGCGGACGCGGCCAGCGACGCCGACCTCGCCGCGTTCGTGCGCCGCAAGGCCGAGACGATCTATCACCCGGTCGGCAGCTGCCGCATGGGCAAGGACGACGCGGCGGTGGTCGACGCGGAATTGCGCGTGCGCGGCGTGGACGGTTTGCGCGTCGTCGACGCGTCGATCATGCCGACGCTCGTCGGCGGCAACACCAATGCGCCGACCGTGATGATCGCGGAGCGCGCGGCGGAGTTGATGTTGGCGGGGTGAGGGCCCGCTGCGCGGGCGGTGGCTGGTTGGGTTTTGTTGGGGTTGCGCCTGCGGCGTCGCGCGGTAGCGGGCCGGGGGTCCGATCGACTACGGGGACGTAGTTCTCTGCGATAGCGGCGCAAGGCTTCTGTCGCGAAACGAGGCGCTGTCGTAGGGTTCCGCTCGCCTCGGCTGACGCTCATTTGTGATGTCGTTGCGGCGCAAGGCTTCTGTCGCGAATCGAGACGCTGTCGCAGGGTTCCGCTCGCCTCGGCGGCGAGCGGGTTCCTTTCTCTTGCTTGTCCAAGAGAAAGGAACCAAAGAGAAGGACACCCCGCGGTGCCGCCCGCGAGGCTATGCCTCGCGGGTACGCAGTCGGCGGCCGGTTGCGCCGACAGCGCATTCCTGCGCTGACGGCGCAATGCGCGCGATCCCTCGCGCGCCCCCATCGGGCCGTTTCGGCC
>DASTSE010000275.1:0-14315 GCA_035760865.1 Dokdonella sp.
GACGATGAAGCCGCGATGGCGGTCGGGAGCGAGTTTGGCGGGCATCGGAATTCGCCGGGAACGGAAGCGCCCGAGTATAGCGATTCGGCTGCGCCCCGCATCGAGGCGGCGCGACGCGTTTGCGGCGCAGCCAGCGGCCGCAACTCGCCCGCCACGCGCCGGCGCACGGCGGGCGGCCTGCTAGAATCGCCGCTTTCGCTCATTCGGGACACCCCATGCAACTCGATCAGGTCAAGGCCGCCGTCACCGGCGGCGCTTCCGGTCTCGGTTTCGCCGTCGCCCGCCATCTCGTCGCCCATGGCGCCAGGGTCGCCCTGCTCGACGTCAACGACGACAAGGGCCACGCCGCGGCCGCCGAACTCGGCGCCAACGCGAGCTACTACCGTACCGACGTCACCGACGAGTCCGGCGTCGCCGCGACGCTGAAGGAGGCGCACGCACGACTCGGCGGACTCAATGCCGCGATCAGCTGCGCCGGCATCCTCGGCGCGGGACGCGTGCTCGGCAAGGACGGACCGATGCCGCTGAAGACGTTCGCGACGACGGTCATGGTGAACCTCGTCGGCAGTTTCAACGTCGCCAAGGCCGCGGCCGACCTCATGCAGCACAACGCGCCCGCCGAAGACGGCGAACGCGGCGTAATCATCAATACGGCGTCGATCGCGGCGTTCGAAGGACAGATCGGCCAGGCCGCGTATTCGGCATCCAAGGGCGGCGTGGTCGGCATGACGCTGCCGATGGCGCGCGAGTTCGCGCGCATCGGCGTGCGCGTGATGACCGTCGCACCGGGCGTGTTCCACACGCCGATGGTCGACGGCATGCCGGAACAGGTCTACCAGTCGCTGTGCGCGCAGGTGCCGTACCCGTCGCGCCTGGGCAAGCCCGAGGAATTCGCCGACACGGTCGCCTTCATCCTGCAGAACCGCTACCTCAACGGCGAGACGATCCGCATCGACGGCGCGATCCGGCTCGCGCCCAAGTAGCACCGCGCCCCACGGCGGCCGCGCGCACCTGTCACGCCATGGGCGCGGCCCGTCGTCCCGTCGCCCGCCACCCGTTCGGCCACGGTTTCGTCTTGGGATGAGTCGCCTGCGCATCGATTCCGCAACAACCGGTCCGGCGACCGCAGCAGCGGCGTCGGTCGACGTGCTGCCGGTCCGTTCGTCGACCGGCATGCCGCGAACCGAAGCGGGCGCCTACCGTCCGGACATCGACGGCCTGCGTGCCGTAGCGATCCTGTCGGTGCTCGCATTCCACGCGTTCCCGCAATGGATGCGCGGCGGCTTCACCGGCGTGGACGTGTTCTTCGTCATCTCCGGGTTCCTCATTTCGCGCATCGTTTTCACGGGCCTCGCTGCGGGCGCGTTCCGTTTCCGCCACTTCTACGCACGGCGCGCGCGGCGCATTTTCCCGTCGCTCGCGATCGTCCTCGTCGCCGCGCTCGTCATTGGCTGGGCGGTCCAACGGCAGCCGGACTTTGCGCAGCTCGGCAAGCACGTGGCCGCTGGCGCGGGCTTCGTTTCCAACATCGCCTTGTGGCTGGAGTCGGGATACTTCGACGGCACCGCGGATGCCAAGCCGTTGCTGCACCTCTGGTCGCTCGGCATCGAGGAACAGTTCTACATCGTGTTCCCGCTGCTGGTGTTCCTCGCCTGGCGCGTTCGTGGTGCGCGAGCGCCGCTGCTCGTCGGGATAGTGCTCGCGTCGTTCGCGGCGAACCTGCTCCTCGTCGCGCGCGATCCTCCGGGCGCGTTCTACCTGCCGCACGCGCGCTTCTGGGAGCTCCTCGGCGGCTGCCTGCTCGCCCAGGCGGGGTTACGGGCCGAGGGTCGAATCGACGATACGGTCCCGAGGTGGCTGCGCCATGCGGCCTCGATCGCGGGAGCCGCGCTCGTCGTGGCCGGACTGGTATCGATCGATGCGACACGCCATTTCCCGGGTTTCTGGGCGCTGCTGCCGGTCGCTGGGGCCAGCATGCTGATCTGGGCGGGACCCGACGCCGTCGTCAATCGACGCGCGCTCGCGCAGCGGCCGATGGTGTGGATCGGACTCATCAGCTTCCAGCTGTATCTCTGGCATTGGCCCCTGCTCGCGTTCCTGCACATCGCCCGACCCGAGGACTCGGGCGGCGCTTCACGCGCACTCGCGATCGCCGCGAGCTTCCCGCTCGCGTGGGCGACGTACGCCTGGATCGACAAGCCGATCCGCAGCGGATCGCATTCGCGCGCCAAGGTCGCCGTGGCGTGCGCCGCACTCGTCGGCGCGGGGCTCGCGGGAGCGATGGTCTACCAGCATGCGGGCTTTCCCGCTAATACGCCGGACACGCTGACCGCGCTCGCGAACTTCAGGTTCGATTACACGGTGCCATTCCGCGAAGGCACCTGCTTCCTGCGACCCGAGCAGGATTTCCGGCAGTTGCGCCGGTGCAAGAGCACGGTCGCCGGATCGGATGCGGTCGTGCTGTGGGGAGACTCGCACGCGGGGCATCTGTATCCGGGTCTCGAGGCTGCAGCTCGAGGCCGTTTCACGCTGACCCAACTCACCGCAAGCGGATGCCCGCCGATCCTCGATCTGGACGCCAACCAGCGTCCGAACTGTCGTGCGATCAACGACGGTGTGTTCGCGCGCATCGCCCGCGAGCGGCCCGCGGAAGTCGTGCTCTCCGCCTACTGGCCGTCGTACCCGTGGGAGCGGCTGCCGGCTACGATCGAGCGCCTGCTGGCGGCCGGCGTCGGTCGCGTGCTGGTCGTCGGGCCCGGTCCGATGTGGCCGTCGGGCCTCGCCGGAATCCTCTATGCGCGAGCCAAGGCGGACGTACCCGCGCATCGCATGCCACGCCGCCTCCCGACCGGCGCGGACGCGCAGCAGAATGCGTTCGATCGACGCTTCGCGGCGTCGATCGCGCGCCCCGGAGTCGTCTACGTCTCGATGTTGTCGATCCTGTGCAACGAGTCGGGCTGCCTCACGCGTACGCGCGACGATGCGGCGTCGATCATGTTCTACGACATCTATCACATGACCACCGAAGGCTCGACGTACGCGGTTGCGCATTTTCCGGAGGATGCGTTGCCGCGCGGGCATTGACCGCCGCGGCGAGCGGCCATCGCGCACGCATGCGGCCATCGACGATAATGCCGCCCCCGAGCCGCAGCTCCCGCGGGCGCGGCGCATCCAATACACAGCACGGAACCCCCATGCGAGCAGCAGAAGTCAAGAAAGGCAACGTCGTCGAGTACGAAGGAAAGGTCTGGCAGGTGCGCGACATCGAGCGCAGCTCGCCGCAGGGCCGCGGCGGCAACGTCACGTTCCGCTTCATCATGTACAGCGTGCCCGGCGGCACCAAGCTCGACGTGTCGCTGCGCGCCGAAGACGAGCTGCGCGAGACCGAACTCGTGCGCCGCGCGGTCACGTACTCGTACAAGGACGGTGACGCCTACGTGTTCATGGACAGCGAGGACTACACGCAGTACACGCTCGATGCGAGCGCGATCGGCGATGCGGCCGGTTACCTCGTCGACGGCATCGAAGGTTGCTACGTGCAGTTGATCGAGGACGCGCCGGTCGCGTTGCAGCTGCCGCAGTCGGTCGTGCTCGAAGTGGTCGAGACCGCGCCGGAACTCAAGGGCGCGACCGCGACGAAGCGCCCGAAGCCGGCCAAGCTCTCGACCGGCATCGAGATCCAGGTGCCCGAGTACATCTCGACCGGCGAGAAGGTCTACGTCAACACGGTCACCGGCGAGTTCGCCGGTCGCGCCTGATCGCGTCGCGCGTCGCCACCCGGCGGCGCGCGCGTCACTTCGCCGCCGGGCATGCCGGAGGCCACGCTTCGTCGGCGCCGGCGTGCCAGACGAAGAATTCGCCCGACAACGGCCCCTTGGTGTCGCGCGCGAACAGCACCGTGCGGCCGCTGGGCGAGAACGTCGCGCCGATCTCGCTGCCGTTGCGATTGATCTCGACCGGCAGTTTCTCGCGCGCGCGCCAGCCGTCGCCCGCG
Source organism: Dokdonella sp. (assembly GCA_035760865.1). Classification (GTDB taxonomy): domain Bacteria; phylum Pseudomonadota; class Gammaproteobacteria; order Xanthomonadales; family Rhodanobacteraceae; genus Dokdonella_A. The sequence goes on from DASTSE010000275.1 coordinate 3,995, forward strand.
CGCTGCACGCGGTAGTAGGCGTCGTCGCCTTCGAGAAGCATCCAGCTGCCGTCCGGCGAAGGCAGCGCTTCGTACTCGTCGCCGGCGCCATTGAACGCGTCGCCCGCGTTCTCGACCTGCCAGCGTCCGCCGCGTTCACGCGCGCGCCAGATGTCGGTCTTGCCATGACCGCCGGGACGGGCCGAGCCGAAATACAGCCAGCCATCCGCGGCAAGGCGCGGGAACCACTCCTGCGCGGTCGAGTTGACCGGCTCGGGCAGTCGCTGCGGCGTGCCCCAGTGGCCGTCGGCGTCGCGCTCGACGCGCCAGATGTCGAGGTCCTTGCGCGTCGTGCCGTCGGTCGTGCGGGTGGAGATGAAATAGAGCGTGCGGCCGTCGGGCGTGAACCACGGATCGGCCTCGACGCCGTCGCCGGCGAACGCGGGCGGCTGCGGCTCGCTCCAGCCGCGGGCGCCGCAGCGGCTGACGAGAATGCGCCAGCCTTCGAACGCCGGCGAGCTGCGAACGAACCAGACGTCGCCATCACGCGGATCGAACGCCGCGTGCGACTCGAACTGCGCGCTCGACACGCCGCGCGGCGTCCACTCCTCGACGCGTTCGTCGGCGCTGGCGCAGGACGCGGCTGCGGCGAGCGCGAACGCCGCGGTCATCATGCACATGCATCGGCGCATCGGCACCCTCATTCCCGCTCCCCGCTCGATCGACGTGCGCATGGTCGGCCCGATCGCGCATCCCGTGCAGGCATCGGCGCCGGCATCGCGACGAACCGGGCGTGCTGCGCGCCGAAGCGAAGTCATGCGTCGCGAGCGAGCCATTTGCGCGCCATGCGGCGCAACGAAACGTCCGCGGTTTCGTCGCACGCGATGTCGGCGATGCGTCGCCAGGCGAGCGCATGCGATTCCTCGCCGACGACGAACGCCTCGCTGCCGCGCGCGCGCACGACGAAGCGCACATCGTAATGCCAGTGCGCGGGCTCGTCGCCGCGAGCAGGTATGCGGTGGCGGTCGAGATCGAACACGGTGCGCTCGACCTCGAGTCCACGCAGGCCCGACTCTTCCTCGGCTTCGCGCAGGGCGACGCGCGCGAGGTCGCCGTCGCCGTCGGCGTGGCCGCCGAGCTGCAGCCAGCGGTCGAGCTTGCGATGGTGGGTCAGCAGCACGCGCGTGCCGTCGGCGCCGACGAGCCAGGCCGAACCGGTCAGGTGGCCGGCCTGCCGCTCGCGCCGGGCGGCATCGGCATCCGTACCCACGAGTTGACGAAACACCGCGATCGCCTCGAGTTCGTCCGGATGCGCCCGTTCGTAGGCGTCCAGCAACGCGATCCAGTGGCGCTGATCGGCGCTCGGCGATTGCGGCAGGGCAGCATGTCCGGTCATGACGTTCGTTCGCTTGCCGCTCGCCGAGGGGTCGCGTATGTTACCGGACCGCTGCATTCGACCTTCGTCGAGTGCGTGCACGGTGTACGACGGCGCTGGGGGGATTTCCGGGCGCACGAACGTTCATGGCCCGGCCATCCAAGTTCGCGAAGGGGATGCAATGATTTTCTGGCGTGTCAAACCGCTGAACCAGATCCTTGAAACGGCAGAAAAGAAATCCCTCAAGCGACAGCTCGGTGCATTGCAGCTGACCCTGCTCGGCATCGGCGCGGTGATCGGCACCGGCATCTTCGTACTGACCGCCGAAGCGGGCCAGAAGGCCGGCCCGGGCATGATGCTCGCATTCGTGATCGCGGCGGTCGTCTGCGCGCTCGCTGCGCTCGCCTACGCCGAGCTCGCCGCCATGGTGCCCGTTTCGGGCTCCGCCTACACCTACACCTACGGCGTGCTCGGCGAACTCATCGCGTGGATCGTCGGCTGGGCGCTCGGACTCGAGTACGGCATCGGTGCTGCAGTCGTCTGCGTCGGCTGGTCGGGCTACATGAACGGTCTGCTCGCGACCACCGATTTGTTCGGACTCGTTCAACCCGGTGCGCTCGCGCTGCCCGATTTCCTCCGCACCGGACTTTATGCGGGTGGTGGATTCAATCTCCTGGCATTCATCATCGGCCTCGCCGTGACGGTGCTGCTCGTGATCGGCACGTCGAAGAGCGCGCGTGTCAATTCTGTGCTCGTCGCGATCAAGATCATCGCGCTGACGATCTTCATCTTCCTCGCGGTTCCGGCCGTGAAGAGCAGCAACTTCGAGCCGTTCTTGCCCGGCGGCTGGGGTAGCCCGCTCGGCGGTGTTGGCGTGCTCGGTGCGGCCGCATCGATCTTCTTCGCCTACGTCGGCTTCGACGCGGTGTCGACCGCGGCGGAAGAAACGAAGAATCCTAACCGCAATATCCCGATCGGCCTGATCGGTTCATTGACCGTCTGCACGATCTTCTATTTGCTCGTCGGTTACGGCGCCGCGGGTTCCGTCGGCGTGCAGCCGATGCTCGGTGCGAACGGCATGCCGCTCGATCCGGGCTCACAGGAAATGGCTGCGGCCTGCGCCGGTTCCGAAGCGCTCGTCTGCAGCAAGGAACCGCTCGCCCACGTCCTGCGTGTGCTCGGACATGACTGGCTCGGTAGTGCGATCGGCGTTGCCGCGATCCTCGCGCTGCCGTCGGTCATCCTCATGATGATGTTCGGCCAGACCCGCATCTTCTTCACGATGTCGCGCGACGGCCTGCTGCCGGACGCGCTGTCGAAGGTGCACCCGCGCTTCCACACGCCGCACGTGATCACGATTCTGACCGGCATCGTCGTTTCGGCGTGCGCGGCGCTGTTCCCGGTCGGCAAGCTCGCCGACACGTCGAATTCCGGCACCCTGCTCGCGTTCGCGATGGTGTCGATCGGCGTGCTGATCCTGCGCAAGCAGCAACCGGAGCGCGCGCGTCCGTTTCGTACGCCGTTCGCGTGGATCGTCTGCCCGCTCGCGGTCGCCGGTTGCGTGCTGCTGTTCGTGAACCTCAGCATGACCGCGAAGGTCGTGTTCGTGACCTGGGCGGCGATCGGCCTCGTCCTCTACAGCACGTACGGCTACCGTCGCAGCCATCTCGCCCGCCAGAGCGCCTGAGGCGTGTTCGCGTAGCGACTTCGAAACCCGGAGGCCGGCTTCATGCCGGCCTCTTGCCGAACGCGCCCCGCGCGACTGATCCGGAATCCCCATGCTCGCCCAATTGCTCGCGAAGAAGACCGACTTCAGCAACGCCGCCGTCGACGACGGTCCGGGCCTCAAGCGCACGCTCGGCCCGTGGGGCCTCACCGCGCTCGGCATCGGCGCGGTCATCGGCGGCGGCATCTTCGTGATCACGGGCCAGGCGGCCGCCGAGCACGCTGGGCCCGCGATCATCCTGTCGTTCGTGATCGCGGCGCTGTGCTGCAGCTTCACCGCGCTCTGCTATGCCGAGTTCGCGACCCTGATCCCGATGTCGGGCAGCTCGTACTCGTACGCGTACGCGACGCTCGGCGAACTGGTCGCGTGGTTCATCGGCTGGAACATGGTGCTCGAATACGGCGTTTCGGCATCCGCGGTCGCGGTGAGCTGGACCGGCTATTTCACCAGCCTGCTCGACCACTTCGGCGTCCACCTGCCCGCCGTGCTGACTAACGCGCCGCTCGCGTTCAAGGACAACCAGATCGTCGCCACCGGCGCGTACTTCAACCTGCCCGCGGTCGCGATCGTGCTCGCGCTGACCTGGCTCTGCTACATCGGCATTCGCGAGTCGAGCGGCGTCAACACCGCGATGGTGATCCTCAAGGTCGCCCTGATCGTGATCGTGATCGTCGCGGGCTGGAGCTACGTCAATCCCGACCTCTGGCACCCGTTCATCCCGGAACAGCAAGGACCGGAGAAATACGGTTGGGCCGGCATCATGCGCGGCGCGACGCTCGTGTTCTTCTCCTACATCGGCTTCGAAGCGACCTCGACCGCGGCGCAGGAAGCGAAGAACCCGCAGCGCGACCTGCCATTCGGCACGATCGCCTCGCTCGCGGTGTGCACCGTGCTCTACATCGGCATGGCCGCGGTGCTGACCGGCCTGCTGCCGTACGACCAGCTCGGCACGAGCGAGCCGGTCGTGACCGCTATCAAGGCGCATCCCGAGCTCGGCGTGCTGCGCTGGCTGGTCGAGATCGGCGCGCTGATCGGGCTGTCGTCGGTGATCCTCGTCATGGTCATCGCGCAGCCGCGCATCTTCATGATCATGGGCCGCGACGGCCTGCTGCCGCCGGTGTTCGCGAAGATCCACCCGCGCTACCGCACGCCGCACATCAATACCGTGATCACCGGCATCGGCATCGCCGCGCTCGCGGCGGTGTTCCCGCTCGACGTGCTCGGCGACCTCGTCTCGATGGGCACGCTGATCGCGTTCGTCGCGGTCTGCATCGGCGTGCTGATCCTGCGTCGCACGCAACCCGACCTGCCACGCACGTTCCGCGTGCCGTGGGCGCCGGTCACGTGCGTGCTCGGCGTGCTGAGCTGCCTGACCCTGCTGTACTGGGAGAACTGGTACAACTGGACGTTGATGGGCGTCTGGACGGTGATCGGGTTCGTGATCTATTTCGCGTACGGATTCCGGCACAGCCGGTTGCACGGTTGACCCGACGCGGATCGCGGTGGGACTCGCGGGCAATGGGCTCGCCCGGAGCGCGGCGTTTTCGCGCCGCTGCGTCCCACCCTACGGTTGATGGGGGTGTGGACGGTGATCGGGTTCGTGATCGAATTCGCGTACGGATTCCGGCACGGCCGATTGCGCGGTTGATGGGTTCGGCGGCGGTGGGACTCGCCACCGGAGCACTCGCGAGACCCGGTGCGTCGATACGCCGCTGCGTCCCACCCTACGTGGGATCGTCGACTCCCATTTCGCCGTCGTGCCGCCTGCTATTCGGCCTCGTCGTTGCCGGGCTCCGCTTCGGCATCGGCGTCGGCGCGGGTGTCGTCCGGCAGCAGCGACAGCTGTTTGCGCGTGTCCGCGCCGAGCCGGCGCAGCTGGTCGACGCGCGTGAGCAGGTTGCCGCGGCCGCTGCCGATGCGCTTGAGCGCGCCTTCGTGCAACGCCTGCGCGCGCGTGAGCGCATCGCCGACGCCTTGCAGCTCGTTCACGAGCATCACGAAGCTGTCGTGCAACGCACCGGCCTGCCTGGCGATCTGCATCGCATTGACATTGCGATCTTCGAGCCGCCACAGGTGCGACACCGTTCGCAGCGTCGCGAGCAGCGTGCTCGGGCAGACGAGCGAGATGTTCTTCGCGAGCGCGTAGGTGTAGAGGTTGTCGTCGGCGCGTACCGCTTCGATCAGCGCCGCCTCGATCGGCACGAACAGCAGCACGAAATCGAGCGTGTGCAGGTCGGGAATGCTGTCGTACTTCTTCTTCGACAGCGAGTCGACGTGCCGCCGCAGCGAGGCGACATGTTCGCGCAACAGCGCCTCGCGCTCGCCGTCGTCGACGGTCGATTGCATGCGCTCGTATGCCGTCAGCGACACCTTCGCGTCGACGACGAGGTCCTTGCGCTCGGGCAGGTGGACGATCACGTCCGGCCGCGGCCGCCCGCCGTCCTCGTCGGCCATCACCCGCTGCAGCACGAACTCGCGCCCCTCGGTGAGGCCGGATGCCTCGAGCACGCGCTCGAGCACGAGCTCGCCCCAGGCGCCCTGCGCGCGCGTGTCGCCCTTGAGTGCGCGCGTGAGGTTGAGCGCGTCTTCGCTGATGCGCTGGTTGAGCTCGCGCAGGGAATGGATCTCCTGCGCGAGCATGCCGCGCTCGCGCTGGTCGCTGGCATGGCGCTGCTCGACCGTCTCGCGGAATTCCTTGAGCTGCTGCTTGAACGGATCGAGCAGTCCGCTGAGCTGCTGGCCGCTCTGCTCGCGGAAGCGCTCCGCCTTGTCGTCGAGGATGCCCTGGGCGAGGTTCTGGAACGCCTCGCGCAGGCGAACCTCGGCCTGCTCGAGCAGCTGCAGCTTCTCCGCAGCCGCGCGCGCGTGCGCGGCCGAGCCGGCCTCGAGCGCGGCGTGGCGGCCGGTGAGTTCGACGAGCTGCGCCTGCGCCTCGTCGCGCAGACGTTGCGCCTCGGCGAGCTCGCGCGCGAGCCGCTCCGCCTGCGCCTGCTGCGCGGCGGCGTGCGCGGTGATCTTGCGCAGGTTCTGTTCCGCGAGCGTCCATTCGCGCTCGAAGCGCTGGATGCGCGCGGCGAACTCCTCGGCGCGCCGCGCTTCGGCGTCGCGCTGCCCGGCGAGCGTCGCGACCTCGGCATCGCGGCTCGCGCGGCCATCCGCATGCGCGCGCGCGACGCGCGAACGCCCGACGAGCCAGCCCAGCAGCAGGCCGACGAAGAGACCGGCGGCGACGCCGGCGAGGATCAGGATCGAAGGAGGATAGTTCGACACGCGCGAATCCGCTGGGGGTGACGGAGCGCGATTGTCGCAGCCGCAATCTCAGATGCCGAGATTCGACCGGTTCCTGGCGGAAGCTCCCGGCGGGCGGGCGCCGGGAGCAACGCGCGGCAGAACGTCGTCAGACCTTCTTCGTCCAGCTCTTGCACCAACCCTTGGCGCTGACCACCTTGCCGGGGAACAGGTCGCAAGGCGCGAAGGTCATCTCCTCGTGCCCTTTGTAGAAGTTGCAGTTCGAGCAGCTCGAGCCTTCCTTGTAGACCGGATCGGCTTTCGCCGTGCTCGCATCCTCGGTGTAGGCCAGGGATTTCGCAATCGGGTCGTTCGTCGGGTCGACGTGCGGCGTCGGGTCCTGTGCACGCGCGACGCTCGGCAACAGGGCGGCGGCGACCGGCGCGACCGCTGCGCCGACGACGGCGATCTTAAGGAAACGGCGTCTGGCCTGGCTTTCGGCTGGGTCCGACATGATCCACTCCTCCAATCTGCAATGGTCTTTGGGGGCTGCTCGGGCACGCCCGTGCCCGACCTGCCGAGCTTAGCGCGATGCACCGCGACGAGCATGCTGCTGCGCCGCTTTGCCGCATCGCCCCGCACGAGCGGTAGCAGGGGGCCGACGACGCGGCTCGCGTCGGTCCCGTCATGCGGCTTCGGTATAGTAGGCGCAATCGCCTTAACGGGTTGCCTGGAGCCGCGCCATCATTTCCTCGCCCATCGACCGCAGGCGCCTCGAGCACTGCGCGCAGCAGATCGCCGACGCCGGGCGCGAGCTCGGCGCGCTCGGCTGGACGCCTGCAACGAGCAGCAATTTCTCGATGCGCCTCGATGCGTCGCACGCGGCCGTGACGATTTCCGGCCGCGACAAGGGGCGCCTCGGCATCGACGACATCATGGTGGTCGACCTCGACGGCCGTGCCGTCGACACCGACGCGCGGCCATCCGCGGAGACCGCGCTGCACACGCAGGTCTACCGGCGCTTCCCCGCGGCAGGCGCGGTGCTGCATACGCACTCGCGGGCGCAGTCGGTCGCCTCGCGCCTGTACGCGGCACGCGGCGTCGTGCGCTTCGAAGGCTGGGAACTGCAGAAGGCGATCGCAGGCTACACCACCCACGAGAGCGTGCTCGACCTGCCGGTGTTCCCGAACACGCAGGACATGGCCGAACTCGTCGCACGCGTGGACGCCTGGCTCGATGCCGGCCAGCCGCTGCACGGCTACTTGATCGACGGGCACGGCATCTACACATGGGGCAAGGACATGCCGGAAACGCGCCGCCACCTGGAGGCGTTCGAATTCCTGCTGAACTGCGAACTCGACCTGCTGCGACTGAAGGGAGCCGCGCCATGAGCCGCTTGCGCATCTACGACGACACGCGCGCCGACGCGCCGCTCTCGACCCACACCGATCACGCGGCGATCGCGCGCGAACTCGCGGCCGTCGGCGTGCGCTTCGAACGGTGGCAGGCCTCGCAACCGGTCGTGCCCGGCGCGAGCCAGGACGAGGTCGTCGCCGCCTACCGCGGCGACATCGATCGCCTCATGCGCGAAGAGGGCTACCAGGCGGTCGACGTGATCAGCCTCACGCCCGACCACCCCGACCGCGCCGCGCTGCGGCAGAAGTTCCTCAACGAGCACACGCACAGCGAAGACGAAGTGCGCTTCTTCGTCGCCGGCGCGGGCCAGTTCACCCTGCACCTCGGCGGCAAGGTGTACGAGGTGCTCTGCGAAAGCGGCGACCTCATCGGCGTGCCCGACCGCACGCGCCACTGGTTCGACATGAGCGAGTCGCCCTATTTCGTCGCGATCCGCCTGTTCACGAACAAGGAAGGCTGGGTCGCCGACTTCACCGGCGACGACATCGCGAGCCGCTTTCCGCGCATGGCGCCGCACCGCTCGGTCGAGGCGGCCTGATGTCGTACCTGGACGAGTCGCTCGCGCCCGGGGAGGCCATCGTCGCGCGCTTCGACCTGCACTGGACCGCGAAGTGGCGGCTCATCGTGTTCCTGCTGCTCGCGATCCCGACGCTCGGCATCGCGCTGCTCGCGGCGCTGTACGAGTGGATCCGTCTGCGCTCGATCGAACAGGGCGTGACCAACCGTCGCGTGGTGCGCAAGACCGGCATCATGAGCCGCGAGACCAGCGAACTGCGCCTCGCCTCGATCGAGACGATCGACCTGCGCCAGAGCGCGTGGGGGCGCCTGCTCGGCTACGGCGACGTCGTGCTGACCGGCCGCGGCGAATCGGCGATGGTCTTCACGCGGCTCGGCGCGCCGCTCGACGCGAAACGCGCGATCGAGGGCGCGTACGCGACCAATGTCGAGGCGACGCGCGGTCATCCCGCGGAGCATGCCTCGTAGGAGCGGCTTCAGCCGCAATCGCGCGGCGGCGCTCCCGCAACATCGCGGCTGAAGCCGCGCCCACACAAGAGGCGGAACCACGGCCGATGATCACGACCATCCTCACCGACATCGAGGGCACCACGAGCTCGATCAGCTTCGTCAAGGACGTGCTGTTCCCGTACGCGCGCGCGCGCCTGCCCGCATTCGTCGTCACGCATGGCGATGAGCCGGAAGTGCAGCACTGGCTGCACGAAGCGGCGAAGGAAGCCGGGCTCGTCTCGGCGAGCCGGCAGGAGATCATCGACCTGCTCGTCGCCTGGATCGACGCCGATCGCAAGTCGACCGCGCTGAAGGCGCTGCAGGGCATGATCTGGAAGGACGGCTACGCGAGCGGCGAATACCGCGCGCACGTCTATCCCGAAGTCCCCGCGCGACTTCGCGCGTGGCAGGCCGCGGGCAAGCGCCTGTACGTCTTTTCTTCCGGTTCGGTGCCGGCGCAGCGCCTGTTCTTCGCGCATTCGGACGCGGGCGACCTCACGCCGTGCTTTTCCGGCTATTTCGACACCGAGGTCGGCCCCAAGCGCGACGCCGACTCCTATCGGCGGATCGCGACCGCGATCGACGTGCCGCCCGCCGCGATCCTGTTCCTGTCCGACATCGTCGAGGAACTCGACGCGGCCGCCGCTGCCGGCCTGCAGACGACGCTGCTCGCGCGTGCGCCCGCGACGTGCCCGGCTGCGGGAGCACACCGCTGCGTCGTCGATTTCGATGCGATCGAGGTTTGACCCCGCGCGCCGCAGCGGATGGTGCCGCGCTGCGCGGCCGACGATAATCCCGCCTGCCGCGCGAGCGGACGCCCGCTTCCCATCTTCGATCCTGCCGTGCAACGACTTCCCGCGATCCTGATCGACGGCCTGCGCGCCGCCCTGTTCCGCCATCCGCGCGTATCGGCGACGGCCGTCGGCGCCGGCATGTTCTTCGCCGTCGTCGCGGTCTACCTGCTCGCCTCGATACTGCTCGAAATGGCCGGCACGGCGCCACCGTGGATGCTCGTGCCCGGCGGCGTGCTCACCGTGCTGTGCGACTCGATGCTCACCTTGATCGCCGCATGGCTGCTCGCCGTGCTCGCGGGCCGGCGCGAGGCCGTCTGGGGCATCGCGACCGTGTTGCTCGCGGCGACGGTCGCGACCGCGGTCATCGTGCACTGGCCGCTCGGCGAGCTCGCCGCCAGGCTGCTGCAGCACGATCATCGCGCACTCGCGGTCCTCGCCGAGCTCGTCGCGAGCACATGGTGGTTCTTCGTCCTGCTCGCGTTCGCCCACTGGCTCGCGCCGCGTGGCCTCGGCCATGCGCTCGGCGGCGCGGTGCTCGCCTATGCGGTCAGCGCTGCCGCGTGGTGGTGGCTGCCGCAGTCGGCGCTCGTGCGGACGATGCCGACCGTGCAGGCACCGGCGCAGTCGAGCGTCGCCGAAGCGAGCGACGGCGCGACCGCGACCGGCGCCGATGACGGAACCGACGACGACGGTGCGGGCACGAAGGTCGAGTTCGATGCCGAAGCGGCGATGTACGCCCAGCCCGCCCTGCTCGACGCCGCACTCGCGAAGCTGAAGCCGCAGACGCCCGGCAAGATC
>DASTSE010000276.1:0-23015 GCA_035760865.1 Dokdonella sp.
GCGCAGGCTGCCGGCGTCGCCGGTTTCGTGCATCTCGCGCGGCAGTCGGCCGAACACCTGCGCCGCCCCGCCGGCGCCGAGCGGCCCGGACTGGTCGTTTCCAATCCGCCGTACGGCGAACGCCTCGGCGAGCGTGCGGCGCTCGGCAGCCTGTATCGCGCGTTCGGCGCGCGCCTGCGCGAGGAGTTCACCGGCTGGCGCGCCGCCGTCATCGTCGCCGACGACGAACTCGGCCACGCGCTCGGCTTGCGAGCGGACAAGCGCTACGTGCTCTACAACGGCGCCCTCGAGTGCCGCCTGCTCACGTTCGACCTCGCTGCAGCGGCCCCGCGCGAGCGCGTCGAGCGCCCGCTGTCCGAAGGCGCGCAGGCGGTCGCGAATCGAATCGGCAAGAACCTGCGGCACCTGCGCAAGCGCCTCGAGCGCGAAGGTGTTTCGTGCTGGCGCGCGTACGATGCGGACATCCCCGAGCATGCCGCCGCGATCGACGTCTATCGTGCGGTCGATGCCGACGACGGCCGCGAGCGCGGCGAGGCATTCCCGCAGACGTGGCTGCACGTGCAGGAGTACGCGCCGCCGCGCGACATTCCCGAGCACGTCGCGCGGGACCGGCTGCGCGATCTCGTGCATGCCGCCGGGCGAGCGCTCGACGTGCCCCGCGAGCGCATCGCGCTGAAGACGCGCTACAAGGGCAAGGGCGGTTCCAAGTACGGTCGATTCGACCAGCGCGGCGAGTTCCTCGTCGTCGAAGAGGGCGGCCTGCGGTTCCGCGTGAACCTGTTCGACTACCTCGACACCGGGCTGTTCCTCGATCACCGTCCGGTGCGCTCGCGCCTGCGCGAATGCGCGCGCGGGGTGCACTTCCTCAACCTGTTCTGTTACACGGCGACCGCGAGCGTGTACGCGGCGGCTGGCGGCGCGGCGTCGACGACGAGCGTCGACCTGTCGGCGACCTACCTCGAATGGGCGGCGCGCAATTTCACCTTGAACGACCACGCGGGGCCGCGCCATCGGCTCGTGCAGGCCGACGTGCTCGCCTGGCTGCGGCACGATCGTGGTCGCTACGACCTCGTGTTCGTCGATCCGCCCACGTTCTCGAACTCCAAGCGCGCGGATGATTTCGACGTGCAGCGCGATCATGCCGAGCTGCTGCGGCTGGTCGGCGACCGGCTCGCGCCGGACGGCCTGATCGTGTTCTCGAACAACCTGCGCCGATTCGCGCTGGATCCGGCCGTCGCCGAGCGGTTCGACGTCCGCGATATCACGGCTTCGACGATCCCGTTCGACTTCGCGCGGAACCCGCGAATCCACGTTTGCTACGAACTGCGACAGCCGGCCGTGCCACGAGCGAATTCTTAACGCGCGGTGGAGTAATTTCAGGACCGATTCAGGGGGGTGCTCGCAGCATGCGAGCCGTACCTGAGGAGGGTGTGGCAATGCGCAAGTCGGTTCGTTCGTTCGTCATCGGTGTGCTGGTCGCCGCAGGCATGACCCTGGCGCCGGCGGCGTTCGCCCGCAGTCACTGGAATGTCGGCATCGGCATCGGCCTGCCGGGCGTCAGCATCGGCTATTCGGACTGCCATCACTGCGGTCGAGGCTGGGGTGGCAACTACTACTACGGTGGCGGTTACTACGGCTCGTACTATGCGCCGGTCTACTACGGGCCGAGCTATTACGACGCCGGCTACTACGGACCGTCGTACTACCCGAGCTACTACAGCGTCCGTTACTACGATCGGCCGTCGCACCGTTATTACGGGGGGCACGGGTACCGTGGTCACGACCGCGGCCATGGCCATGACGGCTATCGTCACCACGACCGCGGCGATTACGGCCACCGCGCCTCGTACTACGATCGCGACGGGTATTACCGTCACTGACTTCGGGATCACGATCACCAGTCAGCGCCGGCGGCCACCCCTCCCCCTTCCTGCCGCCGGTGTCTCCGCCCCGCGACGATTTCCCCTGATCGTCGCGGGGTTTCTTCGTCCGGTGCCTCGAACGCAGCCCGTGCGGCTGCGCGAAGTGGGCTGACCAACCGGCTCCGTTGTTTCGGGCGCCGCAACGATGGCGGCACATCCGCCTGACGGATCATCGGTCGACCGCGTCGCCGTCCGTACGAGGGATCTGCGCCAATGGATGGCTTGGCCGCCGGGCACCGGCCAGCCGTCGCCTGGGGGCCCCTGAAGGACGGCTCGTCGGTACGGTTCGCAGGTTATGATGCGCGGACGTATGGCCGACGACGCGTGCATGACCGAACAGAGCAGACGAACCGGAATGCCGGCACCGGCACAGGCTCCTGGCGCGTGGACGTTCTTCCGCCAGTGGCTGCGCAACCCGCGTGCGATGGCCGCATTGTCGCCGTCGGGGCGCCAATTGACGCAGGCGATGATCGCCCAGCTTCCGGCCGATGCGCGGCGTGTCGTCGAACTCGGTGCAGGCACCGGCGTGTTCACGCGCGCGCTGCTCGCGCACGGCATACGCGCGCGCGACCTGCTCGTGGTCGAGCTCAACGAGGAACTGCACGGGCTGTTGCAGGCGCAGTTTCCGGATGCACGAATCGTGCACGGCAATGCCTGCGATCTCGCGGCGATCGCTGCGCGAGCCGGGTTCGAGGCCGCGGACGCCGCGATCAGCGGCCTCGGCTTCCTCGCGATGCCGCGCGACGTGCAGAAGGGCATCCTTTCCGCCGTGTTCTCGGTGCTCGGGTCGGGGCGTCCCCTGATCCAGTTCACCTACGGGCCGTCGAGCCCGATCCCGCGCGACCTTCTCGCCGAACTCGGCCTGTCGGTTCGTCGCGGCGGCATCGCCCCGATGAACCTGCCGCCCGCCTTCGTATTCGTCTACACGCGCGCCTGAGGCACGCGCCGCCAATTCGCAACGACGCTCGCGGTATCATGGTGGCCCCAGACTTGCGAGGCCGCGCCGTGGGCGAATCGTCGATCCCCGATTGGATGAAGCAGTGGCAGGCACTGTCGCAGCAGTCCGTCAACGCATGGACCGAAGTCGCGCGCGATGCGATGAGCCAGGCGGGCCACGGGCGCGTCGATGGATTCGAGCAGTGGTCGCGCGCGTTCGGCGCCGGCCCCGGCAAGGGCGGGCAGGCCGAGACGATCGAGCGGCTCGTGGACGGAGCGAAGAACTACGTCGCTTTCATGCAGTCGCTGATCGCGGCGGCGAGCGCGAACGCGCCGAACGGCGTGCCGTCGTGGAGCGATGCGTTGCGCCAGGCGTTCACGATGCCGGGCGGTCCGGCGTCGTTCGAGCATCCGCTCATGCGCCTGTGGAAGGAGCAGGCGACGGCAGGCCATGCGCAGGCGGCGCTCGGCAAGCTGTTCGGCACGCTGCCGGGCGGCGCGAATCCCGCCGAGGAATTGAAGTCCTGGCTGCAACTGCCCGCGTTCGGCTACCTGCGCGAACACCAGGAGCACCAGCAGAAGAGCGCGGTCGCCTGGGTCGACTACCAGGAGCAGCTCGCGCGCTACAACGCCAAGATGCTCGAAGCCGCGCGGCGCGGCTTCGAATTGTTCGAAGGCAAGCTGAGCGAGCGCGAGCAGCCGGGGCGCCAGATCGAATCGCTGCGTGCGCTGTACGACCTCTGGGTCGACGCCGCCGAGGAAGGGTACGCCGAGATCGCGTTGTCGAAGGAGTTCCGCGACGTCTACGGCGCGCTGACGAACGCGCAGATGCGCCTGCGCTCGCAGATCCACCAGGAGATCGAACGCCTCAGCGCGGACCTCGGCATGCCGACGCGCAGCGAACTCAACAACATCGGCGAGCGCCTGCAGGCGCTGCGGCGCGAAGTGCGCGCACAGCGCGGCGGCGATGCGTTCATCGACGAGCTCGCCACGCTGCGCCGCGAGTTCGATGACCTCAGAGCCGCCGTCGAGGGCGCGCGCGCGAGCGACCGCGAAGGCTCCGCCAAGGCCGCTGCCGTCGGGACGGGGACGCCGGCGCCCAAAGCCGCGCGCAAGACCGCTCGTGCGGGCGAGCAGGCCGTGCCCGCGACGAAGAAGCCACCCAAGCGCCGCGCGCGCAACGCCCGTTCGGAGCGCGCCGTCGCGGCCGTTGCGCCCGGAAACTTCGCTTCGCGCATCGCGAGGTTCGCCGACGCGTCGCTCGGCTCGCGCACCGGCAAGAACGTCGAGACCGCCGAGAAGGCCCACAAGCCCGGCAAGCCGCGCAAGAGCGGCAAGAAGAAGCACTGACGAGGACGCGACATGGGCCCGATCAAGATCGAACCGACCAAGGCGCTCGACGAGGCGCTCACCACCCAACGCAAGCTCGCCGCCGCGATCGACACGCTGCGCCAGGTCGACGACGTCGACTTCGGCGCGACCGCGAAGGAAGCGATCTACCGCGAAGACAAGCTCGTCGTGTATCGCTTTCGCGGCGATCGCCCGCCGACCGCGAAAGTGCCCATCCTGATCGTCTACGCGCTCGTCAATCGCCCGTACATGGTCGACCTGCAGGACGACCGCTCGCTCGTGAAGAACCTGCTGGCGAAGGGCGAGGACGTCTACCTCATCGACTGGGGCTATCCCGACCTCGCCGATCGCTGGCTCACCCTCGACGACTACATCAACGGTTACATCGCGCGATCGGTCGACGCCGTCGCGCGCCACGCGCGCGTGCGCAAGGTGAACCTGCTCGGCATCTGCCAGGGCGGCGCGTTCTCGCTCTGTTTCGCCGCGATGCACCCGCACAAGGTGCAGAACCTCATCACGATGGTCACGCCGGTCGACTTCCAGACGCCGGAGAACATGCTCTCGAACTGGGTGCAGAAGCTCGACGTCGACCTGTTCGTCGACACGCTCGGCAACGTGCCCGCCGATCTCATGAACCTCTGCTACCTCATGCTGAAGCCGGTACGCCTGAACCAGCAGAAGTACATCGGCCTCGTGGACATCCTCGACGACAAGGTCGAGATGGAGAACTTCCTGCGCATGGAAAAGTGGATCTTCGATTCGCCCGACCAGGCCGGCGAAGCGTTCCGCCAGTTCATCAAGGACTTCTACCAGGGCAACAAGCTGGTCAGGGGCGGTCTCAAGATCGGCGAGCGCGACGTCAATCTCGCCGACGTGACCATGCCCGTGCTCAACGTCTTCGCCGAGCAGGACCACCTCGTCCCGCCGTCGGCTTCGCGCGTGCTCGGCGAACACGTCGGCACCGACGACTACACGCAGATCGCGTTTCGCGGCGGGCACATCGGCATCTACGTGTCGGGGCGCGCCCAGCGCGAAGTGCCGGCCGCGATCCACGACTGGCTCGCCCAGCGCGCGCGCTGACGGTCACGACGGACCGGGCGGTACGTGCGGCGTACCGGTCGCTCGGCCGGGCGCCGCTCTGTCGCGCCCCGGGCCTTCGGCGCTCGACGGTGGTTGCTGCGACCGCGAGGCGGATCCACCGCTGCGCGGCTTGATCCGTCCTACCGATCGCGTCGTTGCCAAGTTCCATGGGGCGGCGCGAGGCCGAAGGCCGGAGCCGCCGTATCGACCTGGAAGCGCAGCCATTTGCGCTCCTGAAAAACGGATTCCTGCGCGGCAGGAATGACCGTGCGTGCTGGGCCCTGCTTCGGAGGGCGCATGCGCGCGCGGCTCAGGAACGTCTCCGTCGCGGCGAAACCACGCCGAAAGCCCGCTTGGGGCATGCTATCGGCTTCCTCCGAACCCGACCCGCGCGAGCCTGCCATGAGCGACGTCCTGTTCAACCTGTACGGCCTCACGATCACGCCGTGGAAGCTGGTCGGCCTGCTCGGCACGTTCCTGTTCACCGCTCGCTGGTTCGTGCAGTTCTATGCGACGAAGAAATCGAAACGCGTCGTCATGCCGATGTCGTTCTGGTACCTGTCCATCGTCGGCAGCGTGATGACGCTCACGTACTTCATTTGGGGCAAGAACGATTCGGTCGGCATCCTGCAGAACGCGTTTCCGATGTTCGTTTCCGTCTACAACGTCTACGTGCACGTACGCCACCATCAGCCCGAGGTCGTGAGCCCCGGCGGGTCGGAAGAGAGCTGATCAGGCACGAACTCGCCGTTAGCGGACCGGCGGCACCTGCGGAGCGGAGCCGTGTCCGGGCGTGTACCGGACACGGCGAGCGCATGAACGTCCAGGACGGACGTTCATGCGCATCCGCGATGCAGGACGCATCGCTCGCGCAGCAGGCGGCGCCTGCGGAGCGGAGCCGTGTCCGGGCATGTACCGGACACGGCGAGCGCATGAACGTCCAGGACGGACGTTCATGCGCATCTATTCTGGATCGTAATCAAGGTTCGGCGCGAGCCAGCGTTCGGCTTCGGCGAGCGTCCAACCCTTGCGTTTGGCGTAGTCCTCGACCTGCTCCTTGGTGAGGCGGCCGACGACGAAATACTGGCTCTTCGGATGGGCGAAATACCAGCCCGACACGGCGGCGGTCGGAACCATCGCATAACCATCGGTGAGTTCGATCCCCGTGTTCCGCGTCGCATCGAGCAGGCGGAACAACGTCGTCTTCTCCGTGTGGTCGGGGCACGCCGGGTAACCAGGGGCAGGGCGGATGCCGCGGTACTTCTCGTCGATGAGGTCGTCGTTGCCGAGCGCTTCGTCCGGCGCGTAGCCCCAGAACTCTCGCCGCACGCGTTCGTGCAGGCGCTCGGCGAACGCTTCGGCGAGGCGATCGGCGAGCGCCTTCAGCATGATCGACGAGTAGTCGTCGTGCTCGCGTTCGAAGCGTTCGAGGTGCGTCTGGATGCCGATGCCGGCGGTCACCGCGAATGCGCCGACCCAGTCCCCGAGCCCGGTCGACTCGGGCGCGACGAAATCGGCAAGGCAGAAGTCCGGACGCTCCGCGGGCTTGTCGGCCTGCTGCCGCAGATGGTGCAGCGTCGCGATGCGACGGCCGGTTGCATCGTGGAGCTCGATGTCGTCCCCGACCGAATGCGCGGGCCAGAAGCCGATCGCGCCGCGCGCGACGAGCCACTTGTCGGCGACGATGCGATCGAGCATCGCGCGCGCGTCGCGAAACAGTTCCTTCGCCTGTGCGCCGACCACCGCGTCCTCGAGGATCGCCGGGTAGCGCCCAGCGAGTTCCCACGCATTGAAGAACGGCGACCAGTCGATGCGCTCGACCAGCTCGGCGAGCGGATAGTCGTCGAACACGGTGATGCCGGGCTGCTTCGGCACTGGTGGAACGTAGTCGCTCCAACCGCCGTCGAAGCGTTGCGCACGCGCCTTCTCGAGCGGTACGAGGCGCTTGGCGCCGCTGCGATCCTTGTGTCGTTCGCGGATCTCGGCGTACTCGGCGCGCACCTTGTGCATGAAGGCGTCGACGAGTTCCTTCGAGACGAGCGACTGGGCCACGCCGACCGCGCGCGAGGCATCCTTCACCCACACGGTCGGCGAGGCGTAGTGCGGGTCGATCTTCAGCGCCGTGTGCGCGCGCGACGTCGTCGCACCGCCGATCAGCAGCGGGATGCGCAGGCCCTGGCGCTGCATCTCCTTCGCGACGTGGCTCATTTCCTCGAGTGAAGGCGTGATGAGGCCGGACAGGCCGATCATGTCGGCCCGCTCGGCGACTGCGGTATCGAGGATCCTCTGCGCCGGCACCATCACGCCGAGATCGATCACGTCGAAATTGTTGCAGCGGAGCACGACGCCGACGATGTTCTTGCCGATGTCGTGCACGTCGCCCTTGACCGTGGCCACCACGATCTTGCCGTTCGACCTGCCGGTGTCGCCGGTACGCGCCTTCTCCGCCTCGATGTACGGCAGCAGGTAGGCGACCGCCTTCTTCATCACGCGGGCCGACTTGACGACCTGCGGCAGGAACATCTTGCCGGCGCCGAACAGGTCGCCGACGACGTTCATGCCGTCCATGAGCGGGCCTTCGATGACGTCGAGCGGGCGCGTACTCAGCGCGCGCGCTTCCTCGGTGTCGATCTCGACGAACTCGTCGATGCCGTGCACGAGTGCATGCGACAGACGCCCGCGGACATCCTTGTCGCGCCAGGCGAGCTTCTCCCGATTGCCGGTCGCCGATTCCCGGTTGCCGGACTTGTAGCGCTCGGCGATCTCGAGCAGGCGTTCGGTCGCGTCCTTGCGCCGGTTGAGCACGACGTCTTCGACGCGCTCGCGCAATTCGGGGTCGAGGTCGTCGACGATCGGCAGCGCGCCCGCGTTGACGATCCCCATGTCCATGCCGGCGGCGATCGCGTGGTAGAGGAATACCGCGTGGATCGCCTGGCGCACGGTCTCGTTGCCGCGGAACGAGAACGACACGTTCGACACGCCGCCCGACACGTGGCAGCCGGGCAGGGTGCGCCTGATGATGCGCGTCGCCTCGATGAAGTCGACCGCGTAGTTGTCGTGCTCCTCGATCCCGGTCGCGATCGCGAAGATGTTCGGGTCGAAGATGATGTCCTCGGGCGGGAAACCGACCTGCTCGGTGAGGATGCGGTAGGCGCGCGTGCAGATCTCGACCTTGCGTGCGCAGGTGTCGGCCTGGCCCTGTTCGTCGAACGCCATCACGACCGCGGCGGCGCCGTAGCGCAGCACCTTGCGCGCGTGTTCGACGAACAGCTGCTCGCCTTCCTTGAGCGAGATCGAGTTGACCACGCCCTTGCCCTGCAGGCAGCGCAGGCCGGCCTCGATGACGCTCCACTTCGACGAGTCGACCATCACCGGCACGCGCGCGATGTCGGGCTCCGACGCGATGAGGTTGAGGAAGCGCACCATCGCCGCTTCCGAATCGATGAGGCCCTCGTCCATGTTGACGTCGATGATCTGCGCGCCGCTCTCGACCTGCTGGCGCGCGACCTCGACCGCCTCGGCGTAGCGCTCTTCCTTGACGAGCTTCCGGAACTGCGCGCTGCCGGTCACGTTGGTGCGCTCGCCGACGTTGACGAACAGCAGTTCGGGCGTGATGACGAGCGGCTCGAGGCCGGACAGGCGGGTGTAGCGGGGCGAAGCGGCCATCGTTCGTAGTTTCTCTCTTCGTCGTTCCGGCGTCGTTCGATGGGGGCGCGGGCTCCGGTGTCGCGGCGATGACGGACCGGTCGTCAGGCGGCCCGTTCGATCGGCGCAGGCAGCGCGCGCGGCGCCACGCCGTCGACCGCCGCCGCGATCGCCTCGATGTGCGCAGGCGTCGTTCCGCAGCAGCCACCGACGAGGTTGAGCAGGCCGCTGCGCGCGAATTCGCCGATCAGCGCGGCCATGTCCGCGGGCGTTTCGTCGTACTCGCCGAACGCATTCGGCAGGCCGGCGTTCGGGTGCGCGCTGACCCGGCAGTCCGCGACCTGCGAGAGCACGTCGACGTACTGCCGCAGCTCCTTCGCGCCGAGTGCGCAGTTGAGGCCGACCGACAACGGCCGCGCGTGCGCGACGGAAGCGTAGAACGCTTCTGCGGTCTGGCCCGACAGCGTACGACCGGAAAGGTCGGTGATCGTGCCCGAGACCATCACGGGCAGGCGGCCGCCGCGCGCGTCGAACTCCTGCTCGATCGCGAACAGCGCGGCCTTCGCATTGAGGGTGTCGAAGATCGTCTCGACCATGATGATGTCGGCGCCGCCGTCGATGAGCCCGCGCGTGGCTTCGCGATAGGCCGCGCGCAGTTCCTCGAAGCTCGTGTTGCGGAATCCAGGATCGTTGACGTCGGGGCTGATCGAGGCGGTGCGGCTGGTCGGACCGAGCACGCCGATCGCGAAGCGCGGCCGCGACGGGTCCTTCGCCTCGGCCGCATCGCAACACGCGCGCGCGAGCCGCGCACCGGCGACGTTGAGTTCGTGGACGATGTGCTCCAGGTGGTAGTCGGCCTGGCTGATCGAGGTCGCGTTGAACGTGTTCGTCTCGACGAGGTCGGCGCCGGCGTCGAGGTAGGCGGTGTGGATCGCGGCGATCACGTCCGGCCGGGTGAGTACGAGCAGGTCGTTGTTGCCCTTGAGATCGCGACCGGGTCGCGCGGCCGCATCGCGTTCCGGCTCGTGCCTCAGGTCGAAACCGTGGGCGAAGCGCTCGCCGCGGTAGTCGGCCTCGTCGAGCCTGTAGGCCTGCACCATCGTGCCCATCGCGCCGTCGATGACGAGGATGCGGCGCGCGAGCGCGCCTTCGAGCGCGCGCACGCGCGCGGGATCCAGGTACGGCAGGCGGTGGCTCATGGCTTCCTCGCGAGCAGGCTCATCACTTCGAAATGCGGCGGTCGACGTTCGCGCGTGAGCCGTTCGCAGGCGACCACCTCGAGGCCGGCCGCGCGCGCGAAGCCGATCAGTTCGTCGGCCGTGAAGCCGAGATTGCGGTGCTCGAACGGTTCGACCGCGGTGCGGTGCGCGTGGCGCGCGAGCGTCGCAGCCAGCACGCGTCCGCCCTTGCGCAGCACGCGCGCGGCTTCCGCGACGACCTGTGCGGGCCGTTCGCTGTAGGTGAGCGCGTGCATGAGCAGCACGAGGTCGAAACGCGCGGCCGGAACGTCGAGCGCGTGCATGTCGCCGATCCGCACGTCGACGTTCGCATGGCCCTTGAGGCGCTGGCGTGCAGCTTCCACGACGCGCGCGCTGGCGTCGACGCAGACGATCGAGCGCGCGCGCGGCGCGAGCAGTTCGGCGAGCACGCCGTCGCCCGACGCGACATCGAGGACGTCGCCGGTTTCGACGAGCTGGGTCATGCCGCGCGCGAGGGTTTCCCATGTGCGTCCCGGCGAGTAATGGCGTTCCATGTCGCCGGCGACGCTGTCGGCCCAGCCTTCGGCGCGCGCGCGCTTGGCGAGCACGCCGGGCAGGCGGCGTTCGTCGTCGCGCAGCAGGGCGTCGTCGACGCCGTCCTCGAGCGCGCGCAGCAACGCGCCTTCGCGCGCGTCGAGTTCGCCGTTGTAGCGGTAGTACGACGACACGCCCGCGCGACGATCGCGCACGAGGTCGGCTTCCTTGAGCTTGGCGAGATGCGTCGACACGCGCGGCTGCGCGAGCCGCAGCACCGCGGACAACTCCGCGACGGTCAGTTCCTCGCGCTGGAGCAGGGCCAGCAGGCGCACGCGGGTCGGGTCGGACAGCAGCCGCAGCAGCGCCGAGGTGGCGGCCAGATCCACTGATTTATCCTTTCATCTTGATTGAAAGATGTAAGGATGGAGAGTAGCGGCTGGGGCGTGCATCGTCAATGCGCCGGAAGCGCCGGCGCGACGGTGCGGTTATCCTTGGCGAATGTCTTTTCGTCATCGTGCGAGGCGCTTCGTCCTCCTGTCGCAGGCCTGCTTCGGCGTCGCGCTCGCCGCCACCGCTCCGCGCGCCGGGGCGCTCGACGACGCCGAACTCGCCAAGTACTGGACTTCCGATCCGTTGCACGTGCCCTACCGCGCCGTGGTCACGTCCGGCCGGCGCGACGGCGAGAAGTTGCCGCTGCTCGTCTTCCTGCACGGCGACTGGCAGGACGGCACCGACAACGAATCCCAGCTCGCCGGCGGCGGCAACGGCTCGTTCGAACTCGTCGACGCCGCTCGTGCGGGCGGCATTCCGCTCGTCTACGTCGCGCCGCAGACGACCGGCGCGTACTGGCCGCCCGCGCGCGTCGCCGCGGTCGTGCACGATGCGTTGCAGCGCTGGCCGATCGATCCGCGGCGCGTCTACCTCACCGGCATCTCCGACGGCGCCACCGGCGTCTGGGACGCGCTCAAGGCCTGGCCGCGCTGTTTCGCCGCGGGCGTGCCGATGTCGGGCATGACCGAGCTCGCCGGGCTCGGTCCGATCCGCGACGTCCCGCAATGGGTGTTCCACGGCAGCGCGGACGACGACACCGACGTCGAGAAGGGCTATGACGGCGCGATGGTCGGCTCACGCGCGGTCGTGCGCGCATTGCGCGCGATGGGAGGGCGGCCTCGGTACACCGAGTATCGAGGCGGCAGGCATGTGATCTGGCCGCGCGCGTACGCCGAAGGCGCGTTGCTGCCGTGGATCCTCGACCAGAAGCTGCCCGGCGAACCCTGCGATTTTGCGGCAACCGCGCGTTGAAGCGGTGGACCCGCTAAAATCCGCGCCAGACCCTTCGAGTCGTCATGCCCGCCGACGCGGGAATCCATCTGCTTGCGCCGGCATGGAGCCGATCGCCGCGAGAAGGCCCATGGATCCGCTTTTGCGGCAATGACGTGCGCTGGCGCCCCAACCGATCGCATTTCCAGGAGCTTGCATGGACTTCCGCTACACCGACGACCAGCTGTCGATCCAGGCCATCGCGCGCGATTTCGCGCAGAAGCGCATCGCGCCTGTCGCGGCCGAACTGGACAAATCCGGCGAGTTCCCGCTCGACAACATCCGCGAGATGGGCCAGCTCGGCCTCATGGGCATCGAAGTGCCGCACGAGTATGGCGGCGCCGGAATGGACACGATCGCCTATGCGCTCGCGATGATCGAGATCGCCGCGGCCGATTGCGCCCACTCGACGATCATGTCGGTCAACAACTCGCTCTACTGCAACGGCATCCTCAAGTACGGCACGGAGGAGCAGAAGCAGAAGTACGTGCGCGCGATCGCGACCGGCGAGGCGATCGGCGCCTACGCGCTGACCGAACCGCAGTCCGGATCGGACGCGTCGGCGATGCACACGCGCGCGACGAAGAACGCGAGCGGCGACTGGGTCATCAACGGCAAGAAGAGCTGGATCACCTCGGGTCCGGTCGCGAAGTACATCGTGCTGTTCGCGATCACGACGCCGGGCGTCGGCGCCAAGGGCGTTTCCGCATTCATCATCGACACGACGCGCCCGGGCTTCCACGCGGGCAAGACCGAGCCGAAGCTCGGCATTCGCGCGTCCGCGACCTGCGAGATCGAGTTCAGCGACTACGTCTGCCCGGCCGCCGACATGCTCGGCCCCGAGGGCAAGGGTTTCGCGATCGCGATGGGCGTGCTCGATGCGGGCCGCATCGGCATCGCCTCGCAGGCGGTCGGCCTGTCGCGCGCGGCGTACGAGGCGAGCCTCGCATGGGCGCGCGAGCGCAAGGCGTTCGGCAGCCCGATCGGCTCGTTCCAGATGATCCAGGCGAAGATCGCCGACATGAAGTGCCGCCTCGACGCGGCGACGCTGCTCGTATTGCGCGCGGCGTTCGCGAAGACGCAGGCCGAAGCGAACGGCGGGCGCTTCAGCACCGAAGCCTCGGTCGCGAAGCTGTTCGCATCGGAAGCGGCGATGTTCATCACCCACCAGGCGGTGCAGATCCACGGCGGCATGGGCTATTCGAAGGAAATGCCGCTCGAGCGCTACTTCCGCGACGCGAAGATCACCGAGATCTACGAAGGCACGAGCGAGATCCAGCGCCTGGTGATCGCGCGCAACGAAACCGGGGTGCGTTGACCGCGGCGACGCGCCTTCGCGGCGCCGGCGCGCCGGCGCCGTCCGGCGGGCGCGCGCACGGCGCTCGATCCGGCGCGGCGCGCCGGCTTCAGTCGAAGCCGTCCGCGAAGATCGTATCGGTCGTGCTGAGTTCGACGACGTAACCGGTCGTGCCGCCGTGCACGTCGACGCGCCAGCCCGAGTTGAACGTCTCGTTCACGTCGCTGCGCGACGTCCAGTCGAGTGTGCTCAGGGTCGCGTTCGCGGGCGAGATCACGCGGATCTTCAGTGGTCCCGCGGTCGCGACGAGGCCGTTCACCACCGGCGGCACGGGCGTGTTGACCTGGAAGGTCGCGCTGGTGCCGGCGCCCAGCGCGAATGCGTCGGTGACCGTGAGCGTGCGATCGGCGAAGTCGATCGTGCGATGCCACGACGATACGGCGGGGTCGCCGTCGTAGGCGGGCGTGAGGTCGGCGACCGCGTGTACCGCGCCGCCGGCGCCCGGCGTCACGCTCATGGTCGAGGTCGTGCCTTCGCGTTGAGGCACGATCGATCCGCCGTGCTCGAAGCGGACGACATTGTTCGTGTCGGTGCCTTGCTGGATGCCGCTGTGCGTCCACATGTTCTCGGTCGCGGCAAGCCAGTCGCCCTCGAACAGCGTGAACGCGCCCTGGTCCTGGTGCGCATGGCTCTGCACGTACGGGCCGGCCGAGAACGCGAGCCACATCGCGCCGGTGTCCCAGCCCGTGCGCGCGAACAGTTGCCCGGTGCCGGTCGCGTGGTAGACGAGTTGCGCGGGCGGCGAGCCCGCAGGGCCGGCCGGCAGCAGGTTGTGGCGGTAGTTGAAGCCGCTTTCCATGTCCTGGTCCGAGATCGCGTGCAGCCACCACGACGCGTTCGCGCGTGCGGCCGCGTCGCCGGACACGGCGCGCGCCTCGAGCATGAGGTGTCGGTGGTAGTCGTAGATCACCGGTTCCGACACGCGCGCCTGGTCGCCGATCGGAGCGACGCGATCGCGCGTCGGCACGGTCGAGTGCAGCCACCAGGCGATGCTCTCGCTCACGTGCGCGTTGGCGTTGCCGATGTCGCTGCCGGTCGAGTCGTGCCAGATGCGGTAGAGCATGAACAGCGTGCCGTGCGAGAGGCCGTAGGCGGTGCCTTCCTGGCTGCCGCCACCGGGGATCGTCGCGGTGTAGGCGAGCTGCTCCGGCCAGCGCACGTCCTGCAGCAGGTCCTGCCACGTCGAGCTGTTCGAGGCGAGGCCCCAGTACATCGTCGCGCGCAGGAAACTGTAGTGGTAGTTGTTGGCCGGATCGTCGACACCCCAGCCCGGCCACGGATGCGGGTGCCCGCCCCACTGCGCCTGGTCGTGGTGCCAGACGTTCCATACCGCCTGCTCGGCATAGGCGCCCCAGCGCGTGCGCTGCGCGGGCGTCACCTGGCTCGCGCACCAGTCGTAGGTGAGCGCGAGATCTTCGATCATCGGACCGACTTCGAGATACTGGTCGCCAGCGATGTCGGGCGCATCGCCGTCCGCGATCGCCGTTTCCGCCGCGGCGACCTGGGCCTCGACGGTCTCTACCGCGAGCGTCGCGTACTGCGCCTGCGCGGTGAGCTTGTACATGTACGCCGCGTCGGCCGCGGAGAAGCCGTAGCCCGGGTTGCCCGCGACCGCGTCGTCGACGAAGGCCTTGAAGCGCTGGAACTCGACCGATTGCTGGTCGACGAAGGACAGGTCGACGACGATCGACGCGTGCGCCTGGCCTGCGCACAGCGCCACGGCCAGTGCGACGCCGCACCCGTGACGGAATCCTGACATGTTGCTCGCCTCCCCGTTGCGATGCGGGCGCATCCTACGCCGGGGAACGCCCGATTGTTGCGACATGCGACACGGGCGTGTCGCTTCGACGGGAAACCGCGGGAGCCGCGTCAGTCGACGTAGCCGGCAACCATCACGCGCTTGCCGTAGCGCAACTGCTCGTATGCGTCGTGCGGCGGCGGTACGAGCTCGACGCGCGCGAAGCCGACCTTGCGCATGATCCAGAACAGCGCCTCGAGGCTCGGCACGAGGCAGATGCCTGTCGTGCTCGCTTCGGGGCCGTGCGTATCGTCCGTCTCGTCGATGATGCCGAACGAGCCCTTGAGCGGGCGCACGAAGCGGTAGCTGCCGTAGTCGACCATGCCGCTGAGGCCCGGCACGACCTGCGTTTCGACCACGCACATGTGGCGCGTGAGCGCGCGCGCCTGGCGCAGCGCGCCGACCGGATTCTCGAGGTGATAGATGAGGCCGAGCATGAGCACGAGGTCGAACTGGCCGAGTCCGCGCTGGTCGAGTGCGTGCACGTCCGATTGCAGCACCGACAGCTTCGACAGGCCGAGGGCGTCGCGGATCGTGGTCGTGTCGGCGACGTGTTCGGCGCGCGCGTCGACCGCGACCACGCGCTCGGCGCCCCATTCGAGCAGCTTGGTCGAGAACCAGCCCTGGTGGCACGCGATGTCGACCGCGTCGCGGCCCGCGAGCGACGCGCCGAAGCGCTCGCCGACGACCCGGCGCAGCATCTCGAGGCGGCTCTCGTGAATCTGGTCCAGGGCGCCGTCGTCGTAGGTGCGCGTCACGCGACCGCTCGGCAAGGTGAAGCGGTAGAACCAGGTCTTGTCGAGGATGCGTTGTTCGTCGGCGCTCATCGGAATCGCTACGGATAGGCAGGCGGCGGATTCTATCAGGCAGCCGCGGCAGGTCGCGCAGGCCGGGCCAAGACCCTCCCTTACAAACCGCGCTATTGCGCGTCGGGCACGAGGTCGCCTCGTGGGTTGGGCCTTGGCTCACCGCCTTCTACGAGCGGCGCGAACCCGTCGCGTGTCGATGTCGTGACAACGCGGGGGGCCGAGGCTCACGTTACGACCACCGTGCACGGGGCGGAAACCGTTGCCGCGGCGAGGAGGCGCTCGCGGCGCTACTGGGCGGGGGCGAGTTGGCCGGGGAGCGGCGGCAGCTTCATCGCCTTGCGGTAGCGTGCGTGCAGAGCCTGCACCTTGGCGACGTACTCCTGCGTTTCGACGTAGGGTGGCACGCCGTCGTACTGCGCCACCGCGCCGACACCGGCGTTGTAGGCGGCGGCGACGAGCACGAGGTCGCCTTCATAGCGCGTCCACAGCGACTTCAGCAGTTTCGCGCCGGCGAGGATCGACTGCTTCGCGTCGAACGGGTCCTTCACGCCGTAGTCGCCGATCACGTCCGGCATCAGCTGCATCACGCCGCGCGCGCCCTTGTCCGAAACCGCGTGCGCGTCGTAGTAGCTCTCCGCGTGCGCGATCGCGCGCAGCCACGCTTCGTCGACGCCGGTCTTCTTCGCAGCGGCCTTGAACTCGCGCGCGAACGCATCCATGCGTGGCGCGCCGACCTTGCCGAGGCCCGCGTGCGCGGGCGAACCCGGCGGGGTCGCGACCGTGAACGCGAGCACGGGTTTCGAGCCGGGCAGGTTGCGCGTGCTGTAGACGGTGCGGCCGTCCTGCTCGCGCTGGTACAGCGTGCCGTGGAAGACGCCCATCTGTCCCCACAGGTTCGGCACTGCGGCCGCATGGTCGTCGAGTTCCCTGGCGAAGCATTGCGACCCGGGTTCGGGCGCGGTCGCGAGGCTGACCGTGCCGTCACGGACGCAGCGGTAGACGGTGCGTGCGCCCGCGCGCGCGATCGGGAGCAGGGCGATTGCGAGCGCGATGAGGAGGCGCAAGGGGCTCATTCGGGGGGATTGTAGGGGGAAGGAGTGAACGATCGCGGTATCGGAGTCGCCCTCTTCCGCTTGCGGGAGAGGGGGAAGGCTCGAGCGCGTGCCACGAGATCGAACGCGCGAACCGAATCAAGGCGCCGCGGCGGTATCAAAGCGTCAACGACAGGAAGAACGTCACGTCCTGCGCATGCTTCGCGATCGCATCCTCGACGAGTCCCGCGCGCAGCGTCCAGCCGCCTTTCGCACGCCACCCCGACGACAGCGCGAGTGTCGCCGCATCGTCGAGCAGCGGGATCGCGCTGTCGTAGAGCGCACCGTGCCATTGCAGTTGCGCGGCGACGTCCCAGCCGGGGCGCAGCACGTAGCCGAGCGTCGCGTCGGCGAACGGGACGACGTCGTTCGCACGTGCGGGCAGGAGTTCGGTGTCGCCGCGGCGCATTGCGCCGACGCGCACGCCCCATGGCACGCGCGCCGCTGCATCGGTCGACTGCACGGCGAGCCACAGGCTCGCGTCGACCGCGCGGTCGTCGACGAGCGGGCTCGCATGCGTGGTCGGCAGCTTGAGCGTCGCGCCGAGCTGCCATTCGCGCGGGCCTCCCGGAACGCGCCAGGCGACGTCGACGAGCAGCGGCGTGGCCGCATGCAGGTTGCGGTCGAGCACGATGCGATCGCGTGCATCGTCGTAGGCGACGACATGGCCGTCGTCGTCGAGGCGGCCGCGGTCGCCGTTGTCGAGGCCGAAGGCTCGGTGCCAGTCCTCGAGGAAACCGTCGAGGAAGCCGTCGCCGAACGCGATCGCGCCGATCGTCGCGCGCGCGATCCAGCGTTCGCCGAACGCGCGCGTGACGCCGACGCGCGCCTCGTGCAACTCGCCGTCGTAGAGCAGGTGCTCGCTGCCGCGGTCGAACGCGAGTTCGGTGTTGCTCGCGCTCGCGACGAGGTCGACACGCCAGGCGTCGGGCGCCGCCGACGGCGGCGGGAACGGCAAGCCGCTCGCGGCGACGAAGGGATTCGCGTCGCGGTAGGGCAGCCACGGGGCACCGCCGTCGGCCGCGGCGAGCGCCGGAGCGGGCAGGGCGAGCAGCAGCACGAGCCGGGCCGCCGCTCGGCGGCCCGGTCGCGCGATCGCGTCAGCCATGGTCGTGCGGCGACGACGTCGCGGCGAGCGTCTCTTCGGGCGGCTCCATCCTGTCGCCGAGCAGGCGGCGCACGATCACGTAGAAGACCGGGATGAACAGCACGCCGAGGAAGGTCGCGAAGATCATGCCGCCGATCACACCGGTGCCGATCGCATGGCGCGCGTTGGCGCCGGCACCAGTCGAGATCGCGAGCGGCAGCACGCCGAGGATGAAGCAGAACGACGTCATGAGGATCGGCCGCAGGCGCAGGCGCGCGGCGTCGACGACCGCGGTCGCGAGCTTGCGCCCGGCGCGCTGTTCCGCGACCGCGAACTCGACGATGAGGATCGCGTTCTTCGCTGCAAGGCCGATGATCGTGATGAGACCGATCTTGAAGAAGATGTCGTTGTTGAGGTTCGCGTCGAACGTGTGGCGCGCCAGCGTGGCGACGAGCGCGCCGGTGATGCCGACCGGCACGACGAGCATGACCGCGAACGGAATCGACCAGCTCTCGTACAGCGCTGCAAGGCAGAGGAACACGACCAGGATCGACAGCGCGAACAGCAGCGGCGCCTGGTTGCCGGAGATGATCTCCTGCAGCGACTGGCCCGACCACTGGTAGCTGAATCCGCTCGGGAAGTCCTTGCCGTTGATGATGTCCTGCATCGCCTGCATCGCTTCGCCCGAGCTGTGGCCCGGCGAGGGACCGCCGTTCATCTGGATCGCGGAGTAGCCGTTGTAGCGCGTGAGGCTCGGCGAACCCATGCTCCACTCGGTGCGCACGACGTTCGACAGCGGCACCATCGGACGCGTTCCATCGGCCGCCGCGCCCGCCGCGCCCGCGCTGCTCGGCACGTAGAAGTGGCTCACCGCGTCGGGCGACATGCGGAAGGGCGCGTCCGCCTGCATGATCACGCGCTGCACGCGGCCCTGGTGGAAGAAATCGTCGACGTAGACGGGCGCGAGCATGAGCTGGATCGCCGAGTAGACGTCGGCGAGGGAAATGCCCATCGACTGCGCCTGCACGCGGTCGACCGTCATCTTCACCTGGGTGCTGTCCTCGAGCCCGTTCGGGCGCACGCCGGCGAGCAGGGGCGACTTGGCCGCTGCGCCGAGCAGCTGGTTGCGCGCGGCTATCAACGCGTCGTGGCCGGCGCCGCTGCGATCCTGCAGGTACATCTCGAAGCCGCCGAACTGCGACAGGCCCGGGATCGTCGGCAGGTTCAGCACGAACACCTGCGCGTCCTTGATCTGCATGAAGTTGGCGCCGTTGAGCTGCTGCGCGAGCGCGCTCGAGACGGTCGGGCGGTGCTTCCACGGCTTGAGGCGGTAGAACGCCATGCCGACATTCTCGCCCTGGCCGACGAAGCTGAAGCCCGACACGGTCACGACACCTTCGACGTCGGGGTTCTGGCGGCCGATCGCGCGCACCTGTTCCATCACGGTGTTGGTGCGGTCGATCGTCGCGCCCGGCGGCAGCTGCACGATCGCGAGCAGGTAGCCCTGGTCCTCTTCCGGCACGAAGCTGCCGGGCAGCTTCGTGAACAGGAAGCCGCACAGCGCCGCGATCGCGAGGAACACGACGAACCAGGACGGCGCGTGGCGTACGGCGCCGCGCACGTGCCCCGTGTAGACGGCCTGGGTGCGGTTGAAGGCGCTGTTGAACCAGCGGAACACGACGTTCTTCTTCGTGTCGTGCATCGGCTTGAGCATGCTCGCGCACAGTGCCGGCGTGAACGCGAGGGCGAGGAACGCGGAGAAGCCCATCGACACCGCGATGGTCAGTGCGAACTGGCGGTAGATGGCGCCGGCGCTGCCGCTCTGCATCGCGCTCGGGATGAACACCGCGGCGAGCACGACCGCGATCGCGATCACCGCGCCGGTGATCTGGCCCATCGCCTTGCGCGTGGCTTCCTTCGGCGACAGGCCTTCCTCGGCCATGATGCGCTCGACGTTCTCGATGACGACGATCGCGTCGTCGACGACGATGCCGATCGCCAGCACCATGCCGAACAGGCTCAGCTGGTTGATCGAGAAGCCGAGCATCCACATGCCGAGGAACCCGCCCATCAGCGCGACCGGAATCACGAGGGTCGGAATCAGCGTGATGCGGAAGTTCTGCAGGAAGATCAGCATGACGAGGAAGACCAGCACGATCGCCTCGAACAGCGTCTTGACCACTTCCTCGATCGAGATCTGGATGAAGTCGGAGGTGTCGTACGGGATGAACCACGACACGCCCTTCGGGAAGCCCGGCTGCAGCTCGGCGAGCTTGGCCTTGACCGCCTTGGCGACGCCGAGCGCGTTCGCGCCGGTGAGCAGCTGCACGCCGAAGCCCGCGGTCGAGGTGTCGTTGTACTTGAGCGCGAAGCCGTAGCTGCCCGGTCCTATCTCGACGCGCGCGACGTCCTTGAGGCGCACGGTCGTGCCGTCGCCGTTGGTACGCAGCAGGATGTTCTCGAACTGTTCGGGTTCGCTGAAGCGACCTTCCGCGCGCACCGTCGCGGTGAAGCTGGCGCCGCCCGCGGTCGGTTCGGCGCCGACCGAGCCTGCGGCGACCTGAACGTTCTGGCCGCGCACCGCGGCGAGCACTTCGGTCGCCGACAGTCCGTAGCCGTGCAGCTTGTCCGGGTCGAGCCAGATGCGCATCGCGAATTCGGAGCCGAACTGGAACGCGCTGCCGACGCCGGGGATGCGCTGGATCTGGTCGAGCACCTGCGTCGCGACGACGTTGTTGAGCGCGTAGGTGTCCATCGAGCCGTCGTCGGACTTGAGCATGCCGACCATGAGGAAGCCGGGGTTCACCTTCGACACGGTGATGCCCTGCTGGATCACTTCGGTCGGCAGGCGCGGCTGCGCGAGCGAGACGCGGTTCTGCGTCTGCACCGCGGCGATGTCCGCGTTCGTGCCCGGCTCGAACGTGAGCGTGATCGACGCCGAGCCGCTCGAACTCGAACTCGAACTGAAGTAGAGCAGGTGGTCGACGCCGGTGAGCTGCTGCTCGATGACCTGGGTCACGGTCTTCTCGACCGTGCTCGCATCCGCGCCGGGATAGTTCGCGCTGACCGCCACTTGCGGCGGCGCGATCGTCGGGTACGCCTCGACGCCGAGCTGGCTGATCGCGATCACGCCGCCCAGCGTGATGAGGATCGCGATGACCCAGGCGAAGATCGGACGCTCGATGAAGAAACTGGGCATGGTGATGGTCCCGGAATTGGCTGGAATCGCGGACGCCGGCCGCGACGGCCGTCATCCGTGTGCCGCGCCCGTGCGCCGCGGAGCGCGCGGGCGTTCGGCCGCGCGCGTTTCTAGTGCTTCTCGCCCGCGGCGCTGGGCGGGGTGCCGCCGGGCGGCTGGCCGTTCGCCTGCGGCTGCCACGGCACCGCCTTCGCCGGCGCGTCGGGATGTACCTTCTGCACGCCCGAGACGACGATCTGGTCGCCGTCGGCAAGGCCGCCCGTCACGATCCAGCTGTCGCCCTCGAGCGTATCGGTCTCGATGCGCTTCTGCGCGACCTTGCCGTCTTCGCCGACCACGAACACGTACGCGCCCTGGCCGTCGCGCTGGACCGCGCGCTGCGACACGAGCCAGGCGTGCCTGAGTTCGCCGAGGCTGAGGCGGACGTTGACGTACATGCCGGGCAGCAGGCGGTGCTGCGGATTCGGGACGATGCCGCGCAAGGTGACCGCGCCGGTCGCCGCATCGACCGCAGTGTCGGAAAAGTCGAGGGTGCCGGTATGGTCGTACGCGCTGCCGTCGGGCATCGTGATCTCGACCTTCGCCTTGCCCTGTTCGTAGAGTTTCACGTCGCCTTTCGCCGCGGCGCGGCGCATCGCGTCGAGCGAACCGACCGCCTGGCTGAAATTCACGTAGACCGAATCGATCTGATCGATCGTGGTCAGCAGCGTCGCCTCGCCCTGTCCGACCAGTGCGCCCTCGGTCACCTGCTGCTTGCCCGCACGGCCCGCGATCGGTGCGGTCACGTTCGCATAGCCGAGGTTGATCTTCGCCGCCTCGACGTTCGCCTGCGCCTGCTTCACCGCCGCCGCGGCCGTGCGTTCGGCCGCATTCGCGGCGTCGACGTCGGCCTTGGACAGCAGGCCCTTCTGCGCGACCGAGCGCGCGCGCTCGGCGGCGACCTGGTTGTTCTGGTACGTCGCCTGCGCGGCGGCGAGGTTGGCGAGCTGCGCGTTCAAGGTCGCGCGCAGCGGCGCGGGGTCGATCTGGAACAGCAACTGGCCCTCCTCGACGTCGGTGCCCTCGGTGTAGACGCGCTTCTGCAGCACGCCGGCGATGCGCGCACGCACGTCCGCCGTGCGTACTGCACTGAGGCGGCCGACGAGTTCCTGCACGAGCGGCACCGCGCCGGCCTTGGCGACGACGACGCCGACTTGGGGAGGCGGCATCTGCTGCTGCGGCGGTGCCGACTTGCCGCAGCCGGCGACGAGGGCTGCGAGCGTTGCGAGGGCGACCGGGGTCGAGGCGCGATGCAACTTCATCGTGGAGCTTCCTGTTCTCGAATGCAGGGGGCAGGCGGCCGATCGGGTGGCGGCGTGCGCGTGAGTCGCGCGGGCCGCGTCGGCAGCCGCGCGACTATACCGCCCGGTACAGCATCGCGCATCCTCGCGGAGGCGTTCGATGCCCAGGCCGAATGGCACTGTCGCGCACGCATGCAGCGTGCGTGCGACGTGGGCCGCGAGCCGCGCCGGCCGACGCGGGTCCGGTCTGCGCGGACAGCGAACCGATGCGCGCGTTCGCCACGCGGGTCGGTCGATCCGGCGGCCTGTCGCGGACGCATTCGCGCCGTCGCGTCGGGTTA
This sequence comes from Dokdonella sp., assembly GCA_035760865.1. Lineage (GTDB taxonomy): Bacteria > Pseudomonadota > Gammaproteobacteria > Xanthomonadales > Rhodanobacteraceae > Dokdonella_A. The sequence goes on from DASTSE010000276.1 coordinate 22,952, forward strand.
CGGCGAGGACTCGTCCGCACCGTCCTGTATGGATTCGCCGCGCCCTGCGGCGTATCCTTGCGCG
>DASTSE010000277.1:0-13545 GCA_035760865.1 Dokdonella sp.
GGACCTCGTCGCCATGGTCGCCGCGCGAACCGGCACTCGCCTCGACATCGACATCCCCATCTTCGGGTTCGCGCGGCGCATGACCGCGTACAAGCGGCCCGACCTGCTCTTCAACGACATCGAGCGCCTGCGCGCGGTCCACGAGCGGCGGCCGTTCCAGATCGTGCTCGCGGGCAAGGCCCATCCGCACGACGACGCCGGCAAGGACCTCATCCATCGGTTGCACGAACTGATCCGCGACCTCGCGCCACGGATCGAGATCGTGTTCCTCGCGAACTACGACCTCGACATCGCGCGCACGCTCGTCGCGGGGTCCGACGTCTGGCTCAACACGCCCGCGCCGCCGCTCGAGGCTTCCGGAACGAGCGGCATGAAGGCAGCAGTCAACGGCGTGCTCAACCTGAGTTCGCTCGATGGCTGGTGGGTCGAGGCGTGCATCGAAGGCGTCACCGGCTGGGCGATCGAAGACCACGGCACGCACGCGGCGGCGTGCGCGTTGTACGACAAGATGGAACACACCGTGCTTCCGCTCTATCACGACGACCGCGCGCGCTGGATCTGGATGATGAAGCAGGCGGTCGGCAAGATCGCGAGCTACTTCAACTCGCACCGCATGATGCGCCGCTATGCGGCCGAGGCGTACATCCTGCGGCGCTCCGCCGTGCGCGTCCCGATCAATGGCAGCCGCTAGGTCCGTCGCGGCCACTGCCATCCCGCTGCTCGGCGAGCTCGACTGCCATCTGCTCGCCGAAGGGACGCATGCGCGCGCCTACGAGGCGCTCGGCGCCAACGCACGCGTGCACGACGGCGTCTCCGGAGTCGTGTTCGCGGTGTGGGCGCCGAACGCGCGCCGTGTCAGCGTGGTCGGCTCGTTCAACGACTGGAACGCCGACGCACACCCGCTGCGCAGGCGATCGCAGTGCGGCGTCTGGGAGACGTTCGTCGCGGGCGTTCCGCACGGCGCGCTCTACAAGTTCTCCATCGTCACGTCCGACGGCGGACTCGCGCTCAAGGCCGACCCGTATGCGCGGTGGACCGAGACGCCGCCCGCGAGTGCGTCGAGGGTGTGGAGCCGCGCAGCGTACGCATGGGGCGACCAGGCGTGGATGGCTCGCCGCGCGGTCGACGCGCGCGCACGGGCGCCGCTCGCGATCTACGAGGTCCACCTCGGGTCCTGGCGCCGGCGCGCGGACGGCCAGCCGCACGGGTATGCGGAACTCGCGGACCTGCTCGTCGACTACGTGCTCGACGCCGGCTTCACCCACATCGAGATCCTGCCGCTCGCGGAACATCCGTTCGCGGGCTCGTGGGGATACCAGCCGGTGTCGCTGTATGCGCCGTCGTCGCGCTGGGGCACGCCCGACGAGCTCAGGACGCTCGTCGACCGCTGCCATCGCGCCGGCATCGGCGTACTGCTCGACTGGGTGCCCGCGCACTTTCCCGACGACGCGCACGGCCTCGCGCGTTTCGACGGCACCTGCCTGTACGAACACGAGGACCCGCGCATCGGCCGCCATCGCGAATGGCGCACGCTCGTCTACAACTACGATCGACGCGAGGTGGCGAACTTCCTGATCGCCAACGCGCTGTACTGGCTGCGGGAATTCCATGTCGACGGCCTGCGCGTCGATGCCGTCGCCGCGATGCTCTACCTCGACTACGACCGCGAGGCGGGCGAATGGCTTCCCAATCCGTTCGGCGGGCGGGAGAACCTCGCCGCGGTCGAGTTCCTGCGCCGGCTCAATGCCTCCGTGCACGCGCAGGTCGAAGGAGCGCTGATGATCGCCGAAGAATCCACCGCGTGGCCGGCCGTTTCGCGGCCCGCGCACCTCGGAGGGCTCGGCTTCGACTACAAGTGGAACATGGGCTGGATGAACGACACGCTGCGCTACATGCGTCGCGATCCCGTCCATCGACGCCATCATCACGATGAACTCACCTTCGGCCTGCTGTACGCCCACAGCGAGCATTTCGTGTTGCCCGTATCGCACGACGAAGTCGTGTACGGAAAGGGATCGCTGCTCGGCAAGATGCCCGGCGATCGCTGGCAACGGTTCGCGAACCTGCGCCTGTATCTCGCGCTGCTGTATACGCAGCCGGGCAAGAAGCACGTCTTCATGGGCTGCGAGTTCGGCCAGGCATCGGAGTGGTGCCACGACGGTGCGCTCGACTGGTCGCTGCTGGCCGATCCCGCCCACGCGGGCGTGCTCGCGCTGGTGCGCGATCTCAACCGGCTCTACGCGTCGATCGCCGCGCTGCACGCAGGCGACGGCGGCGCCGACGGATTCCGCTGGATCGATTGCCACGATTCGTCCCAAAGCGTGCTCGCATACATCCGCGTGCAGCCCGACGACGGCGCGTTCGTCGTGGTCGTCTGCAATTTCACGCCGGTGCCCCGGTTCGACTATCGCATCGGCGTGCCGCTGGCCGGCACGTATCGCGAGGTGCTCAACTCGGACGCCTGCGAATACGGCGGCAGCGGCATCGGCAACCTCGGCAGCAGCGCGAGCGAGCCCGTCCCGTCGCACGGATACGCGCACTCGCTGGCATTGGCCTTGCCTCCGCTCGCCGCGCTCGTGCTGCTGCCGCCGTGAGCGCGCTCCCCGCCCTCGAGAGCGGGTCGGCCGACCGGCTCGGCGCTCATGCCGACGACGACGGCGTCAACTTCGCGGTGTATTCCACCGGCGAACGCGTCGAGTTGTGCCTGTTCGATGCACGCGGCGTACAGCCGCGTGCGCAGCTGACCCTGCCCGCGCGCACGGGCCACGTCTGGCACGGCTACCTGCCCGGCGCCGGATGCGGACTCGTGTACGGCTACCGGGCGCACGGCCGCTACGCTCCCGCAGCAGGCGACCGCTTCAATCCGAACAAGCTGCTGCTCGACCCGTACGCGCGCGAGCTCGTCGGCGTGTTCGCCTGGGACGAGGCCGTGTTCGGCCATGACGCCGCGAACCCGTGCTCGCCCGATCCGCGCGACAGCGCGCCCTTCGTGCCGAAAGCGCGTGTCGCGCGGACGATCGCGTCGACGTCGCGTCCGCCACGGCCACGCGTCCCGTGGCCCGACACGGTCATCTACGAACTGCACGTACGCGGCTTCACGCGCCTTCATCCCGGCGTGCCGCCCGAACAGCGCGGCACGCTGCGCGCGCTCGCATCGCCGTGCGTCATCGAACACCTGCATCGCCTCGGCGTCACCACGGTGGAACTGCTCCCGATCGCGGAGTTCATCGACGAACGAAGCCTCGCCCTGCGCGGCCTGCGCAACTACTGGGGCTACAATCCGCTCGCGTTCTTCGCCATTCATCGGCCCTACCTCGCCTCGGGCGAGACCCGTGAGCTCGCCGACGTCGTCGACCGCCTTCACGAGGCGGGCATCGAGGTCGTGCTCGACGTCGTGTTCAACCACACGGCCGAGACCGACGCCACCGGACCGACGGTGTCGTTGCGCGGGCTTGCGAACGCCGCCTACTACCGCCTCGACCCGGCCGACTTCGCCCGCTACGGCGACGACTCCGGCTGCGGCAACACGCTCGACGCGGGCAACCCGGTCGTGGTCGAACTCATCCACGACGCGCTGCGCCACTGGGCCGTCGACATCGGCGTCGATGGCTTCCGCTTCGATCTTGCGGTCGCATCGAGCCGCGACGCGTCGGGCCGATTCGATCCGGCAGCGCCGCTCTGGCGCGCCGTCCTCGACGATCCCGAGCTCGCCTCGCTCAAGCTCATCGTCGAACCCTGGGATGCGCGCGAGCATCGCCTCGGCGAGTTCCCCGCGCCGCTCGCCGAATGGAACGACCGCTTCCGCGGCACCGTGCGCCGGTACTGGCGCGGCGACGCCGGCGTCGTCGCCGACTTCGCGACGCGGCTCGCAGGTTCGAGCGACGTGTTCGCGCGAGCCTCGCGCGCGCCATCGTCGGGAATCAACTTCGTCACCGCGCACGACGGCTTCGCGCTGGCCGATCTCGTCGCCTATCGCGACAAGCACAACGAGCGCAACGGCGAGGGCAATCGCGACGGCGCAGCGGAGAACTTCAGCAGCAATGGCGGCTGCGAAGGTCCGAGCGCGGATCCGCGAATCGCGCTGCGGCGCGCGCAGCGCATGCGGTCGATGTTCGCGACCCTGTTGCTCGCACGCGGCGTGCCGATGCTGCTCGCCGGCGACGAGCTGTCGCGGACCCAGCACGGCAACAACAACGCGTATTGCCACGACGATCCGTCGACATGGCTCGACTGGAGCGCGATCGGCGACGATGCGCGCGACCATGTCGCGTTCGTCGCTCGGCTGGCCGAACTGCGGCGGCGCGTCGCGCTCCTGCGCGCCGACACGTTCCTCACCGGGCAGCCGCTCGCGCCCGGCGCGCGCAAGGATCTCGCGTGGCTGCGCGAGGACGGTCGCGAGATGGAGTACGCCGACTGGCACGATGCGTCCCGGCGCGCGCTCGGCGTCCTGCTGGCCGGCCGCGAAGACGCGGCGCCCGATGACTGCCGGTGCGTCCATGTCGCGTTGAACGCCGGCGCGACCGATGCGGTGATGGCGCTTCCGACCGGCGAAGGCGAGTGGATGTGCGTCGTCGACAGCAGCGTCGCCGATGCGGCGCCGAGCCTGCATGCGCCCGCATCGCGCGTGCGAATTCCCGCCGGCGGGGTGCGCGTATTCGTGCCGCGCGCGGCGCGGGGATTCGGCACGCCGGGGGCATTGCTGGAAGCAGCCGAGCGCGCGAGCGTATCGGCGGAGTACGAGGACGTGGACGGCCAACGGCGACTCGTTCCAGCGGCCACGCTCGACCGGCTCGTGCGGTTGCTCGGCGAGCAGGACGCGCGCGCCACGGCCGTAGCCGGATCCCAGCGCGCGCCCGCGCGCTGCTGGCAGCCGGCCTGGATCACCGCAGGCGAACGCCGCTGGCTGCTTTCCGCGCGGATCTACGCGTTGCGTTCCTCGCGCAGTTGGGGCATCGGCGACTTCGACGATGTCGCGCGCCTCGCCGAACTCGCCGCCTCCGTCGGCGCCACCGGACTCATGCTGAGCCCGGTGCACGCGCCGCGCTTGTGCGAACCGGAACGCGCTTCGCCGTACGCGCCGTCGAGCCGGCTCGCGCTCAACCCACTCCTCGTCTCGATCGTCGCAGCCGACGAAGACGACCCGTCGCCGCGACTGCAGCGGTACCTCGCGCGAGCGGACGTACGCCTCGCGCTGTCGCGCATCAACGCGGCGTCGAGCGTCGACTACGCGGCCGTCGCGCGACTCAAGCTCGATGCGATCGCTCAGATCTACCTCGACTTCCGCGAGCGCCATCTCGCCCGCGGGACGCCCCGCGCGCAAGCGTTCGTGCGCTTCCAGGCGCAGGAATCCGCACGGGCGCATGCCTACGCCGTGGCCGAGGCGCACGCGGCCCGGCTCGCGGCACGACGCGAAGGCTCGCCGCAGCCGAACGCATCCGCCGACGAGGGTGCGTTGCCGACCGTGCCTACGGTCGACGTCGAATCGATCGAGTTCGCGCAGTGGCTGGCGCGCCTGCAGTGGGCCCGGTGTGCCGACCGCGCGCGCGCCGCGGGCATGGAGATCGGTCTCGTCAGCGATCTTGCGCTCGGAGCGGCGGCAGACGGCGCCGAAGGCCGGCAATGGCCGGGCCTCGTCGTACCCGCCTTCCAACTCGGCGCACCGCCGGATGCATTCGCGGAGCGCGGGCAGCGTTGGGGTGTGCCGCCATGGCACCCCGCCCGACTGCTCGAGCGACGACTCGAACCCTATCGCGAGCTCGTGCGCTTCGCGATGCGCGACGCGGGTGCGGTGCGGATCGACCACGTCATCGGCCTGCTGCGCCAGTTCTGGATACCGGCCGACGCGCCGCCGGCAGCGGGCACCTACGTCGGCTTTCCATTGCGCGAACTGCTTTCGGTCATCGCGCAGGAGAGCGTGCGCGCGCAGTGCACGGTGATCGGCGAGGACCTCGGCAACGTTCCGCGCGGCTTTCGCGATCGGATGGCGCAAGCGCGCATGCTCGGCTTCCGCATCGCCTGCTTCGAGCGCGATGCACACGGCGGTTTCCTCGCTCCCGGAAGATACGAGCCGCTCGCGGTCGCCGCGATGTCGACGCACGACTTGCCGACGCTCGCGGGCGTCTGGAGCGGTGCCGACCTCGACGATCGCGCGGGCGAGCATCGTCGCGCCGGCTGGCTGGACGGCGTCCGCGCGTACAGCGACCCTGCCGACCTCGACGGCTTCGTCGATGCGGCGCACGCTTTCCTCGCCGCAACCTCGAGTGCACTCGCCGCGGTACAGATCGAGGACGTCCTGCGCGTGCCTTACCAGGCCAACCATCCCGGCACGCCGGACGCGCCACCGAACTGGCGTCGACGGCTCGACCTGCCGCTCGAAGCGCTCGCGCACGATCGTCGCTTCGAATCGCTTGCGCGCACGTTCGCCGCAAGGGCACGGCCGGGCACGACGCGCGCCTGGTCGTGCTGAGTCGAGTCGCCGGCCTTCCCCGTGCCGCGGCGTTCGCCGACCGCGCGACGGCCGGCGCCGCTCAGAGGTGCAACCAGGTCGCCGCGCTGCGGATCAGGGCGATCGCGAGCAGCGTCGCGATGATCGCGAGCAGCGCGTAGCGCACGGCGGCATGGGCGCGGATACGTTCGAGGTGCGGTTTCATCGATACTCCCGGTGGCATCGAGTGCGAGATGCCGGCGACGCGTGGCTCCGTCTCCCACCGCGGATCCCGTACGTGCTGTCCGACCCGTCGATGCTCGCGACACGCAATGCCGCGAGTCCGGCTGGCGCCGATCCATCCAACGCTCGGTCCGGCATCCCGCACAGGCGATGGTCCGCGCAACGCGCCGCGCACCCGTTGATCGAAATCAATTCCGACGATCGGCGAACATCGCACGCATCCGCGATGGCGGTTGCCGTCGCGACGCGCCCCGCATGGTAGGCACGCCGCCGACCGGTCACGATGATCCGCGCGACCGGCCGACGCCACCGTCCTCCGACGGAGTCGCATGCGCCTCGCGCGCGAGCCCGGGCATGTCGAGGATGCGCACGTCGCGCCCGCGCACGGCGACGAGGCCCTGGCGCTCGAGTCGAGACAGCGCCCGGCTGACGGTCTCGTGCTTGATGGCGAGGTAGTTCGCGATGTCGATGCGACGCATCGGGATGAGCAGGCGGTCCGCGACGAGCCCGAGCCTCGATCGACGTTCGGCGAGATCGAGCAGGAATGCCGCCAGCCGGTTCTCCGCTCCGAGTGTGCCGAGCGCGAGCATCCACGACCAGTCGCCGCGAATCTCGCGCGCGAGCGCCTCGTGCAGTCGCGCCTGCAGTGCGCGTGTTTCCGCGCACGCCGCGAGTGTCCGCTCGATCGGCAGCTCCCAGACGTAGGACAGGTCGAGGGCCACCGCATCGCACCGGTGTTGCTTCAAACCGATCGATTCGAGGCCGATCCAGTCACCGCCCATGCGGAATCCGATCACTTGCTCGCGGCCGTCGTCCGCCAGTTCGGACATCCTCAGGAAGCCGACATCGACGATGTAGAGCGCGTGGACAGCCTGGCCGGCCCGGTACAGGTACTGCTCGCGCGTGAGCTTGTGCCGCACGACGGGCACGTGCCCCTGGAAGTCGCCGATGTCGGCGTCGTGTTCGGGCATGAACGCGTCCTCCGCCATTTGGGACAGCAAACGACGACGCTCGTGCCGAAGCACTCAGGAGCACAAAGGTCGCAGTGGATCTGAACGCGGCAGACCTGCCGCCGCACGGCTCGACCCGCCCTGCTCGCCTCGACTCGCGCGGCTGGCACGATGCACGCGGGCTTACGCACGCGCCGGAGAATTCCCGATCGCCGCAAACGACGCATTGACCGGCGTCAACCACGCGCGAACTCGGTCGGGCGTCCGCGAGACCATGGGCAGCGTCCGCGGCCTGCGGCAGGACGCGACCGAGCGCGACGCTCGATCGGGACGCGTCCCCTGGTGCCGACGCGCCATGCGGCTGCCTGCACGACCATCGACGGTGCGTGCCCCATGGCGTCGCCGCGCAGCGGCCGCGGTTGATTCAGGTCAACACCGATCGGGCGTGGACTGGTCTGATCGCCTCGTCGTCCATGTCGAGTCAGCGATGCGCCTTCCTCCCCATACGTTCGCGGCACTGGCCCTGACGACGCTGGCCGCCCTCGGTGTCGGCATCTTCGCCTACCGCAACTGGCTTCCGTCGACCGTCGAAGTGACCGCGCCCGTGCGCGGTCCGGCCGTCGAAGCCGTCTATGCGACCGGAGCCGTCGAGCCGTCGGTGATGCTGCCGATCGCGACCCGGCTCGCTTCGCGCCTCGTCGAACTCGCGGTCGACGAGGGCGAGCGCGTTCGTGCCGGCCAGGTGCTCGGGCGACTCGAGCACGCCGACCTGCTCAATGCACTCGCCCAGGCGCGCGCGCAGGAGGCGTTCGCGAAGGACGAGCTCGACCGTGATGCGGCGCTGCTCGGGCGCGGGCTCATCGCTCGCGCGATGCACGACAAGGCACGCGCGGACTGGCGGGCCGCATCCGCGGCGCGCGCGAAGGCCGCCGCGGAACTGCGCTTCGCCGACCTCGTCTCGCCCGTCGACGGCACCATCGTCCGGCGCGACGGCGAAGTCGGCCAACTGATCGCGGCCAACGTCCCCGTGTTCTGGGTCGCCGCCGATTCGCCACCGCGCGTCACCGCGGACGTGGACGAAGAGGACATCGTCCGCGTGAGCGTGGGCCAGGCGGTGCTCGTGCGCGCGGATGCGTTCGGCGATCGCGTGTTCCGCGCGCACGTGCAGGCACTGACGCCGAAAGGCGATCCCACCGCGCGCACGTACCGCGTGCGTATCGCGTTCGACGAAGCGGTTCCGCTGCTGACCGGCATGACCGCCGAGGCCGACATCATCGTGCGCGAGGTTCGCGATGCGCTGCTCGTACCGACCACGGCCGTCGTGGCGGGGCGCGTCTGGTGCGTGCGCGCGGGGCGGCTGCAACCCCAGTCCGTCGACGTCGGCGTACGCGGCGAAGCGCGCACGGAGATCCGCAGCGGGGTCGCGATCGACGACGTCGTCGTGGTCGATCCGCCGAGCTGGGCCACGCCGGGCCGACGCGTGCGCGTGTCGCCGGTGCCGCCGCCGGGAGCTATCCCGTGATCGGCCTGCTCGCCTCCATCGCGGGCCGGCACCTGCGGGCGCGCCGTCGCCAGAGCATCGTCTCGCTGCTCGGCATCGTGCTCGGCGTTTCGTTCTTCCTCGCGATCTCGGCGATGATGCAGGGCTCGGAGAGCGACTTCCTGCGCCGCCTCGTCGACAACTCGCCGCACATCACGATCGTCGACGAGTACCGCCGCCCCAACGTCCAGCCCGTGCAACGCGTCTACCCGGATGGCGCGGTGGACGTCCGGCACGTGAAGCCGATGACCGAAACGCGCGGCATCCGCGGCTATCCGCGCGTCATCGACTTCCTGCGCAAGCGCCAGGACGTTCACGCGTCGGCCGTGCTGGTCGGCGAGGCACTGGTGAGTTTCGCCGGTAAGGACCGCGCGGTCACGCTCACGGGCATCGTCCCGGCCGACTACGCGCGCGTGTCGACGATCGACGAGCACCTGATCGCAGGCTCGCTGTCGAACCTTGCGGCGAATCCCAATGGCGTCATCATCGGCGACGAACTCGCACGCATCCTCAGCGTGGCGATGTCGGGCAGCATCACGATGTCGGGGCCCGGCGGCAACGCGCGCGTATTCAAGATCGTCGGGCTGTTCCATACCGGCCGCGCGGGCGCGGATTCGGGCCAGGCATTCGCGACGATCGAGCGCGTGCAGGCGCTCACGGGCCGCATCCATCGCGCCAATACGATCGTGGTCAAGCTCGACGATCCCGAGCAGGCGCGCGCCGAAGCGGAACGCATCGAACGGCGCATCCGCTACAAGTCCATTTCGTGGCAGGAGCAGTCCGAGGACCTCATGAGCGCGCTGCTGCTGCGCCGGATCATCATGTACGCGGTCGTCGGCGCGGTCCTCGTCGTCGCCGCGTTCGGCATCTACAACGTGATCTCGACCGTCGTGATGGAGAAGCAGCGCGACATCGCGATCCTGCGTTCGATGGGCTTCGACGCGCGCGACATCGAGCGCATCTTCGTGTTGCAGGGCGGCCTGATCGGCCTGGTCGGCAATGCGTTCGGACTCGCGCTCGGCAGTGCGCTGATGCTCCTGCTCGGCCGGCTGCGCTTCCGCATGCCCGGCAGCACCGACCTCAATGCACTCGCGATCGACTGGGGCTGGGCGCAATTCGCCCTCGCCGGCGCCATGGCGATGGCCGCAGCGGTCATCGCGGCCTGGCTGCCCGCGCGCCGCGCGGCGCGCGTCGAGCCGGTCGACGTGCTGCGCGGGGGCGTGTGATGGAGCCGGTGATCCGTGCCGAGCATGTCTCGCGCAGGTTGACGGCGGAAGTCCCGGTCACGCTCGTCGACGACGTGTCGATGGACATCCGCAGCGGCGAGTGCGTCGCGATCACGGGGCCGTCGGGATCGGGCAAGTCTTCGCTGCTGTACCTGCTCGGGCTGCTCGACGTCCCGGACAGCGGCAGCATCTGGCTCGACGGCGCCGATGCGGCGCGGTTCGCGGAGCACGAACGCGCCGAAGCGCGCCTGCGGACGATCGGATTCGTGTTCCAGTCGCATTTCCTGCTGCCCGAGTTCACCGCGCTCGAAAACGTGCTGCTGCCGATGCGCCGGCTCGGGCGACTGGATCGCAAGGATATGGACCGGCGCGGGCTGTCGCTGCTGCAACAGCTCGGACTCGCCGACCAGTCGGGAAAGCTGCCTCGCCAGATGTCCGGCGGCCAGAGCCAGCGCGTCGCGATCGCGCGTGCGCTCGCCAACGATCCGGCGCTGATCCTTGCCGACGAGCCCACCGGGAACCTCGACAGCGTCTCCAGCCGGACCGTGCAGGAGACAATCCTGAAACTCGCCCACGAGTACCAGCGTGCCGTCGCGATCGTCACGCACGACGCCGCGTTCGCCGCGCGAGCGGACCGCGTGCTCAGGCTCGTCGACGGCCGGCTGGTGCCGGGCGAAGCGACGCCTTCTCCACCCGCCGCACCATGAGCGGCGCGGGTGCGCAGCGTCGCCTCACGACGCGCGCCGTCCGCTGCCGTTGACGCGCGCATCGACACTGCGCGCAGCGGTCGGTTGCATCGCCGTGCTGCCGAATGCGCGTACGAACCAGTCGGCTGCGTGCTGCGCCGCCTGCTCGAGCGTGCCCGGCTCGGCGAACAGATGCGTCGCGCCGGGCACGATGACAAGCTCGGCCCACGGCCCCATCGCCGCGCGCGCGGCGCGGTTGAGTTCGAGCACCTCGTGGTCCGCTCCGCCGACGACGAGCAGGGTCGGGGTACGGACCTGCGCCAGCGCGCGTTCGCCCGCGAGGTCCGGCCGGCCGCCGCGCGACACCACCGCGGCGACGTGCCCCGGATGCTCGGCCGCGACCTGCAGCGCGGCCGCGGCGCCGGTGCTCGCGCCGAACAGGCCGATCGGCAACGTCTTCAACGCGGACTGGCGTCGGGCCCAGCGCAGCGCGGCGTCGAGCCGTTCATGCAGCAGTGCGATGTCGAACCGCCGGCGGGCGTCGGCGTCCTCCTCGACCGTCAGCAGGTCGAACAGCAGCGTCGCGATCCCGCACCGCTGCAGCACGCCGGCAACGAAACGATTGCGCGAGCTGTGCCGGCTGCTGCCGCTGCCGTGCGCGAACAGGACGAGTCCGAGTGGCGACGCCGGCGTCACGAGGTCGCCGTCGAGTTCGGCCTCGGGTATCGCAATCCGCACCGCGCGCGACACCGCCGTCGCGGTCGAACCCTGCTGCCCGAGCAGTCCGATCACCTCGTCGTCCTCGACGGCCGAGAAATCCTTGTAGTAGAGGCCCACCGCATGGAACGGCGACGGCGTCGCGAGGCAGACGGTGTCGTCCGCATGGCGCGACACCTCGGCCAGGCTGTCGCGCGCGGCGACCGGCACGGCGCATACGAGCCGCGCCGGATGCCGCGCCCGCAGTGCGCGCAACGCGGCGATCATCGTGGCGCCGGTCGCGAGGCCGTCATCGACGACGATCACGACGCGCCCGCCGACATCCGCTGCGGCGCGGCCGGCGCAGTAGCGTTGCCGCCGCTCGCGGATCACGTCGAGCTGCCGCTTCGCTTCCGCGACGACATAGGCGTCGTCGGCGCCGAACCAGCGCGCATTCTCGTTGAGCATCACGCTGCCGCGTTCGTCGACCGCGCCGATCGCGAGTTCCGGATTGTCGGGCGCGCCGAGCTTGCGCACGAGCACGATGTCGAGCTCGCCGCCGAGCATGTCGGCGACGATGCGGGCGATCGGCACGGCACCGCGTGGGATCGCCAGCACCAGCGGGTTCTGGCCGCGGTATTTCGCCAGCGCCTCGCCGAGGGACCGGGCGGCGTCTTCGCGGTCGGCGAACGGCAATCGACTCATGGCCCTGCTCCGCTGCTGCGACGAACCGAACGATAGGCCGGTCGGACCCCGTTCAATTGATATTGGTCAAGATGGCGCCGTCCGCGGGCGCCATCCTGCAGCGCACGCCATGACTACCCTCCTGCGCTCCTCCAATGTCGCCCTGCGTCGAAGCGCGCACCTGCTCGACGGCAGCTCGCGCGACTACGATGCGCTGCTCGAGATGGTCGGCGAGCGCCCATTCGTGCTGCTCGGCGAGGCGAGCCACGGCACCCACGAGTTCTACGAGATGCGCGCGCGGATCACGCGCCGGCTCGTCGAGGAGCGCGGCTTCGACGCGATCGCGATCGAAGGCGACTGGCCCGATACCCTCCAGCTGAACCGCTACGCGTGCAACGGCGACGCGGTGTCGCTCGATGCGGCATTCGACCAGTTCCAGCGCTTCCCGACCTGGATGTGGCGCAACCGCGTCGTGCGCGATTTCGTGCAATGGCTGCACGCGCACAACGCCGCACTGCCGGAGGCCGCGAGGGTCGGCATCCACGGGCTCGACCTCTACAGCCTCTACCGTTCCGCCGAAGCGGTGATCGCCTACCTCGAGCAGGTCGACCCCACCCAGGTGGAAGCGGCGAAGCGCCTCTACGCGTGCCTGGACCACGTGCGCGATCCGCAGGACTACGGCTACGCCGCCGCTGCCGGGCTGCGCCCGCCGTGCCGCGATGCCGCGGCGAAACTGCTCGTCGACCTCGTGCGCAAGGCGCCCGAGTATCGCGCCGACGACGGCCGCGCGAAGGCGAACGAGCAGTTCATCGCCGAACGCAATGCGTACGTCGTGCTCAATGCCGAACATTACTACCGCGCGATGTTCGCCGGCCGGGCGAACACGTGGAACCTGCGCGACGCCCACATGGTGAACACCCTGCTCGCGCTGCGACGGCACCTGCGCGACAACGGTCGCAGCGGACGCATCGTCGTATGGGCGCACAATTCCCACCTCGGCGACGCGCGCGCCACCTCGATGAGCAAGCGCGGCGAGTGGAACGTCGGCCAGCTCATGCGCGAGGAGGTCGGCCGCGACAACGTACTGCTCGTCGGC
>DASTSE010000278.1:0-5596 GCA_035760865.1 Dokdonella sp.
CCGGTCGCCACTGCAGGTGCAGCAGCCGGCCGCGATGCGAGATGCGCAGCGTCCCGAGCGTGTCGACCAGCGGCTGCCGCCGCACCACGCGGCCGAGCGCCTCGCCCAGCGTCGGCGCTGCGGCGGCCGCGATGCCGAGCAGGCCGAACGCGCGCCAGGCGACGCGGGCGCCGAACCGGAAGCCGATGTCCTCGTCGGACGTCGCGCGCGCGGCTCGCGACACCCACTCGCAGAACCGCGCGCCGTCGACGCGCGGACCTTCGATGCGGGCCACCGGAATGGCGGCGTTCCACGACGACGGCCGAAGCGTCGTTGCGAAATCGAGGAACGCTTCCGCGTAGCGCGCGGAGACGTCCGCGTTCGGTCCGGGCACGAATGCCGGCCGGGCTCGTTTGCGCATGCATGAACCCTGGGATGCTCGCCGGCTGGGGCGGCTTCTCGTTCCCGCGCAAGCCAGACGTGCTTCGGGCGCGCCATGCGCCACGCGACCGGCCCGTCGCACGAAAGCAGGCGTGGTCCTCGCGTCGATGGCGGGCGCAGAGAGCGACTGGGGAGAGGGACATGGGGGAGATCATGTCGACTCGCTCTGCTGCGCCCACCGCATGGACTAGACGAGATTCGGTCGAGGAACCCGCCATCGGCAGCCGATGGCGACCGCCCGACAGGGGGCGCGCGCCAAAAACGTGTACTCTTTCGGCGCCGTCCGCGCGGGATCCGGCCCACACGCCGCCGAACCTGGCTGCGCGTGCGGTGCAGTCAGGGGTGGACCGCTCGCAACGGAGTGCGCCACAGGGGAGACATCGATGGCTTATCGTCGTGCCACGTTCCGCACGCGCAAGGGGCCCGTGCGCGCGTTCCTCGACATTCCGCTTGGGCGCCTGCTCAAGTGGCTGTTCGTGCTGGTGCTCCTCGGCGCGCTCGCTGCGGTCGCCGGCTTCGCGGTGTTCGTGCTCTACCCGGTACACACGATCCCGCCCGGGGAGCACGTCGACGAGTACCGCTACCTCGACCAGGGTTGGGGCGCCGGCGCCGACAGCGTCGACCGGCAGACCTACTACTACACGTCCCAGGGCACGTCGATGCCGCAGGGCGCGCTCGTCACGCCGCTGCGCTACGCGTGGTTCACGAACCTCGAGATGCCGTTCGGTACGCAGCGGTTCGCCGAGCCCGAGCACCTGAGGCGCTACCGCTTCATCGTCGATCCGCAGCCGACGCCGAAGAATCCCGACCGCCTGCCGGTCGGTTTCACGCGCCACTTCGACGCCGCGCTCGGCCAGTACGTGCTCGACATCACCTGCGCCGCGTGCCACACGGGCGAGATCCATGCGCGCAAGGACGGCCGCACGGTCGCCATCCGCATCGACGGCGGCCAGGCGATGCACGCGTTCACGGCCATGCAGCGCGGCGCGTTCGGGCCGACCCTGGTCGCCTCGATGATCGCGACGTTCGCCAACCCCGCGAAGTTCGACCGCTTCGCGCGCAAGGTGATCGGCCCGCGCTATCCCGAAGGCAAGTCGGCGCTGCGCGGCGAACTGTGGGACACGATCGTCGCGTTCGCGACGCAGGGACAGAACTCGCCGTTGCGCCACCTCTATCCGGTGCAGGAAGGCTTCGGTCGCACCGACGCGCTCGGCCGCATCGCCAACACCGTGTTCGGCGACCATCTCAGCACCGGCAACTACCAGGACGCGACCGCGCCGGTCAGTTACCCGTACGTGTGGAACATCTGGAAGTTCGACTGGGTGCAGTACAACGGTTCGGTCAAGCAGCCGCTCGCGCGCAACATCGGCGAGGCGCTCGGCGTCGGCGCGGTGATCCGCCTCACCGACGACTACGGCAACCCGCTGCCGCCCGAGCAGCGCTTCACGTCGTCGGTCGACATCGAGCACCTCGACCTGATCGAGCACACCTTGCAGAAGCTGACGCCGCCGCGCTGGCCGGAAGACTTGCTCGGGCCGATCGACGGCGCGCTCGCCGAGCGCGGCAAGGCGCTGTTCGAGGCGCACTGCGTGCAGTGCCACGGCCCGCACCCGGCCGATCGCGCGCGCCAGCTCGCGAGCGCACCGGGCAAGCCGTCGCCCGACACCGAGTGGATGATCGAAGTCGTGCCGGTGGCGCACATCGGCACCGACCCGGCCGAGGCGAACGGTTTCCTCGCGCGCCACTACGACCTCACGCGCGCGGGCCTCACGCGCGCAGAGGTCGAACGCGTACTGCGGCCGCTGCTCGTGCGCAATCTCGCGCGCGACGCACGCTGGCGCCTCGACGAGACGATCGCCGGGCGCCGCGCCGCGGGTCAGGACGCGAGCGCACTCGAGGCGCTGCGCGCGGCTTATCCTGATCCCGACGCGAACGCGGTGCCGGCGATCCCGCAGGACAGTTTCGCCGCGATCGCGACCGCGCTCGGCGGCGCCGCGGCCCTCAGCACGATACCGCCGACGCAGGGCTGGGGCTGCGACCTCGCCTGCCAGACGCGCGCGCTGCTCGTGGACGTGACGGAAGGCACGGCGCAGATCGACGCCCAGCTCGGCACGCTCGATGTCGCGCGGCTCACCGAAGGCGAAGGCCTCAACGTGCTCGGCCTCATGATCAAGGCGAAGTACTTCGCCGATCGCGGCATCCCGTACCAGCGCCAGCAGTGCCTCGAAGGCTTCGGCATCCTCGACCTGCCGCAGCAGGTCGCCGGCTACAAGCCGCGACCGCTCGAGGGCGTGTGGGCGACGCCGCCGTTCCTGCACAACGGCTCGGTGCCTAATCTCTACGAGATGCTGCTGCCGCCGGACCAGCGCAGCCGGCGCTTCTTCGTCGGCCGCCGCGACTTCGACGCGAAGCGCGTCGGCTACGTCGACGTGCCCGCCGACACGGACGAAGCCGACGGCTTCTGGCTCGATACGGGCAAGGACGGCAACCGCAACACCGGCCATGCGTTCACCGCGACGCCCGCTCAGCTCGACGCCGCGCGCGCCGATCCGAAGGCGCACCCGCTGCCGCCGGGCGTGATCGGCCCGCTGCTCGGCGACGATGAGCGCTGGGCGATCGTCGAGTACCTCAAGGTGCATCGCGACCTGCCCGCGACGCCCGCGGGCTTCGTGCCGCCGGACTGCTCGCGATGAGCGCGCCGCACGAGCGCGACGGCTGCGTCGACGACTTCGCGCACGTGCTCGCCGAGGAGCAGGCGTGGCTCGCGCAGCGGCGTGCGGCGGCCGGGCTCGCGCCCCCCGCCGGCGACGTCGTCGGCCTCGCGTTCTCCGGCGGCGGCATCCGTTCGGCGACGTTCAACCTCGGCGTGCTGCAGTCTCTCGAACGCGCCGACGTGTTGCGCCACGTCGACTACCTGTCGTCGGTCTCGGGCGGCGGCTACATCGCGTCGTGCTACACGTGGCTGCGCGCGCGACTCGCACCCGCGCAGGCGCAGCGCGCATTCGCGGCCGCGCTCGCCGACGGCGGCGGCAGCGTGCTCGACTGGCTGCGCGGCCACGGCAAGTTCCTCGTCAGCCATCGCGGCTTCTCGATCTGGACCCTGCTCGCGTCGATCCTCGCGGCGACGTTCGCCAACGTGCTCGTGCTCGGGCCGCTGCTCGTGTTCGTCGTCTATTCGCTCACGCTCGCATGGCTGCCGGTCGAGTGGCCGGCATGGCTCGCGCTGCCCGGCGCGCATGCGGTCGAGGGCCACCACGGCTACTGGCTGCTGCTCGCCGCGGGCGCCGCCTGCCTCGCCGCACTGCCACCGGTCGCGACGATGTTCGCGCTCGTCGCGGGCATCCCCGGGCTCGCCAGCGTACGCCGCATCGATGCGCTGCGCGTGGCGATGGGTCGCCTGCTCGCGTTCGGTCCCGTGCTCATCGTGCTCGGCCTCATACCGGTCGCGGCGCGCTTCGGCGAGATGGCCGAACACCTGTCGGGCCTGCGCCACGCGCACGCGTTCGGCAAGCACCTGTCGTACCTCATGCCTGCGTTCGGCGGCATCGGCTCGATGCTGCTCGACCGACGCAAGGGCGGCGACAGCAGCGGACGGCTGACCACGATCGGCCTCGGCCTGCTCGTCTACGGCCTGCTCATCCTCTGCTACCACGTCGCCGCGTCGGTCGACCTGCTGCGGTCGCCCGTATTCGGCGCGCTCGTGCTGCTGTCGGTCGTGCTCGCGTTCGCGTGCGACATCAATCGCGTGTCGATCCATGCGTACTACCGCGCCCGCCTCAGCGACACGTTCCTGCCGAACGTCGCGGGCGATCCCGATTCGGACCCGGGCGACTTCGACCTGCGCTCGCTCGACCCGAGCCGCGGGGCGCCGCTGCATCTCGTCAACACGACACTCAACACGACCAGTTCGGACGACGAACGCCGGCGCAGCCGCACGGGCGCGAGCTTCTTCTTCTCGCCGCTGTTCGCGGGATCCGACGCGACCGGCTGGCGGCGCATCCGCAGCTATGCGGGCGGATCGACCGCGCTGTCGACCGCGTTCACGACCTCGGGCGCGGCGATCGATCCCGACATGATCGCGACACGCGCTCGCTCGGTATCTTTCCTGATGGCGCTGCTCAACGTGCGCCTCGGCTACTGGGCACGCAATCCGAAGTACGCGGCCGAGCGCCTGCCGCCGCTGCCGTGGTGGTGGATCCTCATCGCGCGCGAGATGCTCGGCGTCGGCCTCGACGAGAAGCGCCGCCACGTGCACCTGTCCGACGGCGGCGGCTTCGAGAACCTCGGCCTGTACGAACTCGTGCGCCGGCGCGTGCGCTTCATCGTCGTCACCGACGCCGGCGCCGATCCTCAGACGACGCTCGGCGACCTCGGGCGCGCGATCGAGCGCGTGCGCGTCGACTTCGGCGCCGAGCTCGAGCTCGGCGCGGACCGCTTCTACCACGAGCGCGAGCGCGTGCTCGCGCAGCAGCCATGGCTGCTCGGCCGAATCCGCTACGCCGATGGCAGCGACGGTCGCATCCTCTACGTGCGCCCGGTGCTCTGCGCGGGCCTGACCGCCGACATCTATGCGTACTGGCGCGCGCACGCCGCATTCCCCGACGAACCGACCAGCGAGCAGTTCTTCGGCGAGGCGCAGTTCGAGGCGTATCGCGCGCTCGGCCAGCAGGTCTTCGACGCGATGCTCGACCGCGCCGCGCCGGGCCGCGGCGTCGCGGCGTGGTTCGACACGCTCGAAGCGCAGCAGGCGGCCATGCTCGCGGCGGCGCGCACGCCGGCGACGTCATCCGCGACACCGACCGCGACCTCGACGTAGGCCGGCCGCGCGCGGCGCAGAACATCCCCGAAGCACATCGCGGCCTCCGCCGCTCCCACAAGGTGCTTGCCGGAGCGCACCCTGTGCGCGACCGCGGCCCGTAGGGTGGGACGCAGCGGCACGAAAGCGCATGGGCCTGCAAAGCCGACGACCGCGAGTCCCACCACGCGCCACGAACCCCGTAGGGTGGGACGCAGCGGCACGAGAACGCATGGCCTGCAAAGCCGATGACCGCGAGTCCCACCGCGCGCCACGAAGCCCGTAGGGTGGGACGCAGCGGCACGCGCCACGAAGCCCGTAGGGTGGGACGCAGCGGCACGAAAGCGCATGGGCCTGCAAAGCCGACGACCGCGAGTCCCA
>DASTSE010000279.1:0-7684 GCA_035760865.1 Dokdonella sp.
CTCGCCGGGCGCACCGCGATCGTCGCAGGCGACGGCTTCGCCGACGCGGCCGTGCCGGAAGCGATCGCGCGCGCGTACGGCGGCCAGGCGCTGCACCTGAGTGCGGCGCAGAAGCGAGCGTTCGCGGGCAACGCGATCGCGCTCGCGCCGGGCCGCGTCTGGATGAGCGCGACGGCAGCGGATGCGCTCGAGCCGTCGCAGCGCCTGCTGCTCGAACGCCTCGGCTTCTCGCTCGGCGCGGTCGATCTCGACGAGATCGAGAAGGCGGGCGGCAGCCTGCGTTGCTGCGTCGCAGAAATCTTCTGAACCGTACCCGCGCGTACGTCGCTCCGTTTCGGTCCATGGATGTATGCGCGATGCGCTCGACGGCCGAGTCGATCGCAGCCGCGCTGCACTAGCATCGAACAGTCGCTGCCGGCGATTGGCTCGCGCAGTCTGCCGCGGCGACGTCCGCCGATCCGCCTGCGCATCGCGTCCGGTCGCGATGCGCGACGGCTCGTTCGTCGTTTCGTATTCCGGATGGGGACATCATGCAGAAACCGATCGTGACGGCCATCGTCGCCGCCCTCGTCGGCGCCGGCGGCATCGTGGCGCTGCCCTCTTTCGCTTCATCGACACCCGCGCGCGCCTTGAAGGTGTTCGCGCCCAAGGACGCCTTCGCGCAGGCGCCCGGCGCGCAGCCGATCGCGGACTACGGGCGCTTCGCGCTGTACGGCGTCGACGCGTCGACGCTCGACCGCATGAAGGCCGTTGCGGCCGACGTGCACGCGGATGCCGAAGCGGACATGCTGCTGTTCAGCGCGCAGCCGTTCGACACCCAGCGCGGTTCGCTGCAGGCGCCCGCGCCGTTCGCGATGCAGTCGGCGAACGGGCCGAAGCTGCAGGTGCTGCAGTTCGTCGGGCCCGTCAAGCAGCAGTGGCTCGACGCGCTCGTCGCCCGAGGCATCACGCCGGTGCACTACGTCGCCAACAACGGCTACATCGTATGGACCGACGTCGCGGCGCAGGCGCGCCTGCAGGAACTGCGCGCCTCGTCGTCGTGGCTGCAGTTCGCCGCGCCGTTGTACGGCTTCCTGAAAGTGGATCCGACCCTCGGCGAGCGCCTGCAGGCCGCCCCGACGTCGTCGGACGAAGTCGACGTCGTCGTGCAGGTGTATCGCCACGACGGCGTCGGCGAGACGCGCGGCTTCGTCGAGAGCAAGGGCATCCTGCCGACCGGCCAGCTCGGCCCGATCGGCAACGGCAAGTCCGACTACGCGTGGGCGCCCGTGCTCGCCTACGAGAACCTCAAGCTGCGCGTGCGCCTGTCCGACGTGCCCGCGATCGCGGAACGCCCGGACGTGACGTTCGTCGGTGCGACCTCGCCGCGCCGCATGATGGACGAGAAGCAGGACATCATCATGACCGGCGACTTCACGCCGGGGCCGGCATCGATCGACTACCTGCAGTTCCTCCTCGATCGCGGTTTCAGCCAGGTCGCAGCCGACTATCCGCTCGTCGACCTCACCGACAGCACGATCGACGAAGGCGGCAGCGGCGTCACGGTGCTCAATACGGCCGACCCGCGTCTGCACGTCGGCGGCAACCTCGCCAACCCGGTGCGCGTGTCGTACTTCAAGAACTGTTCGTCGACGCCGAGCACGTCGGTCGGCGCGATCGACGGCCACGGTTCGCTCAATGCCGGCATCATCATCGGCTACGACCAGACCACGGGCTCGCCGTACCAGGACGCCGACGGTCACCAGCTCGGCCTCGGCATCAATCCGTTCGGCCGCGTCGGATCGACCGCGATCTTCGTGCCCGGTTACGACATCAGCGCGTGCGGCAACAACGACCAGGGCGTGATCCTGTCGAACTGGCAGAGCGGCGCGCGCATCAGCAGCAATTCGTGGGGCCTGACCTCGCCGCCGTCCACCTATGACGACGGCGACCAGGCCTACGACGTCGGCGTGCGCGATGCGGACGGCGGCACGGCGGGCAACCAGGAAATGATCTACCTGTTCGCCGCCGCGAATGCGGGCCCGGGCGCGGGCACGGTGTCGTCGCCGGGCGCGGGCAAGAACGTGATCACCGTCGGCGCGTCGGAGAACGTACGCCCGGGCTGGACCGACGGCTGCGGCACGGGCACCAGCGGCGCCGACAACGCGAACGACGTGATCGACTTCTCCGGCCGCGGCCCCGCGCCCGGTCAGCGCACCAAGCCCGAAGTGATCGGCCCCGGCACCCATATCCAGTCCGGCGCGAGCAACTATTCCGGCTACAACGGCTCCGGCGTGTGCGACCAGTACCATCCGACCGGGCAGACCGTGTTCGCCGCATCCTCGGGCACGAGCCATTCGACGCCCGCGACCGCAGGCATCGCGTCGCTCTCGTACTGGTGGATCGAGCACGGCGGTGCGGGCGCGGCGACGGGCACGGTCGACATGATCGGCGGAAACCGCGCGCCGAGCCCGGCCGGGATGAAGGCCTGGCTCATGGCGCACCCGAAATACCTCACCGGCGTCAGCGCGAACGACAACCTGCCGAGCAACAGCCAGGGCTACGGCATGCCGAACATGACCGACATGTTCGATGCGACGCCGAAGGTGATCCTCGACCAGAGCGAGACGTTCGACAACACCGGCGAGACGCGCAGCTACACCTGGGGCATCGTCGACACCGGCCGACCCGTGCGCATCGCGCTCGCCTATACCGACGCGCCGGGCGCGCTCGGTACGAGCCCGCAGGTCAACAACCTCGATCTCAAGGTCGAAGTCGCCGGCCAGACCTACCTCGGCAACCACTTCGACCATGCGTTCAGCACGACCGGCGGCACGGCCGACACGAAGAACAACTACGAAGCGGTGTTCCTGCCGGCGGGCACGAGCGGCGACGTCACGATCACGATCACCGCGACGAACATCGCCGGCGACGGCGTGCCCGGCAGCGGCGACGCGACCGACCAGGACTTCGCGCTCGTCTGCAGCAACTGTTCGCAGGCCCCGAGCTTCACGATGTCGGCGCCGGCGACCGCGGCCGAAATGTGCGTCGGCACCGACTTCGATGCGAACGTCGCGATCGGCCAGATCCAGGGCTATTCGACGCCGGTCGACCTCGCGCTGAGCGGCGTGCCGGGAGGCGCGACCGGCAGCGTCACGCCGACCACGGTCGTCCCGCCGGGCAATGCCGCGGTGGCCGTCACCGACAGCGACAGTGTCGCCGCCGGCACCTACACGACGACGCTGACCGGCACGTCCGGATCGATCGTGAAGACGCTCGACTTCGACCTCACCTACGCCACCGCCGCGCCCGCGACGCCGACGCTGACGCTGCCGGCGGACGGCGCCGGCAACGTGAGCCAGACGCCGACGTTCACGTGGGAAGCCGCCGCACAGGCTTCGAGCTACCTCGTCGAGGTCGCGTCCGACGCCGGCTTCACGACCATCGTCGCCTCCGCAACGGTCACCGACACGGCATGGACCTCGTCGACGTCGCTCGACTCCAACACCGTCTACTACTGGCGCGTCACGGCGATCAACGCGTGCGGCGACAGCAGCAGCGGCGGGGGTGGCGATCGCATCTTCGGCGACGGTTTCGACGGCGTGCCGCTGCCGCCGCTCACCGAAAGCCATTCGTTCGTGACGGTCGCGTTGCCGGGCGACTGCTCGCTCGGCACGACCCAGCAGGTGCTCTGGTCGGACGATCTGGAGTCGGGTGCGGCGGGCTGGACGCACGGCGGCACGCAGGACTCGTGGCTGCTCGGTTCCACCGCGCACGGCGGCACGCACGCGTGGCAGGCGAACAATTTCGCCTCCGTTTCCGACCAGCGCCTGGTTTCGCCGAGCGTGGCGCTGCCGGCAGACCTCAGCGGCCTCACGCTCGCGTTCTGGAGCCAGCAGTCGATCGAGAACAACGGTGCGACCGGTTGCTACGACGGTGCGATCGTGGAAATCTCGACCGACGGCGGATCCAGCTGGACGCAGGTGCCCGGCGCGGCGCTGCTGACGGATCCTTATGACGGTGCGGTCAACAGCGGCTTCAGCAACCCGCTCGCCGGATTGCAGGCGTGGTGCGGCAATCCGCAGTCGTACCTCAACTCCGTCGTCGACCTGCAGGCCTACGCGGGGCAGACGGTGCAGTTCCGCTTCCGCCTCGCCAACGACGCTTCAGTCGCGCGCCCCAATCCGGGCTGGGCGATCGACGACGTGAAAGTGGCCGGCTGCGCGGCCGACTGAGTGCTGCACACGGCGGCGGCGCATGCGCCGCCGCCGCTCCTCCTTCGGCCCCGCGATGCGGGGCCGCTTCTTTTTCCCGCGCGGCACCGCTGCGCGACGGGTTCAGCCGCAATTCAATGCGCGCTGCCGAGACTCCGTGCCACGGCGATCGTGGCTTCCGCGGTTCGAGCCGCGGTCGCTATGATGCGGACGGAGTGATGCGAATCCATCGAAACCGCCTGTTGCTGATGCTCTGCGCCGTCCTCGCCGCGACAGGCGTGCGGGCGCGCGAGATCAGCGCGCAGGAAGCGGTACTGCAGGCCCAGCGCGAGGTCGACGGCAAGGTGCTGTCGGTACAGTCGCTCAATGTCGGCAAGCGAAAGGTGTATCGCATCAAGATCCTGACCCGCGATGGTCGCGTACGCATCGTGCAGGTGCAGGCCGAGCAGTAGGCGGCGCCCGTGCGGGCACGGACGAGAACGACGGAGGACACATGCGCGTACTTTTGGTGGAAGACGAGGCTCCCTTGCGCGAGACGCTGGCTGCGCGCCTCAAGCGCGACGGTTTCGCGGTGGACGCGGCCGGCGACGGCGAGGAGGGCCTGTATCTCGGGCGCGAAGTGCCGTTCGACGTCGCGATCATCGATCTCGGGCTGCCCAAGCTCTCCGGCATGGATCTCGTCAAGCAGTTGCGCGAGGCCGGGCAGCGCTATCCGATCCTCATCCTCACCGCGCGCTCGTCGTGGCAGGACAAGGTGCAGGGCCTCAAGAACGGCGCCGACGACTATCTCGTCAAGCCGTTCCACGTCGAGGAACTGCTCGCGCGACTGAATGCGCTCGTGCGCCGCGCGAGCGGATGGTCGCGGCCGACGCTCGAGTGCGGTCCGGTCGTGCTCGACACGACGGCGCAGACCGTCGCGGTCAACGGCAGTACGGTCGATCTTACGAGTTACGAATACAAGGTGCTCGAGTACCTCATGTTGCATGCGGGCGAACTCGTCTCGAAGGCGGACCTCACCGAGCACATCTACCAGCAGGACTTCGACCGCGATTCGAACGTGCTCGAGGTCTTCATCGGCAGGTTGCGCCGCAAGCTCGACCCCGACAACACGATCAAGCCGATCGAGACCGTGCGCGGTCGTGGCTACCGCTTCGCGCTCGAACGCAGCGACAATCCGGTCGACGACAACGCGCACGCCGAAAACGCCTGAGAATCCGGCCCGTGGCGCGCCCGCTTTCGCTGCAAGCGCGCTCCCTCGCCGCCGCCGGAGTCGTGCTGGCCGCGTTCCTCGCGCTCGCGTTCATCGCCCTCGATCGTGCGTTCTACGAAGCGGCGGAGAGTTCGCTGCGCGAGCGCCTGCAGAGCTACATGTACGCGTACCTCGCCGGGTCGGACACGACCCGTGCGGGCGCGCTGATTCCGCCCGAGGTCGGCCCCGACCCGCGTTTCGACCGGCCGTCGCAGAGCGGTCTCTATGCCGGCATCGTCGGCGCGAAGATCGCCGGATCGAAGGACGGCAGCTGGCGCTCGCCGTCCGCGGCCGGGCGCGACCTGCCCTTCAACGAATCGCTGCCGCGCGGGCCCGCGCAGTTCCGCGGCCCGGTCGAAACGCCCGTGGGCGACCTGTTCGTGCTCGCGCAGGGCGTCGACTGGAACAGCGGCGGCAAGAGCGAGTTGCACCTGACCTTCTACGTTGCCGAAGGCGACGACGCGCTGCGCGCGCAGATCGACGTGTTCCGGCGCACGCTGCTGACCTGGCTCGGCGTGCTCGGCGTCGCCCTGCTGTTGCTGCTGCTGGCGGTGTTGCGCTGGAGCCTGGCGCCGTTGCGCCGTGTCTCCACCGACCTCGCGCGCGTCGAACGCGGCATGCAGGAGCAGCTCGGCAGCCGGTACCCGGTCGAACTTTCGGGCCTCACGACCAGCCTCGACAGCTTCATCGAGGCCGAACGCGATCGCGTCAAGCGCTACCGCAACACGTTGTCCGACCTCGCCCACAGCCTCAAGACGCCGCTCGCGGTCATGCGCAGCCAGCTCGAGACCGGCAGCGACGGCGAGTCGCTGCGCTGGACCGTGCTCGAGCAGGTCGGCCGCATGGACGAGATCGTCGCCTACCAGCTTTCGCGCGCGGCGACCTCGGGGCACCAGACGTTCGCGGCGCCGCTGCTGATCGAGCCGTACGCTGAGGAGATCGTGCGCAGCCTCGAGAAGGTCTACGCCGGCAAGGCGGTGCTGTGCGAATTCGAGATCGATCCCGCCGCGCGCTTCCACGGCGACCAGGGCGACCTCATGGAGCTGCTCGGCAACCTGCTCGAGAACGCGTTCAAGTGGGCGCGCCGCAGGGTGCTGCTCGACGCCCGCCCGCTCGCGGCGGTCGGCGGCCGGCGCGCGGGGCTCGAGTTCTCGATCGAGGACGACGGCCCGGGCATCGCCGAAGACCAGGTCGAGCACCTCCTGCAGCGCGGCGTGCGCGGCGACGAGCGCGTGCAGGGCCATGGCATCGGCCTCGCCATCGTGCAGGACATCGTGCGCGCGTACCGCGGCGAGCTCGTGGTCGACCGTTCGCCGTCGCTCGGTGGCGCCCGCTTCATCGCGCGACTCGGCGTGCGCTGAGCCACTGCGGGCTTCC
Organism: Dokdonella sp.; assembly: GCA_035760865.1. Lineage (GTDB taxonomy): Bacteria > Pseudomonadota > Gammaproteobacteria > Xanthomonadales > Rhodanobacteraceae > Dokdonella_A. Next base: position 6,820 of record DASTSE010000279.1, read on the forward strand.
ATGCGCTAGCATCCCGATCCCCGATCGCGAGGACGAGTCATGCAGGAAGAAGCCGCATTGCGCGCGCGCGCGAAGGAGCTGGCGTCGGTGCCTTGGCACCATTCGATCCGGTTGTTCCCGGACCTGCTCATCAAGGGCAACAAGAGCGAAGCGCTGCTCGCGGCCGAGCGCGCCGCGATCCTCGATCCGCTCGCGCTCGATGGCCGCAGCGTGCTCGACATCGGCAGCTGGAACGGCTATTTCGCGTTCGAGGCGAAGCGCGCCGGTGCAGCGCGCGTGATCGCGTCCGACAGCCTGTGCTGGAACCTGCCCGTTTTCCGCGGGCGCGAAACGTTCGACCTCGCGCGCGCATGCCTTGGCCTCGACATCGAGACGAAGGTCATCGATCCGACCGAGCTGCCCGGCGACCTCGCGCCCGCGGACGTGGTGCTGTTCCTCGGCGTGTTCTACCACATGCACGACCCGATCGCGGTCCTCAAGGCGGCGGCCGGGATCGCGCGCGATGCGCTGGTCATCGAGACCCACCAGGACCTGCTCGACGTCGCTCGGCCTGCGATGGCGTTCTATCCGCGCGACACGCTCAACGGCGACCACAGCAACTGGTGGGGGCCCAATCCGCAGTGCATGTTCGAACTGCTCGAGAGCATCGGCTGGATGCAGGTGTACTACCAGCCGCATCCGGTCGTCGGCGCGGGGCGCGGCGTCTACCACGCGTTCCGGTCCGCCGACGCCGCGGCACGCCTGCTGCGTCGGCGCGACGGACTGCTCGACCTGCGCACGCCCGCGGGACAGGCGGCCGCATTCGCGGTGCCCGCCTTCCAGCCCGGTCCACGCAAGCGCTGGCTCGGCTTCTGAGCGCGGACCG
>DASTSE010000280.1:0-5720 GCA_035760865.1 Dokdonella sp.
GATCGTCGTGGTCAATCCGGAAGTGTCGAGCGTGCGCGACTCGGACCGCATCCTCGGCCTGCTCGCGAGCAAGACGCGTCGCGCCGAACAGGGCGCCGGCGGCGTCGAGCAGCACCTGCTGCTGACGCGATACAACCCCGATCGCGTCGCCAACGGCGACATGATGGGTATCGCCGACGTCAAGGACATCCTCGGCATCGAAGTGCTCGGCGTGATCCCCGAATCGCCGGGTGTGCTGACCGCGTCGAACGCGGGCGTGCCGGTGATCCTCGACGAGGCCTCCGATGCCGGGCAGGCCTACGCCGACGCGGTCGCCCGCTTGTGCGGAGAAGAACGGCCGATGCGCTTCATCGACGCGACGAAGAAGGGTTTCCTCGCGCGCATCTTCGGGAGCTGAGCCATGGGACTGTTCGATCTATTCCGCTCGCGCCCGAAGAACACCGCGTCGGTCGCGGCCGAACGCTTGCGCATCATCGTCATGCAGGAGCGCGCCGCGAACGGCCGTCCGGATTACCTGCCGATGCTGCGCCGCGAGCTGCTCGAGGTGATCCGCAAGTACGTCAACGTCGACCCGGACGCGATCGACATCCACGTCACGCACGAGGGCGAAGGCGAAGTGCTCGAGCTGTCGGTCGCGTTGCCGGACAAGCATACGGCTCCGGCGGCGCCGGCGGCCGGCGAAACCTGACGCGCGCGCAGCGCATGAACGCGCCGACCGCCGGCGCGGCGCACGGTGGCGCCGCCAGAGTGCTCGTGCTCGCCGACATCGGCTTCGCGGCGGCGCGCGCGCTGCTCGCGCGCCACGCGCTCGAACTCGTCGAGGTCGCCGCGGGCGAATCGATTCCAGGCAGCTACTGGGGCGAGTGCGAAGCCGGCGTCATCGCGCACGCGGTGTACGCGCGCGCGGACACGCCGGTGCACTCGCTGCTTCACGAGGCCTGCCACCTGATCGTGGCACCGGCCGAACGGCGCGCCGCGATCCATACCGACGCGTCCGACTCGCAGGCCGAGGAAGACGCCGCCTGCTACCTGCAGATCGTGCTGGCCGATGCGCTCGCCGGCGTCGGCCGCGCTCGCCTGATGAGCGACATGGACGCGTGGGGCTACAGCTTTCGCCTCGGCAGCGCCAAGGCGTGGTTCGAGCGCGATGCGGACGACGCGCGAGCATGGCTCGAGCATCGCGGCCTGTTGCCGCCTGGCGGCTGATTCGCGCGCCGCCTGCCACGCGCCGATCGCTGCGTCAGCTGCGATACATCGATCGGCGCTATGATGGCGGGATTGCCACGGAGAGACGCCTGCCCCGATGCGACGGGGCGTTCGGGACGATGACCCTCGCGACCGATACCCCCGCTGCACCGCTGCCGCCGCCACCAGCGGCGCCTTCGTCCATCGCACTGTTCCTCGACGTCGACGGGACACTGCTCGAGTTCGCGCCGGATCCCGACGGTGTCGTCGTCGACGCCGCCCTGCCGGCCCTCATCGATCGACTCGAATCCGCGCTCGGCGGTGCGCTCGCCGTGCTCAGCGGCCGTTCGCTGCGCCGCATCGACGAGCTGCTCGGCTTGCCCAATCTCGCCGCCGCCGGATCGCACGGCGCCGAACTGCGCCGCAACGGTGGCGCGATCGTGCGCACGGTGCGCGATTCGGACGGCATGAGCGCGTTGCGCGCGTACGCGGCGACCCTTCTCGACGAGCACGCCGGGGTCGTCGTCGAGCACAAGCCCGATGCGATCGCCCTGCACTGGCGCGCGGCTCCGGCGTTGGCCGCCGTCGTCGAGGACGCCGCGCAGCGGCTCGTGCGCGCAGGCGGAAGCGGCTACCGCCTGCAGCACGGCGACTGCGTGGTCGAACTGCGCGGGGTCGGCGCCGACAAGGGCGATGCCTTGCGTGCGCTCATGCAGCACGCGCCGTTCGCCGGGCGCACGCCGTGGATGATCGGCGATGACCTCACCGACGAGCACGCATTCGCCGCTGCCGAACGGTTCGGCGGCTGCGGCGTCGTCGTCGGTGCGCGACGTCCGACCCGCGCGCGCTACGCGCTCGCCGATCCCGCGGCCGTGCATCGCTGGCTCGCCGCGCTCGCCACGCAGGCACAGGAGGCTTCCGCATGAGCGATGGCCGGCCGGCGAACCTCGATCTCGGCGTGATAGGCAATGGCAGCATCGGCGCGCTCGTCGATGCGCGCGGCCGCATCGTCTGGTGCTGCGTGCCCGCGTTCGACGGCGATCCGGCATTCTGCTCGCTGCTGTCGCCGCGCGACCACGATGCCGGCTGGTTCGACGTCGTGCTCGAAGGCGAGCGGCGCTCGAACCAGCACTACGTGAAGAACTCGGCGATCCTCGTCACGCGGCTCGACGCCGAAGACGGCAGCGCGGTCGAGATCACCGATTTCGCGCCGCGCTACAAGCAGTACGGACGCGTGTTCCACCCGATGGCGATCGTGCGGACCCTGCGCCCGCTCGCGGGCACGCCGCGCGTGACGCTGCGCCTGCGCCCGCTCACGGGCTACGGTGCGCGCCGACCGGAGCGCACGTCCGGATCCAACCACGTACGCTTCCTGCTCGACGATGGCACCGTGCTGCGCGCGACCACCGATGCCCCGTTGCCGATGCTGCGCGACGAGCTGCCGTTCCTGCTCGACCGCGAAGTGCACGTGCTGATCGGCCCCGACGAGACGCTGACCGAATCGCCCGCCGCGCACGCACGCAGCGCGTTCGAGGCGACGCTCGGCTACTGGCGCGAATGGGTGCGCTACCTGTCGATCCCGGCCGAATGGCAGGACGCGGTCATCCGCGCCGCGATCACGCTCAAGCTGTGCCAGTACGAAGGCACCGGCGCGATCATCGCGGCGATGACGACGTCGATACCCGAGGCGCCGCATACGGTGCGCAACTGGGACTATCGCTACTGCTGGCTCCGCGACGCCGCGTTCGTCGTGCGCGCGCTCAATCGCCTCGGCGCGACGCGCAGCATGGAAGAATACCTGCGCTACCTGTACAACCTCGCCGCGGGTGCCGACGGCGACCTCGGGCCCGTCTACGGCATCCACTTCGAGCGCGAGCTGCTCGAGCGCGAGGCGGATCACCTCTCCGGCTACCGCGGCATGGGCCCCGTACGCGTCGGCAACGACGCCTGGCGGCAGGCTCAGAACGACGTGCCCGGCAGCGTCGTGCTCGCGGCCGTGCAGCTGTTCTTCGATCGCCGCCTCGAGTCGCCCGGCGACGCCGCCGCGTTCGCACGCCTGGAGGCGGCCGGCGAGGCGGCCTGGCGCCTGCACGACCAGCCCGATGCGGGCCTGTGGGAGTTCCGCGGGCGCTCGCACGTCCACACTTACTCGGCCGTGATGTCGTGGGCCGCGTGCGACCGCCTCGCGCACATCGCGGCGCATCTCGGCGCCGGCGCGCGCGCGGCGTTCTGGGCCGAGCGCGCGCAGCGCGTGCGCGACCTCGTGCTCGCGCGCGCGGTGCACCCGCGCCACGGCTATTTCGTCGACGCGTTCGACAGCGAGCGCCTCGACGCGAGCCTGCTGCTGCTCGCCGACCTGCGCTTCGTCGACGCGCGCGATCCGCGCTACGTCGCGACGGTCGAGGCGATCGGGCGCGAACTGCGTCGCGGCGACTACATCTACCGGTATGCCACCGCGGACGACTTCGGCATGCCGGAGACGAGCTTCACGATCTGCAGCTTCTGGTACGTCGAGGCGCTCGCCGCGATCGGCCGCGTGGACGAAGCGCGCACGCTGTTCGAGCAACTGCTCGCGCGACGCAACCCGCTCGGCCTGCTGTCGGAGGACGTCCATCCCGAAACCGGCGAGCTGTGGGGCAACTTTCCGCAGACGTACTCGCTGGTCGGACTCATCAATGCGGCATCCCGCCTGTCGCGCAGCTGGGAGAGCCTGTCATGAGTCGCCTCGTCGTCATATCCAACCGCGTCGCGCAACCGCGCGAAGCGCGCGCGGGCGGACTCGCCTCGGCGATGCAGGCCGCGCTCGAACAATGCGGCGGCCTCTGGTTCGGCTGGAGCGGGCGCATCGTCGACGAGGAACCCGGCGCGCCGAAGGTCGAGCGCGTAGGCCGCATCGACTACGCGCTGGTCGACCTCACGCGCGCCGACCACGACGAGTACTACCTGGGGTTCGCCAACCGCACGCTGTGGCCGCTGCTGCACTTCCGGCCGTCGCTGCTCGACTACCACCGCGGCGACTTCGCCGGTTACCTGCGCGTCAACGCGAACTTCGCGCGGCACCTCGCGCCGCTGCTGCGCGACGACGACATCGTCTGGATCCACGACTACCACCTGATACCGCTCGGCGCCGAACTGCGCGCGCTCGGCGTGGGTGCGCGGATCGGCTTCTTCCTGCACGTGCCGGTGCCGCCGCCCGGCCTGCTGATCGTGCTGCCGCATCACGAGCAGTTGTTTCCCAAATTGGCGGCCTACGACCTGGTCGGCTTGCAGACGCCGCGCGACCGCGACGCGCTGCTCGCCTACTTTCGCGAGGAACGCAACGCCACGACGAATGCCGACGGCGGCGTCGAGCTCGCGGACGGGCGCCGTTTCGACGTCGCCGCGTTCGCGATCGGCATCGACGCGGACAAGGTCGCCGAGGACGCGCGCAAGGCCGCAAACAGCCAGGCAACCGCGCGGCTCGTGCGCAGCCTCGAAGGTCGCAAGCTCGTCATCGGCGTCGACCGCCTCGACTATTCGAAGGGACTGCCGCAGCGCTTCGAGGCGTTCGGCCGCTTCCTCGCGCGGCATGCCGCATGGCGCTCGCGCGTGTCGTTCCTGCAGATCGCACCGCCCTCGCGCGAACAGGTGCAGGAGTACCGCGACCTGCGCTCGCGCCTGGAACGCCTCGCCGGCGCGACCAACGGACGCTACGCCGAACCCGACTGGGTGCCGATCCGCTACGTCAATCGCAGCTTCACGCAAGGCACGCTCGCGGGCTTCTACCGCGTCGCCGACATCGGCCTAGTGACGCCGCTGCGCGACGGCATGAACCTCGTCGCGAAGGAATACGTCGCCGCGCAGCCGCCCGACGATCCCGGCGTACTCGTGCTGTCGAGCTTCGCCGGCGCCGCGGACGAACTCGCCGAGGCGATCATCATCAATCCGCTCGACCCCGAGGACATCGTCGAGAGCCTCGAGCGCGCGCTGTCGATGCCCCTCGCCGAGCGGCGCGAGCGCTGGGCCGCGATGTTCGAGCGCGTGCGCCGCGAGAACATCGCGGCGTGGCGCCACTCGTTCCTCGAGCGGCTCTCGACTTGAATCGGCGCGCGCGGGGAGGCATGCGGCGCGCGCAGGAACTCGAAAAAAAAAACGGCCGCGCGATGAACGCGCGGCCGTGTCGCCCTTCGAACCGGCTGATCAGAACTTCACGGTAATGCGGCCCCAGTAGTAGCGGCCCATGAGATCGAAGTCGCTCGGGTCCGTGTTCGCGTTCAACGTATTGTTCGCATACAGGAACGGCGGCTGCTTGTCGCCGACATTGTTGACGCCGACGTCGAAGCGCGTGTTGAACGCCTCCAGGTTGTAGCCGAACTGGATGTCGTTGTAGACCGTCGCGCCGAAATCGTAGAACAGGCCGTGGATCGAGCAGTAGTCGCCGTAGTAGCAGGTGCCGGCCGGGAACACGTCCTGCGAGGGCGATTGCGAGCCCATGCGGAAGCGGCCGATGTAACGCATGCGCCACGATGCATCGAACGGCCCGAGCTGCCAGTTGA
>DASTSE010000281.1:0-20932 GCA_035760865.1 Dokdonella sp.
ATCTCGCTGCTTGTGCTTGTGCCCTCGCTCGTGCTTTTGCTCTTGTTCCTCTGGGCCCCCTGCGTCCCGGCGAGCGGGCGAAGGATCAGCCCGAAGGCGCGGCGCAGGATGCGCCGCGTTCGCCGCAGGCGCATGGATGCGCCTTCGGCGAACCCCGTAGCCCGGTCGCGAAGTCGACAGGCGTAGCCTGTCGACCGGGACGCCGGGGTGTCCTTTCTATTGGTGACTTCTCTTTGGACAAGCAAAGAGAAGTCACCCGCTCGCCGCTGAGGCGAGCGGAACTTTGCGACAGCGCCGCGCTCCGCGAAAGAAGCCTTGCGCCGCAACCCTAGCCAGCAATCCATTTGCATGGTTTCAGCGGGTCAAGAGCAGACCTCGAGGATGGCGCTCGGGACGAGGCGGGCTGCCGCATGGCGACCGGAATGGAGGCCCGAGCCTGCTCGAGAACAGCGCGACCGGCGTAGACTGCGCCCTTCCGGGCCGGCTGCCCGGCAACCGCGGGAGGGCGGATGAATGCAACGGTGATGGACGGCGTGGGCCCGCTGCCCGCGACGGAACGCGCAGTGCCGACGACGGTCGACCACCGCTTCCAATTCCACGGCGATGCGCGCGAGTATTTCCGCATCTGGATCGTCAACCTCGCGCTCGGCATCGTCACGCTCGGCATCTACTCGGCGTGGGCGAAGGTGCGCACGCAGCGCTATTTCTACGCCAACACGCGCCTCGCAGGCGCGCCGTTCGACTACCAGGCGCAGCCGCTCGCGATCCTCAAGGGACGCCTCATCGCCCTCGTGCTGTTCGGCGGCTATGTGCTCGCGGGGCAGTTCGACCTGCGCGTGCAGCTCGCGCTCGCGCTGCTCATTGCCGTGCTCGCGCCGTGGCTGGTCGTGCGCGGCGCCGCGTTCCGCGCGCGCTACTCGGCCTGGCGCGGGATCAACTTTCGCTTCGTGCCCGATTACCGGCAGGCGTACATCCGCTACCTCGCGCTGTACCTGTTCGTGCCGCTCACGCTCGGCCTCATGTATCCGTTCGTGAAGGCGAAGCAGAAGGCGTTCCTCGTCGAGCAGCATCGCTACGGCGGCGTGCCGTTCCGCTTCACCGCGACGCCGGGCGACTTCTATCCGCCGTACCTCGGCGCGTTCGCGGGCGGCTTCGTCTGGTCGATGCTGCTGTCGTTCTCGATGATCGGCTTCGTTGGCGCCCATCTGTCGGACGATGGCACGCCGCCGCCGCTGCTCGCCTACGGCTTCCCGCTGCTCATGTACGCGGGCTATTTCGTCATCTACGCGTTCCTCAGCGCGTCGATCACGAATCTCGTCTACAACGCCGTCCGTCTCGACCATCATCGGCTGCGCTCGACCCTGAGCGGGGCGAAGCTGCTCGGCATCTACGCCGGCAACACGCTCGCGATCCTCGCCAGCGCCGGCATGCTGATCCCGTGGGCGATGATCCGCCTCGCGCGCTATCGCGCCGAGTGCCTGGCCCTGCTGCAGGCGGGCGATCTCGACGCGTTCGTCGCCGCCGCGCAGAACGACGTCGATGCGACCGGCGCCGAGATGGACAGCGTGTTCGACATCGACATCGGCCTGTGAACGCGCGTCGCGCGCTCTACTTCGACGGCCGCAGCAGCCGCGCGCATGCGGTCGAGGTGGCGTTCGACGGCGCCGAAGTCGAGCTGTGCGGCGACGGCGTCGCCCGGCGCGAGCCGGTGTCGGCGCTGCGCATCACACCGCGCCTCGGCCGCACGCCGCGCACGCTGCTGTTCGCCGACGGTGCCCAGCTCGTGCTCGACGATGCCGCCGACCTCGATGCGGCGTTCGCGAGCGCGGACCGCGTGCAGTCGTGGGTCGATCGCATCGAACGGCATTGGCGCGCGGTCGCGCTGGCCGCGGCGATCAGCGTCGTCGCGGGCGCGCTGCTGCTGCAGTTCGGCGTGCCGTGGGCGGCCGAACGCATCGCTCGGCGCATGCCTGCGACGGTCGAATCGGGGCTCGGCCGCACCGTGCTCGACCAGCTCGATCGCTGGGCGTTCGAACCGAGCGCACTGCCGCAGGCGCGGCGCGACACGCTCTCTCGGCGCTTCGCCGATCTGCTCGAACCGGGCGAAGACGCGACGATGCGGCTCGCGTTCCGCAACGCGCCGAAGATCGGCGCGAACGCGTTCGCGCTGCCGGGCGGCACGATCGTCGTCACCGACCAGTTCGTCGCGCGCGTCGGCGACGAGCGCGAGTTCCTCGCGGTCGCCGCGCACGAGCTCGGTCACGAACGCCATCGGCACACGTTGCGCCAGGCGCTGCAGGGTTCGGCGGTCGCAGTGCTCGCGGCGCTGTTCGCGGGCGACGTGAGCTCGGCCGGCTCGGTCGTCGTCGCGGTGCCGACGTTCCTGCTCGATGGCCACTATTCGCGTGCGTTCGAGAGCGAGGCCGACGATGCGGCGTTCGCGACACTCGTCGCGCACGGAATCTCACCGCGCTGGTTTGCGACGATCATGCGCAAGCTCGAAGGAGACACGCCGCACGAGGCGCCGCCGCCGTACCTGTCGTCGCACCCGCCGACCGACGCGCGCATCGCGCTGGCGGAACGCCTCGCCGACCGTTTCGAAGCGGCGTCGCCGCCGCAGCGCGCGGCATCGCACTGAATCCGGGGGGCTGGCGGCGTGCGCTCGAACGGTGGGGCGGCACAGCCGCGATGCGTTCGCGGTGTCCGCCGCTCACACAAGGAAGCATCGCCGCGGCTTGCCGCCCTCACAACGGGTCTTCATCCGATGAGAGGGCATCGCGGCGCGCGCCGCTCTCACATGGCGAACGCGCGGATCAGCCGAGCGCCTGTTCCAGTTCCGGCACGAGCTTGAACAGGTCGCCGACGAGGCCGTAGTCGGCGATCTCGAAAATCGGCGCTTCGGCGTCCTTGTTGATTGCGACGATCGTGCCGGCGTCCTTGATGCCCGTGAGGTGCTGGATCGCGCCGGAGATGCCGACCGCGATGTAGAGGTCGGGCGCGATGATCTTGCCGGTCTGGCCGACCTGCAGGTCGCTCGGCACGTAGCCGGCGTCGACCGCGGCGCGCGAGGCGCCGACCGCGGCGCCGAGCTTGTCGGCGAGCGCGTAGATGATCTTGAACGCGTCCGACGAACCGAGCGCGCGGCCGCCGGAGACGACGCGCGTGGCGCTCTGCAGGTCCGGGCGGTCGCTCTTGCCCTGCGCGAGGCCGACGAAGCGCGTGTGGTTCGGCAGTGCGACGTCGAGCGCGAGCGCTTCGACCGGCGCCGCGTTCGCACCGCTCGCCGCGGCCGCGTACGACGCCGTGCGCACGGTGCCGACGAGTACGCTGCCCGCGGGCGCCTCGACCGTGACGATCGCATTGCCGGCGTAGATCGGGCGCTTGAACGTGTGCGTGCCTTCGACGGCGGAGATGTCCGACACCTGCGCGACGCCGAGCAGCGCGGCCACGCGCGGCAACACGTCCTTGCCGAACGTCGTCGACGGCGCGAGCACATGCGTGTAGCCGGCCTTCGCGGCCGCGGCGACCTGGGGTGCGTAGACGGCGGCTAGCGCGTGCGCGTTCTCGGCGCGCGCGACGGTGAGGACCTTGGCGACGCCGTCGATGTTTGCCGCTTCCGCCGCGACGGCGGCCGGATCGGCGGCGAGCACGAGCACGTCGATCGACTCGGCCTTCAGTTCCTTCGCGCAGGTGACGCAGCGGGCGGTGCTCGGGTTGAGCTTGCCGTCGAGGTGTTCGGCGATGATGAGGATCTTGCTCATGGATTTGTCCGCTTCCTTATTCGTGTTCCACCGGCGCGCGGGCCGGGCTTTCACCTCTCCCGCTCGCGGGAGAGGTCGCGCCGGAGGCGCGGGTGAGGGGTAGGGTGCGGGATCGCACGCTTTCCCTCATCCGCCTTCGGCACCTTCTCCCGCAAGCGGGAGAAGGGAACAGCAAATCACACCAGGCCTTTCGCCCTCAGCGCGGACACGAGTTCCGCGACGTCCTTGACCATCACGCCCTTGCTGCGCTTCGCGGGCGGCGCGTACTGCGTCGTCTTCAGATGGTCGCCGGACTCGACGCCGAGGCTCGCGAACTCGATCGTTTCGATCGGCTTCGACTTCGCCTTCATGATGTCGGGCAGCTTGATGAAGCGCGGTTCGTTGAGGCGCAGGTCGGTCGTGATCACGGCCGGCAGGTCGACCTCGATCGTCTCGAGGCCGGCGTCGACCTCGCGCGTGACCTTCGCCGCGTTGCCGTCGACCTCGACCTTCGACGCGAACGTCGCCTGCGGGCGATCCCACAGCGCGGCGAGCATCTGGCCGGTCTGGTTGCAGTCGTCGTCGATCGCCTGCTTGCCGAGCAGCACGATCTGCGGTTGTTCCTTCTCGACCAGTTTGAGCAGCGCGCGCGCCGCGGTGAGCGGCTGGATCGCGTCCTGGGTGACGACGTGGATCGCGCGGTTCGCGCCCATCGCGAGGCCGTTGCGGATGTGCGCCTGCGCATCGGCCGGGCCGATCGTGACGACGACGACTTCGCTCGCGATGCCCTTCTCGCGCAGGCGCAGCGCTTCCTCGAGCGCGATGTCGTCGAACGGATTGGCCGACAGCTTGACGCCGTCGGTGACTACGCCGGAGCCGTCCGGCTTGACCTGGATGCGCACGTTGTAGTCGACGACGCGCTTGTAACCGACCAGGATCTTCATCGGATGTCGAACCTCGCTGCAAGCCGCGCGGCGCGAAGCCGGCGCAAAGAACGGCGATTTTAGCGGAAAGCGCGCCGCTGCGGGCTGCGGCGCCGCGCCGCGGCGGCCGGCGGGCGCTTGTCCACAGGCGGCGTGGACAGGCCTGTGGACAACCCGTGGGCGGGATAGCGCACACGCCCGCGCCATGCGGCTGTCAAGTGGATTGCGCAGAAAACGACCAGGTCGCATCGAACGCGACGCGACGTCGTCGCGGGCGTCGTGGCGCACGCCGATGGGTCCGCACGGCGTGCCGGAGCGGCGAGTTGTCCACAGCACGCGTGGATGGCCCTGTGGACAAGCTCTGGATCGAGATGCGGAAACGACGCGCTGGCGCGGCTGTCAAGGAGGGGTGCGCAGAGGTTGACCAGTGGCAGCGCGCGAGTGCGTTTGAGGGCTGAGGGCTGAGGGCTGAGGGCTGGAAAGCATCGCGACTTCCGTCGCTCCCACGCAGAGCACAGGCTGTCCTGTGCGAGCGGCGGAAGCCGCGATGCTCGTCGGCTCTTCAGCCCTCAGCCCTCCGCTTTGCGTGCGCGATCACCGCATCCGCGAAGCGCGCGGCCGACCCCGGTGCGTGCGCAAAGAACAGCGACGGTTCGGCGAGTTCGAGTTCGAGCAGCCGCGGCGAGCCGTTGGCGTCGTGGATGAGGTCGACGCGCGCGTACGCGAGCGGCTGTTCGAACGGGATGGCCGCCAACGCGCGCAGCGCGAGCGCGCGTTCGGCGTCGCTGGGCGAGCGCGGCGTGATGTCCTCGGCCGCGAACAGCGCATCGGTCGGGCCATCGCCACGACGCAGCAGCGGGCCCTTGCGGATCGCATGACTGTAAACGCCGTCGAAATGGATCAGCGCCGTTTCGCCGTGCTCGTCGACGCGTTCGAGATACGGCTGCAGCAGCACGCTGCGGCGCGCGTCGAGCAGGCGGGCGACGTGCGAGGCCGCGGCGTCGCGTCGTTCGCGCGCGTGGCGCTGCGCGTCGCGCGAGCCGGCGCCGACGCTCGGCTTGACGACGAACTCGGCCGCGTCCGTCGTCGCGAGGAATGCGTCGAGCGCCGCGGCGGCGTCCGCGCCGGGTTCGACGAACGTGCTCGGCACGATCGCGACGCCCGCACGTTCGAGTTCGGCGAGGTAGTGCTTGTCGGTGTTCCAGCGCAGCACCGCGAGCGGGTTGCACAGGCGCGTGCACGCGGCGACGCGCGTGGCCCAGTCGAGGAACTCGGGCAGGCGCTCGGCGTAGTCCCAGGTCGAGCGCAGCAGGGCGAGGTCGAAACGGTGCCAGTCGACCGCGGGATCGTCCCAGTCGACGATCGCGACCGCGGCACCGGCCGCGCGCAGCGCGTCGTGCAACGGCGCGAGGTCGTCGTCGAGCGGACGGGCGGCGGCAACGGAGACGAGGGCGATCAGCGGAGCGGTCATCGGCGTTCCGGCGGCGGCAAAGGCGCGAGCCTAGCCGATCCGCGGCCTGCGGCGCAGCCGCGTGCGGGCGCCGCCGCCGCGTGCGAGGATAGGCAGGGCGCCAGGGGGCGTTCAGGGGAGGGGCGTCGCCGCGCGGCGCCGCACGCATGCGTCTTCGACTCACGTTCAATCTCATCCTCGCCGCGGTGTTCCTGATCGGGATCGTCGCGGCCGGCTGGTACTACCACGCGCAGTTGCAGCGCGATGCGATGGCCGAGGTGCGGCACAACTCGCAGTTGCTCATGGAAACCGCGCTCGCGATCCGCAGCTACACGACCGACCAGATCAAGCCGCACCTCGATCCGCTCAACGCCGAGCGCTTCCTGCCGCAGACGGTGCCCGCGTTCGCCGCGACCGAGACGCTGCACCGCCTCGGCGACCGCTATCCCGGCTACACGTACAAGGAGTCGGTGCTCAACCCGACCAACCCGCGCGATCGCGCGAACGACTGGGAGCGCTCGCTGATCGAGCGGTTCCGCGCCGATCCCGCGCTCGGCGAACTCAGCGGCATCCACGGCGAAGGCGTCGAGCAATCGATGTACGTCGCGCGGCCGATCACGATCAAGCAGGCCTCCTGCCTCGCCTGCCACAGCACGCCCGAGGCGGCGCCGGCGACGATGCGCGCGGTGTACGGCGACGCCAACGGCTTCGGCTGGAAGCAGGACGAGACGGTCGGCATGCAGCTCGTGCGCGTGCCCGTGCTGTTCCCGCTCGAGAAGGCGCGGCGCGCGTTCGACACGTTCATGCTCTCGCTCGCGGCCGTGTTCGGCCTCATGTTCGCCGGCCTCAACCTCGCGCTCGAGCGGCTCGTGATCGTGCCGATGGCGCGCGTCAACCGCCGCCTCGAGGAGCTCGCGACGAAGGACTTCCTCACCGACCTCGTCAACCGCCGCCGCTTCTTCGAGCGGCTCGAGGCGGACATGGCCGAGGCGCGCATCAAGCATCTCGGCCTGTCGGTGATCATCTTCGACCTCGACTTCTTCAAGCGCATCAACGACACGTTCGGCCACGACAGCGGCGACTCGGTGCTGCGCAACACCGCGCTGCGCGTGCGCGAGCTGCTGCGCAGCTCCGACTGCGCGGCGCGCTTCGGCGGCGAGGAATTCATCATCCTGCTGCGCGAGACGCGCATCGATGCGGCGATGGCGATCGCCGAGGCCGTGCGCGCGAAGATCGCGAACGCACCGTACGAGATCGTCGGCGCGGTCAGCGCGAGCTTCGGCGTCGCCGAGTGGGACCACCGCGAAGACCCGCGCAGCCTCATCAACCGCGCCGACAAGGCGCTGTATCAGGCCAAGCAGGACGGTCGAAACCGCGTCGTGCGCGCCGCGGACGAGTGAGCGGCGCGCCGCGGCTCAGTCGAAGCCGTCGGCGAAGATGGCGTCCACGACGACCTCGACCGCGCCGATGTCGCAGCCCGCGCCTTGCGGGCGCGCGAAGCCGCGCTGGTCGAACGATTGCGTGCAGTCCTGCGCGGCGATCGCGTCGATCGCCGCGCTGCCCGCGCCCGGCAGCCTCGTCGGCGTGGGACCGCCGTTGTCCTGCAGCGGGCCGAGCGCGTCGCTCGCGCTCGAGACCAGGTTGCCGCCGCCGGTCCACGCGACGCTCGCGGCGATGTCGCCGCCGTCGGGCGCGCTGTTGCCCGACACGATCGATTGTTCGATCGTCGCGCTGCCAAAGCCGCCGATGCCGCCCCCCGAGAGACTGGAGTGGTTGAGCGACAGCGTCGCATGGTCGAGCTGCGCCGTGCCGGCCGCGGCGACGAAGATGCCCGCGCCGGCGCGGTAGCCGCTGTTGCCGGCGATCGTGCAGTTGATCGCGACGAGTACGCCGCCGACGTGCGCGCCGGCGCCTTCGTAGCGCGCGAAGTTGCCGACGATCGCGCTGGAGGTCAGCGTGACCGTTCCGGCGGGCGCATGGATGCCGCCGCCGTCGTAGTACGCCTGGTTGGCGGATACCACGGTGCGCGTGAGCGTCGTGACGCCGTACGACTGGATGCCGGCGCCGCGTTTTCCCGAGTTCTCGCTGATCGTGCTGTCGACGACGTCGAGCGTCCCGTCCGCGCGGATGCCGCCGCCGCCGCCGACCGGCCAGCTCGAATTGCCGCTGATCGTGCTCGCCGCGATCGTCACGGCGCCGGTCTGCGAGTGGAGCCCGCCGCCGCCGTAGGCGACGTTCGAGTTGAGCGTGCTGCGCGTCAGCAGCACCGCGCCGCTCGACGACGCGATGCCACCGCCGAAGTTTTCGGCCTGGTTGCTGCTCACGGTGCTGTCGACGAGGGTGAGGTCCGCCGCGGTCATGCAGATGCCGCCGCCGTCGGCGCGGCCGTTGCAGAGGCCGGCCACGGCGTGGCCGCTGCGCAGCGTAACGCCCTCGAGAACGAGCATCGCGCCCGCCGGCGCTTCGTCGCGTAGCACGCCGAACGCGTGCGTCGCGCCGTCCGGTCGCGCGATCGTCACGCCACCCTCGTACTGGTTCGCGCCGCTGCCGCGCCACGCGCTGCCGTCGATCCTGAGATGCGCGGCGGTGACGACGAGCGTGCCGCCGGCATCACCGCTCGCGTCGGCCGAATCGGCGAGCGTGATCGTGCCGGGCGTCGTCGCGCCGCTGATCGCTGACGCGGCGAACGTGATCGTATCGTCGCTGCCGAATGCGGCGCCCGTGTTCGTGCAACTCCCGGTCGGCGTGCCCGCGTTCATCGACAGGATCGCCTGGGGCGCAGCGTGCAGGTGCCGGTCGCTGCCGCATCGCCGTCGTCGGGCGTGGTCACGGCGATCGTCGCCGCGGTCGCGGGCAGCGCGGTGAGGCCACCGACGAGCCAGGCGGCGGCGAGCGCGCGGCGCAGGGGCGTCGGCCGTGGAGCGACGATGCCGGCACGGACGCGGGCACGCGATGCGATCGAAACCATGACGCCTCCTTCGATGCGGAACCGGCGCGGCGTGCGCCTCGATCCTGTTACGCAGGTGAACGGCGAAAACCCGAACGGCGCATCGCGCAGGGGCGTCGCGCTACCATCGCCGGATTGCCCGCGCGGAACCGACCGAATGCCTCGTCACCTTGCCGTTGCCGCGCTCGCCGCGCTCGTCCTCGCAACCCAGGCGGCAGCGCAGAACCCCGATCCGCTCGACATCCGCGCCTGCACGGCGATCGGCAACGACGCGCAACGCCTCGCCTGCTACGACCGCGCGACGCACCGCGACGACAGCGAGGCGCAGCGCGCCGCCGACGAGCGCATGCGCAGCAGCGGCGTGTTCGCGCAACCGGACGGCAGCGCGGCGGCGAACGCCGCGGGCGAAGCGACGGCGTCGCGCGCGCCGTCGTCGCTCGATCGTCGCTGGGAGCTCGATCCGGCGAGCAAGCTCGGCACGTTCAACCTGCGCAGCTCTCGCCCCGTGTACGTGATGCCGTTCTTCGCGACGAGCGAACTCAACACGCGGCCGCACAGCCCGAACCCGAACAACGACGTCGGCGAGCGCGCGCACCTCGACAACATCGAGGCGAAGTTCCAGTTGAGCCTCAAGACGAAGGTACTGCAGGACGTGCTCGGCAGCGGCGACCTCTGGGTCGGCTACACGCAGTCGTCGCGCTGGCAGGTCTACAACACCGACGAGTCGCGGCCGTTCCGCGAAACCGACTACGAGCCGGAAGCGCTGCTCGTGTTCGGCACCAACTATCGTGCGTTCGGCTGGGACGCGCGCCTGTTCGACGTCGGCATCAACCACCAGTCGAACGGCCGCAGCGATCCGTATTCGCGCAGCTGGAACCGTATCGTCGCCGACATCGGCCTCGAACGCGGCGACTGGACGATCGTGCTGCGCCCGTGGTGGCGCATTCCCGAATCGCGCGGCGACGACAACAATCGCGACATCGAGGACTACGTCGGCCGCGGCGAGGTGCAGTTCGTGCGCAACTGGAACAGCCAGACGTTCGGGCTGACGTTGCGCCACTCGCTGCGCGGCGGCGACGCCAATCACGGCTCCGCGCGCTTCAGCTGGAGCGTGCCGCTCGCGGGCAGCCTGCGCGGCTACGTCGAACTGTTCCATGGCTACGGCGAGAGCCTGATCGACTACAACCACGAGGCGACCTATCTCGGCGTCGGCCTGTCGCTGCTCGACTGGTACTGATCGGCGGCATCGTCCCGCGCCGCGTCTCACGCGTTTCCCTCGTGCCCGGATGTAAAGACGCTTTTCCCGCGCCGCTGACGCAGCGGAGCGAAACGGAATCGTGCCTATAATGCCGCCGCGCGAACGCGAGCCGGCGGCTCGCTGCGCGCACAGGGGCGGGGTTTCTCAAGGGGACAATCATGGAACACCGGAACACGGCTTCGAGCCGCGTGCGCCTGGCTGCGTGCGTCGCGGTGCTTTCGTTGTGGACGACATCGGCGACATCGGCGACCGACGGCGCGGGCGGGTTCGCGATCACGCAGAGCCTCGTCTCCAATGGCGGCGGCTTCATGCACGACACCTGCTACCGCCTGCTGTCGGCGGTCGGCCAGCCCGTGCTCGGCACGGTCGCCAACGGCGAATTCATCCTTTCGGCCGGCTTCCTCGCCGATTCGGCGTCGACCGACGACAAGCTCTTCCGTTCCGGCTTCGAACTCAGCACGGGGATCTGCAAATGACCACTATCCGATCGAACGTCCTTCGTGCGCTCGTTCCCGCGATCGCGCTCGCACTCTCGCAGGCCGCGCACGCGACGCCGCAGGTTCCCGAGTTCAACTACCAGGGCCGCCTCGAGCAGAACGGCTATCCGGCCAACGGCAACTTCGCGCTGACGTTCTCGCTGTGGGATGCGCCGACCGGCGGCAACCAGATCGGCTCGACGATTTCCGAGCCCGCGTGGCCGGTCGTCAATGGCGTGTTCGCGATCAATCTTGCGTTCGACGGCGCGTTCGCGGGGGAGCAGAGCTGGCTCGAGGTCAGCGTCAACGGCGCGACGCTCGGGCGCCAACCGATCACGACGGCGCCCGTGGCGCAGTTCGCGTTGACGGGCAACGTCGGACCGGCCGGTCCCGCCGGCCCGACCGGCCCCGCGGGCACGCAGGGAGCAACGGGGCCGGCCGGTGCGCAAGGCGCGACGGGTGCGGCAGGCCCGACCGGCCCGCAAGGCGCGACCGGCGACGCGGGTCCGACCGGCCCTGCCGGTGCGACAGGGCCGCAGGGTGCCACCGGCGCGCAGGGCGCGACCGGCGCCGAAGGTCCGGTCGGTGCGACGGGACCGGCAGGTCCGATCGGGCCGATCGGTCCGGCGGGCGCGACCGGGCCTGCGGGACCGCAGGGCGCGACCGGCGACACCGGCGCGACCGGCGCTGCAGGTCCGCAGGGTGCGACCGGTCCTGCCGGCCCGCAGGGCGCGACGGGCCCCGCCGGACCGCAAGGTGTCCCGGGTGCGACGGGCGCGATCGGCCCGCAAGGCAATGCGGGTCCGACCGGCGTCCAGGGCCCGGTGGGCGCGCAGGGACCCGTGGGTGCGACCGGTCCCGCCGGTGCGCAAGGCCCGATCGGGCCTGCGGGCGCGCAGGGTCCCGTCGGCCCGACCGGGCCGGCCGGCACCGCCAAGTACAGCATCAAGATCAACGGCACGCTGAGCACGTCGCTGCCGCGGCCGCTGTATCCGGTCAGCACGAGCGGTACCAACGGCGGCGTCACGCTGATCACGCCGCAGAGCTACATCGTGGCGATCGATGCGGGCGGCACCGTCAGCGGATCCGGCACCGCCACGTACATGAGCAGCGACTGCTCCGGGCCTGCGATCGCCGCAACGACGACGGTCAAGCCGGGCGGCGTCATCGCGCTCGGCAGCCAGAGCCTCCTCTACTACGTGCCAAGGACCGGCGCGACGGTGCTGACCGATCCGACCCCGGGGAGCCGTTCGAACAACTCGTCCGCGTGCGCGGCATTCACCACGCAACAGACGGGGACCTTCTATGTCGCGCCGTTGAACGTGCCGGCGACGACCGGCGTCGACCCGATGGTGGAGCCGATCGACGTCCGCATCGACTTCGTGCCCTGAGTCGCGCGTTCCGCGGCGCCATCGCGCGCCGCGGACGCGGCACCGCACCGGCGCGGCGAGAGGAGCACGTCGCCGCGCCGTCGAATGGCGGTGCGACGCGGGCCGCTCCGCGCGCCGGCGCGGGAGCTCAGCGAGCCGCCATCGCGGACAGCTCGGTCGCCGTCATCGGGCCGACCACGTACGTGTCGGTGTGCGAGCCGATGTACTGCCGGAACTCGAGACTCGCCTTGAAACCGGTGCTGAGGCCCTTCGTGCGCGACACGTCGTCGACCTTCTTCTGCTGCGCCTCGGTGAGGACGGGAGCGATCGACAGGTAGTCCCATGAATCGCCATTCGTGTGCGCATACCACTGGCCCTGCGTGATGCCGGCTTCCTTGTCGACGGCATCGCGCGCGGCCTGCCACTTCAGGAACTCGCCTTGCTTGCCCGCCTCGATGCGATAGAGGCTGACGATCGCCGTGCCGGGTTCGGCGGCGGGCGAAGCGAGTGGCAGCAGCGACAGGGTGACGGCGACGAGGAACGCGGCCATCGACGGACGGCGGATGTGCGCTTGCATGACGTTCTCCCTCGGGCACCAGCGTGCCCGCGTGCCGGCACCGGGGGCGACCGGGGAGCGCCGGCGTTCTCTCCGGCCGCTGTTGCACAGCCGTGACGAGGGAAAGTGGGGGGGCGTACGCTACGCCGCGTTCCGAACAGCGTCAACGCGGCCGCAGCGCGCGCGCCGCCTCGACGACCGCATTCGCCCTGCGCACAGGACGGTCAGTGGGCCATCAAAGGTTCTGGTAGTTCGGACCGCTGCCGCCTTCGGGCGTGGTCCAGGTAATGATCTCGTACGGATCCTTGATGTCGCAGGTCTTGCAGTGCACGCAGTTCGCGGCATTGATCTGCAGGCGCTTGCCGGCGCCGTCGGCGACGATCTCGTAGACGCCCGCGGGACAGAAGCGCTGGCACGGGTTGGCGTATTCCTCGACGCACTTCGTGATGCAGATGTTCGGATCGGCGACCTTGAGGTGGACCGGCTGGTCTTCGTCGTGTTCGGTCGCGGCGAAGTAGACGCCGGCGAGGCGGTCGCGCGGCGCGAGCGTGCGCTCGACGTACGCGGGTTGCACCGGCGACGACGCATTCGGACCGGGTTGGGTCGCTGCGGTCGCCGCGTCGATCTTCTCGAGCGCGCTCCAGTCGGCGTGGTTCTTCAGCGTCCACGGAGAAACGCCCTGCGTCACCGTCTCCCAGCCTGCGTTGGCGAGGCCGAGCCAGAGCCCCTTGTTGAAGCCGGGACGGATGTTGCGCACCTTCTTGAGTTCGGTACCGACCTTCGACGCGCGCAGCTTCGTGTCCCAGCCCGCGCTCGTCCTGGTCGCAGCGACGTGTTCGGCGGCGAGCATGCCCGAGCGCAAGGCCTGGTGCGTGCCCTTGATCTTCGGCACGTTCAAGAGGCCGGCCGCGTCGCCGACGAGCAGCGCGCCGGGCATCTCGACCTTCGGCAACGACTGCCAGCCGCCTTCGACGAGCGCGCGCGCGCCGGCCGAGACGATCGTGCCGCCGTCGAGCAGCGGCTTGATCAACGCGTGGTTCTTCAGCTGCTGGAACGCTTCCCACGGGCGGAACAGCGGGTCGGCGTAGTCGAGGCCGGCGACGAAGCCGACCGCGACGCGATCCTGGTCCAGGTGGTAGATGAAGCTGCCGCCGTAGGTCGAATGGTTCATCGGCCAGCCGATCGTGTGCACGACCTTGCCCGCTTCGGCGCGGCCCGGCGGCAACTGCCACAGCTCCTTGATGCCGATCGCGTAGGTCTGCGGATCGCTGTCCTTGTCGAGCGCGTACTTCGCGATCAGCTGCTTGCTGATCGAACCGCGGCAGCCTTCGGCGAGCACGGTCAGCGGCGCGCGGATGTCGATGCCTTGCGTGTAGCCCGGCTTGTGGCTGCCGTCGCGGGCGACGCCCATGTCGCCGATGCGCACGCCGCAGACGGCGCCATGCCCGTCGAACAGGGCCTCGGACGCGGCGAAGCCCGGATAGATCTCGACGCCGAGCGCTTCCGCCTGCGGCGCGAGCCACGCGCACAGCGCACCGAGCGAGACGATGAAGTTGCCGTGGTTGTGCATCTGCGGTGGCGTCATCGGCGACTTCGTCGCGCGCACCGCATCGCGCAGGAACCAGAACTCGTCGTTGACGACCGGCACGCAGATCGGCGGCGGATTGCGGCCCCATTCGGGCAGCAGCTCGTTGAGCGGCTCGGGTTCGATCACCGCGCCGGAGAGGATCTGCGCGCCGACGGTCGACGCCTTCTCGATCACGCAGACGCGGATGTCCGGATCGATCTGCTTGAGGCGGATCGCGAACGCGAGCCCGGCTGGCCCGGCGCCGACCGTGACGACGTCGTACTCCATGATGTCGCGATCGCTCATTGACGGGCTCCGAAGCGCTGGCGGGGTGCGCGCTATTGTCGGGGTTCGGCACGAGGGCGGCAAACGCGTGTTGCGCGACGCGTGCGGGGCGCGGGCATAATCGGGCTCCGACCATGCGACCGATGCCGATGATGGATGCGATCACCGATTCGAACCTGCGTGGCGCGGCCGCGTTCCAGCAGTTGCACTGGCTCGCCAGCGGTCGCGTCGACGCCGCTCACCTGACCCATGCCTACGCGGCTGCGATCGCACGCGAGAACCCGCGCCTCAACGCCTACCTTGCGCTCGACCCGCGCATGGAGGAGCAGGCCGCGGCGAGCGACGCGCGCCGCCGCAGCGGCGGCACGATCGGTCGCCTCGACGGCCTCGCGGTCGCGATCAAGGACAACATCGACGTCTCCGGCCTGCCGACCACCGCGGGCCTGCCGACGCGGCGCGCGCACATCGCGCCGGCCGACGCGAGCGTGGTCGCGCGGCTGCGCGCGGCGGGCGCGGTGATCCTCGGCAAGACCAACCTCGACGAAGGCGCGCTCGGCACGTTCTCGGCGAACCCGCACTTCGGCGCGGTGCAGAACCCGTGGCGCGCGGGTTACACCGCAGGTGGTTCGTCGGGCGGCTCGGCCGCCGCGGTCGCGGCCGGCCTGTGCAGCTTCGCGATCGGCAGCGACACGCTCGGCTCGGTGCGCATACCGGCGAGCCACTGCGGCGTGTTCGCGCTCAAGCCGACGCACGCGGAGATCTCGACGCGCGGCATGGTGCGCGCGGCGCGCCGGCTCGACTGCATCGGCATCCTCGCGCGTGCGGTCGAGGATCTCGCGATCGTCGTGCAGGTGCTCGGCGCGCACGACCCGGCCGATCCGCGGTCGCGTCGCCGGCGCGTGCCGCTCGCGACGCCCGACTGGGAACCGGGCAACCTGCGCAGCGCGTTCGCGCGCGATCTCGGCGCGCTCGGCGTGTCGGCCGACGTGCGGGCGGTGTTCGACGCCGCGGTCGAGCGCATCGGCGATGCATTCGGCCGGCGCATCGACATCGATTTCAGCGACCACGACCTCGGTCGCACGCGCCGCGCGGCGCTGCTCGTGATGGAAAGCGAACTCGGCGTCGAGTTCGCCGACGACATCGCCGATACCGCCCACCCGCTGTCGCCGCGGCTCGCCGCGATGCTCGACTACGCGCGTCGCAAGTCCGCGGTCGACTATGCGGCCGCCGACCGCGCGCTCGACGCGACCGTGCTCAAGGCGCGTCGCGTGTTCGAAGACATCGACGTGCTCGTGCTGCCGACGGTTTCGCACGGCCCGTACCCGCTCGCCGAGGGCGAGCGCGCGAGCGACGCCGATCTCACCGCGTTCGCGAGCCTCGCGGGTTGCCCCGCGGTGAGCCTGCCGATGGGGACGTTGCCGGACGGGATGCCGGTCGGCCTGCAACTGGTCGGCCGCCCCGGCGCGGACCTGCGCCTGCTCGAACTGGCGGGCGCCTGCGCGGCGATCCTCCCCGCCGCGGCGCCCTAGGGCCGCGTTCGTCGCAATTTTCTACAAACCCGAATCCCTTTAAAAGCAATCCCTTGCGTCGCCAGCGGCGCCGGACGCCCGCGCGAGGGATTTTCCCTGTTCTGTGACTTGGCGCACATTCTGCATACTCGTGTATTGCGCCTGCAATTACAGCGGGCCTGCGGCCAAGAACTCAGGGGATCTAACAATGCTGACGCTCGTGCGCCGGGGTGCGCTTCTCCTTTGCACCCTTCTTGCCACCGTCTCCGCCGGCGTGCACGCGCAGGCCGTCTGCTCCGCTCCGGGCTCGTCGGGCAGCGGGACGATCTCCGGCATCGTCAATACGTACTTCCAGGGCAACGGCAATCTCGCCGCCAGCGCGACGACGCTCACGCTCGGCACGCGCGACACGCGCGGCGCCAATTCCGCGGTCGCGGTCGGCACGCTCCTGCTCGTGATCCAGATGCAGGACGGCTCGATCAATTCGAGCAACTCGAGCCTCTACGGCGACGGCAGCGGCTCCGGCCAGGGCACGCTCAGCGTCGGCAGTGCGGGCCTGCACGAGTTCGTGACCGTCACCGCGACGACCGGCACCGGCGCGGGCGCGAACGTCACCTTCTCGCCGCCTTTGACCAATAGTTACACGCAGGCGGCGGCGACCGGTTCGGCCGGGCAGAAGCGCTACCAGGTCGTCGTCGTTCCGCAGTACCTCACCGCGACCGCCGCCGGCGTGACCGCGCCCGCATGGGGGCTCGGCACCGGCGCGACCGGCGAGACCGGCGCGGTCGTCGCGATCGACGTGCAGGGCGCGCTGACCCTCGGCAGCGCGTCGGTCGAAGGCCAGGCCGGCCGCTCGATCTTCGTCGCCGGCAAGGGTTTCCGCGGCGCCGCGGGACGCCAGAGCGGCGCCAACGGACCGAACACCGACTGGGTCGCGGTCGCGACCGGCGCGCACGGCGGCAAGGGCGAAGGCATCGCCGGCACGCCGCGCTACATGGCGATCAAGGGCAACGGCTTCGGCGCGCAGTCGACCAACCTCGTCGCGAGCGCGACCGACCTCGCCCTGCTCGACAACGGCGAAGGCTATCCGGGCGGATCGCACGCGCGCGGCGCGCCCGGCAACGCGGGTGGCGGCGGCACCGACGGCAACGCGACCGGCGGCGCCAACAACGAGAACTCCGGCGGTGGCGGTGGCGGCGGCTATGCGCAGGGCGGCCTCGGCGGTCGGCCGTGGAATGCGCCGCTCGTCGACAGCGACGGCCGCGGCGGCGCGGGCTACGCGGGCATTCTCGCGTTCAACCGCCTGTTCCCCGGCGGCGGCGGCGGCTCGGGTGGCAGCAACGATGCGACGACCGACCCCGGCACCTACGAAAACCTGGGCGTCTCGTGCGACAACATCGGCGCGATGTGTTCGTCCGGTGCGGCCGGTGGCGGCATCGTCATCGTGCGCGCGCGCAGTGTCGGCGGCAGCGGCGTCATCGATGCGCGCGGTGCGAACGGCTACAACGTCTCGAACGATGCGGGCGGCGGCGGCGGTGGCGGCGGTGCGGTCGTCATCTACTCGATCGACGGCGGCAGTGCGAACGTCGACGCGAGCGGCGGCGACGGCGGCAACGCCTGGGCCGGGCACACGGGCGGGTCGCCGGTCGGCGACCGCCACGGCCCCGGCGGTGGTGGTGGCGGCGGCTTCATCACGTTCGCGCCGTCGTCGTTCGTGCTCACGGGTACCGTCAACGGCGGCCGCCCCGGCCGCACGACCAACGGCGTTGACGATACCTACTCGTCGAGCGGTTACGAGGGCGGCCTGACGACGTTCCAGACACCCAATACGCCGGGCATCCTGCCCGGCGCGGTCTGCTCGCCGGACCTGCGCCTCGCCAAGAGCGACGGCACCAGCACCCTGACCGGCGGCGGCACGACGACGTACGCGCTCACGGTTTCGAACATCGGCAACAGCATCACCTCGGGCACGATCACGGTCGTCGACGTGCTGCCTGCTTCGCTGTCGGTCGCGAACGGCACCGTGCCGCTGAGCGGACCGCAGGCCGCGAACTGGTCGTGCAGCGCGGCGTCGAATGTCGTGACCTGCACCTCGGGCACGACGATCGGCGCGTCGGCGACGAGCGCGTTCGCGTTCACCGCGAGCGTGGTCGGCAGCAACGGCACGTCGGTGACCAACCTCGCGCGCGTCGGTGGCGGCGGGGACCCGAACAAGCCCGCGCCGAACGGGTCGACGACTGCGGCCTGCACCGCGCAGGACAACCCGGCCGGTTGCGCGACCGACGTCGACACAATCCAGGCGCCGCTGCTGACCCTGAGCAAGAGCGACGGCGTCACCGACGTCGCCGCCGGCGGCACGACGACGTACTCGCTGGTGGTGACGAATGCGGGCGCGCTCGCGACGAGCGGCACGATCCGCGTCGTCGACGTGCTGCCGACCGGCATGACCTACACGGGCACGTCGCCGTTCGCGTCGGGCGGCTTCAACTGCACCTGGACCGCCGGCACGCTGAGCTTCTCGTGCGATCGCGCCACCGCGCTCGGCGCGGGCGCCAGCACGACGATTTCCATCCCGGTGTCGATCGCGGCCGCGGCGCCTTCGTCGCTGACCAATCGCGCGCGCGCGGGCGGCGGCGGCGATCCCGGCAAGGCGACCTTGCCGACGGTCGCGACCGCGACCGCGTGCCCGGCGCCGGCGCCGCCGGCGACCGTCTACGCCGATGCGCTCACCGGCTGTGCGTCCGACGTCGACACGGTGCGCCACGTCAACCTCGTGCTCGCCAAGTCCGACGGCCAGCCGTTCATGCCGATCAACGGCCAGACGACCTACGCGTTCACCGTGAGCAACGCCGGCGACATCGCGTCGAGCGGCACGATCACCTTCCGCGACGTGCTGCCGGCGCCGATGAACTGGCCGCTGACGCTGACCGTCGGCGGTGCCAACGCCGCCGCGTGGTCGTGCACGCGCGTCAGCGCGACCGACGTCACCTGTACGTCGACGACGGTGCTCGCGCCCGGCGCGAGCAGCGTGTTCTCGCTCGTCGCGAATGTCGGCGCCGCGACCAGCGGCAACCAGTACATGAATCGCGCACGCATCGGCGGCGGCGGCGACCCGGAACTCGTCGCGTCGCCGTCCAGCGCCGACACGACCACGTGCACGAACGACAACAATCCGCTCGGTTGCGCGGTCGACCTCGACACGGCGCAGAACGCGGCGCAGATCCGCCTCGCCAAGAGCCATCCCGATCCGCAGGCGCGCAGCCCTGGCGACACGTTCACGGTCTCGCTCGCCGTCAGCAACACCGGCGGCAGCAACAGCGGCGGCGCCAATACCGTGCGCGTTGTCGACGTGCTGCCGACGGGACTCGTCTATTCCGGCCCGGCATCCTTCAATTCGGGCAACTTCGCGTGCACGGTCGTCGCGGGTCCGCCGCAGGTCGTCACCTGCGACAACTCCAACGCGATCAACGCGGGCGTCACGCGCACGATCTCGTTCGCGGTGACCGTCGCCGCGGGCGCGAGCAACAACCTGTTCAATCCGGCCCAGGTCGGCACCACCGGCGCGGATCCGCAGAATGCGACCCTGCCGACCGCGACGACCGCGGCGACCTGCGTCGGCAACGGCGCGCCGCTGATCGGCTGCGCGGTCGA
Source organism: Dokdonella sp. (assembly GCA_035760865.1). Classification (GTDB taxonomy): domain Bacteria; phylum Pseudomonadota; class Gammaproteobacteria; order Xanthomonadales; family Rhodanobacteraceae; genus Dokdonella_A. The sequence continues at coordinate 19,732 of DASTSE010000281.1, forward strand.
TCCGGTGCCGCTCAATGCGAACCTGTCGATCGCCAAGAGCGAACGCCTCGGCGCGAGTGGCGCATTCGGGGCGGGGCCGCTCTCGGTCGCCAACGGGTCGATCGTGCAGTTCCAGATCGTCGCTTCGAACGCGGGTCCCGCGACCGTCACGGGCGCGGCGATCAGCGACGCGATCCCGGCCAACTTCAGTGCGCTTTCGATCGTTTCGGCGACCGCCGCGGGCGGCGCGAGCGGCTGCACGACAGGTGCGTTCGCGCTCGTCGGCAACGCGCTTTCGGGCACGATCGCCTCGCTGCCGTCGGGCGCGAGCTGCACGCTCGTCGTACAGGGCACCGCATCGACCAACGGCAGCGCGACGAACACCGCGCAGGTCGTCGTTCCGGCCGGCATCAGCGACACCAACGCGGGCGACAACACGTCGAGCGTCGTCACCAATATCCTCTCGCGCCCGACCGTGCAGGTCACCAAGGTTTCGCTCGGCGGCACCGGCACGTTCACGTTCAGCGGCGACAACGGCTACGCCGGGGATTCGATCACGACGCTCGCGGCCGGCACGCCCGTCGCCGGGATCACGCGCACGCTGAGCGCGGTCAACGTCGCGACGACGATCGTCGAGGCGGCACCGCCGGCGGGCTTCGCGCTCACGCAGATCTCGTGCTCCGGGCTCGGCGCGGGCAGCGCCGCCATCGATCTCGCGAACAGCCGCGTCACCTTGAGTGCGGCCGCGATCGTCCCGGGAGCGGCGATCGCGTGCACGTTCACCAATTCCAAGCAGCCGCGCATCACCTTGCAGAAGTCGCTGCCGGCCGGTCGAGCCGACGCGAGCGACCAGTTCGCGCTGTCGATCGCGGGTGCGACGAGCGCGAGCGGCACGACCACCGGCGCGGGCTCGGCCGTGACGTCCCCGGCCGTCGTACTGACCGGCGCCGCGGGCAGCTACACGCTGTCGGAAGCGATGGCGGCGGGCAGCGCGAGCACGCTCGCGAAGTACACGAGTGCAATCAGCTGCACGAACGCGGCGTCCGGTTCGTCGACGGTCCTGCCGAGCGGTGCGGGCACGAGCTTCCCGCTTACCGTGCAGCCCGGCGACGACATCAGCTGCACCCTCGCGAACACGGCCACGCTCGCAAACCTGTCGATCACCAAGACCGACGGCGCGACGAGCGCGACCCCCGGCAACGCCATCACCTACACGATCGTC
>DASTSE010000282.1:0-7064 GCA_035760865.1 Dokdonella sp.
TCGGCGAGGAACTGCGCAGCATCGGCGCCGAAGGCCGCGTCGAGTGGCGCGGCGAGCGCTCGACCGTGGCCGGCTCGTTCGCACTCGTGCGCAGCAACGATCCCGCGGGCGAACTTCTCGCCGCGCGCGGCTGGTCGATCGGCGACCTCGTGTCCGGGCTCGGCAGCCGCGTGCGCGAGCCCGACGTCCACGCGATCGGCGACGAGGAGCCGCTGCCGCTGCGGTTCAACCCGTTCCTCGAGAACGATGGGCGTCTCGGCTGGTACGCGGGCGCGAGCTGGGAAGCGCGCGGCATGGGATCGGTCGCGCTGCTGCGCTACGACAACCGCGCCGACCCGGCGAGCCGCAGCCGCGGAGCGTCGCCGGTGCTGAGCTGGCACACCGATTTCTGGAGCCTCGCCGCGCGTTCGCGCGTCGGCGATGTCGTCCTGCTCGGCCAATCCATGAGCGGCTCGACCGCGATCGCGCCATCGCCGTTCTTCAGCACGCAGACCGACTTCCGCGCCGCCTACCTGCTCGCCGGCTGGGACCGCGGCGCGTGGCGGCCCGCGCTGCGCATCGACGCGTTCGCGACGGCGCAGCTGCCGCGCTCGATCGACGGCCGCGTCCGCGAGCACGGCAGCGCGCTCACGCTCGCGCTGAACTGGCGCCCGCGCGAATGGCTGCGCGTGACCGGCGAGGCGCTGCACGTGCGCAGCTGGCGCAACGAGCGGGAACGTGCCGGCCTGCCCGCACGGCGCGACGACACGCAACTCCAGCTCGGCCTGCGCCTGATGTTCTAGCCGCGCACGCGCACCGCGGCTTCGGTCGGCGGCACGAGCAGGCGCAGGCCGACGCCGGGTTCGGTGGCGATCCAGCGCGGCCTGGTCGGGTCGTCGCCGAGCTTCTGGCGCAGCTTGCCGACGAGGATGCGCAGGTAGTGCGTGTCGTGCTCGTGGGTCGGCCCCCATACTTCGCGCAGGATCTGCGGCTGCGTGACCACGCGTCCCGCATGGCGTACGAGCAGTGCGATCAACGCATATTCCTTGCGCGTGAGCACGACCGGCTCGCCATCCAGGGTCACCTCGCGTCGCGCGAGATCGACGCGCAGGCTACCGTCGTCGTAGGTCGGCGACGCGTCCGCGGGCGCTGCGCGCGCGCGCAGCAGCGCGCGCACGCGCGCCATGAGTTCCTGCACGCCGAACGGCTTGGTCACGTAGTCGTTCGCGCCGGCGTCGAACGCGCGCACCTTCTCCGCTTCGTCCGCGCGCACGGTGAGCAGGATCACCGGCACAGTCGACCATTGGCGCAGGTCCGCAAGCACGTCGTGGCCGTCGCGGTCGGGCAGGCCAAGATCGAGGATCACGAGGTCGGCCCCGTGCGTCGCGAGCGCGGCGAGTCCGCTCGCGCCGTCGGCCGCGGTTTCGACGCGATAGCCCTGCGCACGCAGGCTGATGTCGAGGAATCGCCGGATCTGCGGCTCGTCGTCGACGACGAGAATGCGCGCTGCGACGGCTTGGGCGGCGGACTCGCTCATGCGTTCATCGTAGCGGTCGCGCGGGCGCGGCGCGAATCCGCGGCGCGCTCACGCGGGTTCGGTGCGCGGCAAGGTGATGCGAATCGTCGTGCCGCGACCGTCCGCGCCGGGCAATGCCTCGACGCTGCCGCCGTGCGCGCCGATCATGCCGCGGCAGATCGCGAGGCCAAGGCCGGTGCCCTGGCGCCCGCGGTCGCCGCGCTCGACGCTGTAGAACATGTCGAAGATGCGGCGGCGTTCGTCCTCGGGAATGCCCGGGCCGCGGTCGCGCACGTCGATGCGCAACGTGCCGTCGTCGAGCCGGCGCGCCTCGATCGCGATCGGTTCGCCCGCGGGCGAGAACTTCGCCGCGTTCTCGATCACGTTGAACAGCGCCTGCTCGACCAGCGCCGGATGCACCCGGATCGGCCCGATGTCCTCGCCGACCGAAATCTCGAAGCGAGCGTCGGGCTCGTAACGCTGCAGGCGCGCGACGGCGGAGCCGATCAGTTCGCCGACGCCGATCCAGTCGCGATTGAGCGCGAGGCCGCCATGGCCCAGGCGCGTCATGTCGAGCAGGTTCTGGATGTAGCGGTCGAGCCGCTCGCCTTCGAGCCGGATCGTCTCGAGAAGGCCGTGCCTGTCCTCGTTCCCCATCGCGGCAGCGTAGTGGTCGAGGCTGCTCGCGGCACCGATGATCGCCGCGAGCGGCGAGCGCAGATCGTGCGACACCGACGACAGCAGCGCCGAGCGAAGGCGTTCGGTCTCGCCGGTCACGCGCGCGTCCTGCAGGTCGCCGACGAGGCGCACGCGCACGATCGCCTGGGCGATGTCTTCGGCCATCGCCTCGGCGAGCCGGCGCTGTTCCGCGCCGAGCCGCGCCTGGCGGGCCTCGAAGCGCAGGCCGAGCACGCCGACGCCGTCGCCGCCGGTCGCGAGCGGCAGGAACCACCAGTCGGCACCGGCCATCGTGTCGGTGTAGCGACCCGCCGGCTGCGCATGGCGTCGCGCCCAGTCCGCCGCGGCGCGGTCGCGATCGCCGAGCGCGCTGTCGCGCAGCGGCGCGTCGCCGAGTTCGATCAGCGCCTCGGCGCCGAGCGCGCGCTTGAGCGCGCGCGTGCCCGCGCCGACGACCTCGCCGAGGTCGGCCGCGCCCGCGAGCGCCTGCGACAGCGCCTGCAGCGCCGTCGCGTGCACGTTGGCCGCCTGCAGGCCGAGCACCTGCGCGCGCAGGCGCGAGGCGAGCCGCCCGGCTGCGAGGGCGGCGATGAGGAACAGGAATACCGTCGCGACGCCCTGTCGTGCGCTGATGTAGAACGTGAAGCGTGGCTCGATGAAGAAGAAGTCGTAGCTGACGAAGCAGAGCGTCGCCGCGATCACGGCGGCGGTCATGCCGGTGCGCGCGGCGACGAGCACGACCGCGACGATGAACACCATCGACAGGTCGTGCAGCCCGGCCCAGCGCTCGGCAAGCGCGGCGATCACGGCAGCGGCGGCCGCGGCGAAGATCGCCAGCGCGGCATCGCTGCGGTTGAGCCATCCGCGCAGGTCGCGCAGCGACCGGCGCGACTTCGCGCGCGCTTCGGGCGTGCTCACGATCGTGAGCTCGTAGTGCGCGCCGCGCTGGATCAGTTGCTGCGTGAGGGTGCGATTGAGCATGCGCGCGATCGGCCGCTCGCGCGTGCGGCCGAGCACGATCGCCGACGCGCCGATGCGCGCGGCATGATCGAGCAGCGTGTCGACGATGCTCGAACCGTGCAGCAGCTCGGTCTCGCCGCCGAGCCGGCGCGCGAGCGCGAACGCGCGATCGAGTTCCATCTGCCGCGCCGGATCGACCGCGCCGCTGCGCTGCACGCTGACCACGCTCCATGGCGCGTCGCGCCGCTCGGCGAGCCGGCGCCCGATGCGCACGAGGTACTCCGACTGGCCACGGCCGTCGATCGCGACGAGCACGCGCCGGCGCAGCGACGCACCCGGCAGGCCGCGCGCGGCCTGCGCCTCGCGCAGGTCGCTGTCGACGCGGTCGGCCGCGGTCTGCATCGCGAGCTCGCGCAGCGCCGCGAGGTTCGATGGCGAGAAGAACGCCTGCAGCGCCTGCGCCGCCTGCTCCGGCACGTAGACCTTGCCCTGCTGCAGGCGTTCGACCAGTTCGCGCGGCGGCAGGTCGACCAGCACGATGTCGCGCAGGCGGTCGAACACGATGTCGGGCACCGTCTCCGCGACGCGGATGCCGGTGATCCGGTGCACGACGTCGTTGAGGCTCTCGAGGTGCTGGATGTTGATCGTCGTGTGGACGTCGATGCCGGCATCGAGCAGTTCGAGCACGTCCTGCCAGCGGCGCTCGTGCCGGCTGCCCGGCACGTTGCGATGGGCGAGCTCGTCGACGAGCGCGAGCGCGGGCCGGCGCGCGAGCATCGCGTCGAGGTCGAACTCCTCGAGCACGCGCCCCGAATACTCGATGCGCCGGCGCGGGATCTGTTCGAGCCCGTCGAGCAGCGCCGCGGTCTCGGCGCGCCCGTGCGTTTCGACGATGCCGACGACGACGTCGACGCCGCGGCGCTTGAGCTCGCGCGCGCGGCCGAGCATCGCGTAGGTCTTGCCGACCCCGGGCGCGGCGCCGAGGAAGATCGTGAGCCGCCCGGCGCCCTCGCGGCGCAGCTCGCCGATGAGGGCGTCGGCCTGGGCCGTGCGCGGATCGTTCATCGGTGCATTGTGCAACGATCAGCGCGCCCGCGCGTCGAGCGCGAGATTGAGCTCGAGGACGTTGACCCGCGGCTGGCCGAAGACGCCGAACTGCGGCCGCTCGACGTGCCGCTCGACCAGCGCCGCGACGTCGGCCTCGGCGAGGCCGCGCGCCTTCGCGACGCGGGCGACCTGCAGCCTCGCCGCAATCGGCGATATGTGCGGGTCGAGCCCGCCGCCCGACTCGGTCACGAGGTCGCCGGGGACCGCCGCGCGCGCGACGCCCTCGCGCGCGGCCACCGCGGCGATCGCGTCGTCGAGGCGCTTGCGCAGGTCCGGGTTGCTGCGCGCCTGGTTGCTGCCGCTCGCGCCCATCGGGTCGTAGTTGGCCGCGGACGGCCGCGGCGAGAAGTAGCGCGCGTCGGCGAACGGCTGCGCGACGAGTGCCGAGCCGACGACCTGGCCGCCTCGTTCGAGCAGGCTGCCGGTCGCCGCATGCGGGAACAGCATGCGGCCGAGCGCGGTGCCGGCGAGCGAGTAGAGGAAGCCATAGCCGACGAGTACGACCGCGGCGAGCACGAAAGCCGCGCGCCAGGACACGCGATCGTCGGGATGGAAAGAGGCATGGTCCATGGTCAGACTCCGATGGCGGCGAGCAGGAGGTCGATCGCCTTGATGCCGACGAACGGCAGCAGCACGCCGCCGACGCCGTAGACGAGCATGTTCCGGCGCAGCAGCGCGACCGCGCTCGCCGGCTTGAAGCGCACGCCCTTGAGCGCGAGCGGGATCAGTGCGGGGATGATCAGCGCGTTGAACACGAGTGCGGACAGCACGGCGCTGTTCGGACTCGCGAGGCGCATCACGTTGAGCGAAGCCATCGACGGCAGCGCGGCGGCGAACATCGCCGGCAGGATCGCGAAGTACTTCGACACGTCGTTCGCGAGCGAGAACGTGGTCAGCGCGCCGCGCGTGATCAGCTGCTGCTTGCCGACCTCGACGACCGCGAGCAGCTTGGCCGGATCGTTGTCGAGGTCGACCATGTTGCCGGCTTCCTTCGCCGCCTGCGTGCCCGAGTTCATCGCCACGCCGACGTCGGCCTGGGCGAGCGCGGGCGCGTCGTTGGTGCCGTCGCCGACCATCGCGATGAGGTGGCCGGCGGCCTGCTCGGCGCGAATGCGCGCGAGCTTGTCCTCTGGTTTCGCTTCGGCGATGAAGTCGTCGACGCCCGCCTCGGCGGCGATCGCGGCCGCCGTGAGCGGGTTGTCGCCGGTGATCATCACGGTGCGGATGCCCATCTCGCGCAGGCGAGCGAAGCGTTCCTTCACGCCGTGCTTGACCACGTCGGACAGCTCGATCACGCCGAGCACGTGCTTGCCGTCGGCGACGACGAGCGGCGTCGCACCGCCGCGAGCGACCTGCGCGACGCGCGCGTCGAGTTCCGGCGAGACGATGCCGCCGAGCGCGATCACGTGGCGTGCGATGGCGTCGCTCGCGCCCTTGCGGATCGAACGCGCGCCGACGTCGACGCCGGACATGCGCGTCTGCGCGCTGAACGACACGAACGTCGCCTGCTCCGGGTCCTCGACGCGGCTGCGCTGTTCGCGCGCGAGCCGGACGATCGATTTTCCTTCCGGCGTCGGGTCCGCCAGCGACGACAGCAGCGCGGCGTCGCGCAGCTGCTCGCGGTCGACGCCGCTGAGCGGATGGAACGCGGTCGCCTGGCGGTCGCCGTGGGTGATCGTGCCGGTCTTGTCGAGCAGCAGCACGTCGACGTCGCCGGCGATCTCGACCGCCTTGCCCGACTTCGCGAGCACGTTCGCCTTCAGCGCACGGTTCATGCCGGCGATGCCGATCGCCGGCAGCAGCCCGCCGATCGTGGTCGGGATCAGGCACACGAGCAGCGCGATGAGCAGCAGCGGATCGAGCTTCACGCCGACGAAGCCGGCGAGGAACGGCAGGCTCACGCAGACGACGAGGAAGGTCAGCGTCATCGCCGCGAGCAGCATCGTGAGCGCGATCTCGTTCGGCGTCTTCTGCCGGTTCGCGCCCTCGACGAGCGCGATCATGCGATCGAGGAAGCTGCCGCCGGGCTCGGCGCTCACGCGCACGACGATCTCGTCCGACAGCACCTTGGTGCCGCCGATCACGCCGCTGCGGTCGGTGCCGGCCTCGCGCAGCACCGGTGCCGATTCGCCCGTGACCGCGGCTTCGTTGATCGTCGCGACGCCGCGTTCGATCTCGCCGTCGGCAGGCACGAACTCGCCCGCGGAGACGATCACGCGGTCGCCAGCGCGCAGCTCGCTCGCGGGCACCCGCGTTTCGTTGCCGGCTTCGTCCAGGCGGCGGCCGACGAGGTCGCGCCGCGCGGCGCGCAACGAGGCGGCCTGGCCGCGCCCGCGCGCCTCGGCCACGGCTTCGGCGAAGTTCGCGAACAGCACCGTCACGAGCAGCACCAGCGTCACCGCGACGCCGAACGCCTTGTCGCTCGACACCGCCAGGGTGTACAGCGCGGAGAGCAAGGTGCCGAGCAGCACGACCGCCATCACCGGGCTCCGTATCGCCTGGCGAGGTGCGAGCTTGCGGAACGATTCGGCGATCGCGGCGCGCAGGCCGGCGGCGTCGAGCCCGCTGGCCGGATGGCGGCGCGCGGCGCCGAGATGGAGCGGAGTATCGGTCACGGCGGATTCCTCACGAAACGGCGAGCGACAGGTGCTCGGCCACCGGGCCGAGTACGAGCGCCGGCATGAACTGCAGGACGGTCAGGATCACGATCACGGCGACGAGCGTGAGCGCGAAGGTCGGGGTTTCGACGTGCAGGGTGCCCGCGCTTTCCGGTACGACCTTCTTGCGCGCCATCAGGCCCGCGATCGCGAGCGGCACGATCAGC
>DASTSE010000283.1:0-7909 GCA_035760865.1 Dokdonella sp.
TCGAAGACGCTGACGGCCATGGTGTTGGAGGGGCGACGGAAAACGCGCAGTGTACTCCGACCCCGCACCGCGGCGCGGCCGCAGCCGCACCGTTGCATCCGCTACACTGCGCCGATGCCGCATCGCCGATGCGGGCCGGGACTCACGGCAGCATGCAATTCGTCCTCTACCAGCGCGACGAGTGTGCCCTGTGCGATCACGCGCTCGCGCTGCTCGCGGCCGTGCGCGCGCCGGAATTCGCCAGCGTATGGATCGACGAGGACGCCACGCTTGAACAGCGCTACGGCGCGCGCGTGCCCGTGCTGCGCGACGAGCGCGATGGGCGCGAACTCGACTGGCCCTTCGATCGGGAAGCACTCGCCGCGTTCCTACGCGGCTGAAGTTCGCGACATCGCCGCCCCCGCTGGAGCGATGCGCGATTGCGCCACCACACGCCTCCAGCTGCAACGGTCTTCCCGGTTGATGCCATAACAACGCAAAATGTAGGGCGGCTCAAGGCCGAAGGCCGGAGCCGCCAAGGTGTCCGCAACGCGGCGCTCCCGCATGGTCGAGGCGGTTCCGCCGCTACGCGGCTTGAACCGCCCTACGGCCGAGGTCCGATGCGCATCGCGGCTGACGCCGCCTCCATAGAGCGCTCACTCGCTAATAGGAGCACCCTACGCGCGATCGGATCGCCTATTCGAACGCGGCGTCCGCAATGCGGCGCTCCCGTATGGTCGAGGCGGTTCCGCCGCTACGCGGCTTGAACCGCCCTACGACCGAAGGCCGATACGCATCGCGGCTGCCGCCGCCTCCGCAGAGCGCTCACTCGCTGGTAGGGTACACCCCATGCGCGACCGGATCGCCTATTCGAACGAGTCGGCGAAGATGACGTCGTCGGTGATGCGCGCGACCACGAAGTCGATGTGGGTCAGGTCGATCGAGTTCAGCGCGCCGCCGAGCACGATCTTCGAGCCCTGCGCCGCGATGCCATTGAACAGCTGCCCGGAGGGCAGGCTCTGCTCGAAGTCGTAAAGGCGCTTGCCGACCACGCCGAAGGTCTGGTCGGGCGTGCCATCCGGCAGGAGGCGCATCAGCGTCGCGTATTCGTACGCCGGCGGCGCCTGCGCACCGATCGAAGTGCCTGCAATGTACAGGCGGCCGTTGCCTTGCTCGAGGATGCTGACGCCGTAGTCCGTTCCGTTCGGAGCGAGGTCGAACGCGATCACGGTCTTGCCGCCGATGCCGAAGGCCGAATCGGGCGAGCCGTCCGGCAGCAAGCGCGCGACCGCGACGTCGGAGTTGGCCGTTTGCGGGTCGGTGCCCGAGGTGGGACTTGAATCGACCGTGCCGGTCAGCACGATGCGTTCCTGGCGGTCGATCTTCATGCCGACCGCAATTTCGTCGTTGCCGCCGTTGGCGCCGCCGAGGTCGAACGCGAGCGTCGCGCGGCCGTCGGCATTGAAGTCCGCATCCGGCTGACCGCTCGGCAGCAGGCGCAGCACCGCCATGTCCGTTCCGCCCGCTGCGCCATGGTCGGCGGCACCGGCCGCGAGGATGCGCCCGGCCGCGTCGATCGCGACCTGTGTCGCCTGATCGTCTTTGGTCGTGCTGCCGGCGAGGTCGAAGCCGACCGCCACGCGGCCCGTGAGGTTGAAGCCGGTGTCGCGCGAACCGTCGGTATTGAGCTGGAGGATTGCGAAATCGAGGCCGTTCGCGCCGGTCGCGGCGCTCCCGGCGACAACGATGCGGCCGTCGGTGCGCAATGCGACCGCGAGGGCATTGTCGGCATTGTTGCCGCCGAGGTCGAAGCCGACCACGCTCTTGCCGGTGCCGTTGCCGAAGGCCGCCGTGTCGAGCGTGCCATCGCTGTTGAGCCGCGCAATCGCGAAGTCCGAATTCGAGCTCTGGTCCGGTATCGTCGTACCCACGACGACGATCTTGCCGTCGGACTGCACGACAAGGCCGCTGCAGGTGTCGGAACCGCCGCTGAAATCGACGGTCGTGTGGCCGTCGAAGCTGAAACTCGTGTCGACCGCGCCGTCGGCGGTGAAGCGCGCGACGAAGAAGTCGAGGGCTGTGGAGCCTTCGGTTTCGCAGATGACGATCTTGCCGTCGGGCTGCACGGCCATGCCCGCGACGATGGCGGCGGAGCCATCGAGGATGCCGGCGAGGCGGAAGCCACCGTCGCCGAAGGTCGGGTCCAGATCGCCCTCGGCGGCGATCGCGGTGGTGGCGATCGCCGCGGCGAAGACGGCTGCGCAGAGTGTGCGTCGGGCGTGGACGTGCATGCGGTTTCTCCCCTCGAAAAGTATCGGGCCACGCGAGCCGCGGCGCGGCTAGTCGGTCGGGACGTTGCCGTGGGCAGCATCCACCGCTGGCGTGCGCCAGCCCGAACGCACGCCCCAGAAGTAGAACGCAAAACCCACCGCGGCTACGACAACGAGATCCCAGCCGTACGGCAGATAGCCCTTGCCGCCGAAGCGTTCGCTGCCGCCCCACGAGATCAGCGCGACCACGGGCAGGTAGACGATGAGCCACCACGCACCGTCGAGCTGGCGGCCGAAATCGCGCCAGCCCGCCTGCGCCTGGTAGTAGCAGTAGACCGGCAGCGCGACCACCATGAGCAGGATGATCTCGCCCGTCAGCGGCCACTTCGCCCAGTAAAGCAGCTCGGTCGCGAACACGAACGCGAGCGCGGCGAGCACGGGCAGCGCGTTGAGGCGGAACGGACGGTGCAGGTCCGGCGCGGTGCGGCGCAGGCTCATCGCGCTGACCGGACCGGTCATGTACGAGATGATGGTGGCGACCGAGATCACCGCGGCGAGCGTGCCCCAGCCGCGGAAGAAGAACAGGAACACGTACGAGACGAGCAGGTTGAACCACATCGCCGGGCGCGGCACGCCCCACACCGGGTGCAGGCGGCCGAGGATCTTCGGCATCGTGCCGTTGCGCTCCATGCCGTAGATCATGCGCGCGGTCGTCGCGGTGTAGGTGATGCCGGTGCCGCTCGGGCTCACGAACGCGTCGGCGTAGAGCAGGATCGCGAGCCAGTTGAGGTTGACGAGCAATGCGAGCTCGGCGAACGGCGAACGGAAGTCGATGCCCTTCCAGCCCGCCTTGGCGAGCAGCTCCGACGGCACCGCGCCGATGTAGGCGACCTGCAGGATCAGATAGACGACCGTCGCGAGCGCGATCGAGCCGAGCACCGCGAACGGAATGCTCTTGCCGGGATTGCGTGCTTCGCCCGCGAGGTTCACCGGGCTCTGGAACCCGTTGTAGCTGAACACGATGCCCGCGGTCGCGACCGCGGTAAGCACCGCGGCCCAGTCGATCGTGTGCTCGGAACCCGGATGGATGCCGACCGAGAAGTTGCCCGTGTGGAAGCCGCTCGCGATCAGCGCGATGCCGGTTGCCGCGGGTACGACGAGCTTGAACACGGTGATCGCGGTGTTCGAGTGCGCGAACAGCTTCACGCTCCAGAAGTTGAGCAGGAAGTACACGATCACGAGCGCGGCCGCGATCCACAAGCCCGGCACCGTGAGTTCGCCGTGGCCGTCGGGCAGGTGAATGAAGAGGTTTTGCGCCCACTCCCAAGGCCACGACGCCATGTACTGCACCGACGCTTCGGCCTCGACCGGGATCACCGACACGATCGCGATCCAGTTCGCCCAAGCGCCGATGAAGCCGACCAGCGAGCCGTGCGAATAGTGGCTGTAACGGACCATGCCGCCCGATTCGGGGAACATCGCGCCGAGTTCGGCATAGGTCAGTGCGATCGTCGTGATCACGATCGCGCCGATGACCCAGGCCCAGATCGCACCGGGGCCGGCGAGCCCCGCCGCGCGCCAGGCGCCGAACAGCCAGCCCGAACCGATGATCGAGCCGAGGCCGGTGAGCATCAGTGCGAACGGGCCGACGTCGCGGCGAATGGAGGAATGATCGGACATGCAGAAACCCCAGTGGGCCGCAGGCGCGGCACGAAGGCCCGATGGTCGCAGGTCGGCTGCCGAATGTCAGCGGCTGGCGCAGTGCCGCGTGATCGCGGTCGTGCCGACGGTGCGCTCCTGCAGAGGCGCGGCGAGCCTCGGGGTCTCCTGTAGGAGCCCACCCTGTGGGCGACCGTTGACGCGGCACGGTTAGATGCCGTGGTCGCGCACAGGGTGCGCTCCTACAGGGAGCGTAGCGCGGTGCGGAATCGCTGGCCGTGGTCGTTACAGCGACAATTCGAAACCGCTGTCGAAGATCGTGTCGATGACGATGCGCGCGGCGAGGAACTGGGTGTAGTCGCCGGCACCGGTCGCGACGCCGCCGATGACGAGGTAGCCGTCCTCGATGCGCGCACGCACGGCGGCGTCGAACAGGCTGCCGCCGAGGTCGAGCGGAATCACCTGCTTGCCGGCGAAGCCGAACGAGGGATCGAGTTGGCCGTCGGTGCCGAGGCGCGCGAGCGCGATGTCGGAGTTGTTGGGCGAGATCGCGGCGAAGCCGGTGAGCACGAGCTTGCCGTCCGCCTGCAAGGCGGCGCCGTACGCGGGGTCGCTGTTGGTGTCGCCGAGGTCGAACGGCACCGTCACCTTGCCGCCGTTGCCGAACGTCGGGTCTGGCGTGCCGTCGGGCAGTAGTTTCACCGCGGCAAAGTCGTAGCCGTTGTCGGTGGCTGCGCCGGTGAGGTAGATCGCGCCGTCCGGTCCGATCAGCAGCTCGAGCGCTTCGTCGTCGAGCGTGCCGCCGATGTCGAACGCGACGGTGACGCGCCCGTCGCCGCCGAAGTTCGGATCGAGCGCGCCGCCCGGCGTCAGCCGCGCGATGGCGAAATCGTAGTTGGTGGCGGTGCCGTGCGGCGCGATGCCCGCGACGAGGATGTTGCCGTTCGCGTCGATCGCGACACTGGAGGCGACCTCGTCCTTGAATGTCGGGTCGAGATCGAAGTGCAGCGTGACGCGGCCGTCGCCGTCGAAGCTCGTGTCGCGGCTGCCGTCGGCATTGAGGCGCGTGATCGCGAAGTCGGTGCCCTGGCCGGTGACTTCGGCATTGCCGACGAGGATGAGCTTGCCGTTGGCCAGTTGCACGCCGTCGAGCGCGCGGTCGTCGTTGGTGCCGCCCGCGTCGAAGTTGATGAACGCCTTGCCGTCGCCGCTGAAGGTGGTGTCGAGCGAGCCGTCGAGATTGAAGCGGACGGCTTCCATGTCCGTGTCGTCGCCGCCGATGCCGGTATCGGGCCCGTCGCCGACCATGACGATCTTGCCGTCCGCCTGCACGATCGTGTTGAACGACGTATCGCTCGCGGCGCCGGCGCCGACGGCGATCGTGGTCTTGCCGTCGAAACTGAAGCTCGTGTCGGGGTGGCCGTTGCGGTCGAGCCGCGCGACCGCGAAGTCGCTGCCGGTCGAAGGCCCGCTGTCGACGATGCCGCCGAGGACGATCTTGCCGTCGGGCGCGATCGCGAGGCCGTACGCGGTCGAGGTGGCGCCGAAATCGACGATCGTGTAGCCGCCGGTGCCGAACGTGGGGTCGAGGTCGCCGTCGTGAGCGGACGCGGCCGCGCACGCGAGGAGGCACGAGACGGCCACGGCGGCGGTGAGGATGGAACGGACAGGGGTCATGGGATTCTCCTTTGTCCCCCGTGAAACGCAGGAGCGTCCGCTTTTCCGACATGCGGACGGAAACGAGGCCCGCGCCAGCGCGGATCGCCCGGCCTGTCGGTCGCGCACGCGTGCGGCGAGGCGATCGCCACGTCCGCGGCGCGACCGGCATCGCCCGGGCCGACACGGCGGGCCGCGCGGTCGCGCGGTGCGCGCAGACGATGCGTCGCTCACGCGAAGTGGGAGACGGCGCCTCGGTTCGCGCCATTCCGGGGCGGGATCAGGCGAGCGGGATCAGGCGCCGTCGAACCCGTCGGCGAAGATCGTGTCCTCGTTCATGCGGGCGATGAACACGTCGACCTCGCTACCGCTGTCGGAAACGACGGCGATTCCGCCCGCGTAGATCGCGTCGCCGGCCAGTGTGAGGCCGAGGAACGCCTGCGACGACGGCGTCGTCAGGCCGAAGTCGTAACTGCGCCGGCCCAGGGTGCCGAAGCCGGCGTCGAGGTCGCCGTTCGCGAGCAGACGCACGAGCGCGCCGTAAAGGTTGCTGCTGCTGTAGGCCGCCGCACCCGCGATGACGAGGCGGCCGTCGTCGCGGATCGCGACGTCGAGGCCGAAGTCGAGCCCGTTCGGCGTTTCGTCGAACGTCACGATCGTCTTGCCGCCGACGCCGAAGGTCGTATCGGGCGAACCGTCCGGCAGCAGCTTCACGATGCCGATGTCCTGGTTCGCCGTCATCGACGGCGACACGTCGACGTTGCCGCTCAGCGCGATCGAGTCGTCGGTGTCGATCGCGAGCCCGAACGCCGCGTCCGCCTTGCTGAGGCCGACATCGAACGCGACCGTCGCGCGCCCATCGGCGTCGAAATCGGGATCGAGCGTGCCGTTCGCGCGCACGCGGGCGACCGCGAAATCGGTGCCGATCGCGTCGGCACCCGCATCCGCCGCGCCGGCGACGACGATGCGGCCGGCGTGGTCGATCGCGACACGCGTTGCGATGTCGTCCTTCGTCGTGCTGCCGACGAGGTCGAAGCCGAAGCTGACCTTGCCGTTGAGGTTGAAACTCGCGTCGGGCGAACCGTCGGTGAGCAGGCGCGCGATGCCGATGTCGCTGCCATTGCCGGTCGTGGCGACCGAGCCCGCGACGACGATGCGGCCATCCGACTGGAGCGCCACATCCGCGGCGTTGTCGTTGCCGGTGCCGCCGGCGAGATCGAACGCGATGACCTTCTTGCCCGTGCCGGCGCCGAACGTCGTGTCGAGCGTGCCGTCCGCATCGAGGCGCGCGACCGCGAAATCGTAGTGACCGGAGCCGCGGTCGGGGTTGGTATTGCCCGCGACGACGATCTTGCCGTCGGACTGCAGCGCGAGGGCTGTCGCCTGGTCCGTGCCGTTGGCGCCGGTAAAGTCGATCGTGACCTTGCCGTCGAAGCTGAACGTCGGATCGAGCTGGCCGTCGGCGGTGAAACGCACGACGAAGAAGTCGGCGCTCGAGCCGATCTGGCGCGTGCCGCAGGTCAGGATCTTGCCGTCCGGCTGCAACACCGGCTTGCAGGCGGTGGCGCCGCCGAACGCATCGGCGATGCCGGCGAGCGCGAGGCCGCCCGTACCGAACGTCGGGTCGAGGTCGCCATCGGCGGCGAAGGCGGGCGCGGCGGCGGCAAGCAGTGCGGCCGAGCAGGCGAAACGAAGCAGCGTGTGCGTCATGGGGTCCGTCCGTGTTTCGCTGGGGGGTGAAGTGAGCAACGCAAGATGGTACCCGAGTGTGACAACCGGGCCGACACCGCATGACGATCCGTCGGCTCCGGGGCCGCCGCATCGCCGTCACCCGGCCGCGGTAGAGTTCGCGCCGCAGGCGCAGGCGAGGGGAGGCCGGAGCGCGGACTCGATGCCGCTCATGCGTCGCGAGCGGACCTGTCGCAATCCCTGAGATGCCCGTCGGTTTCAATCCCTCCATGCCGCAAGGCATCCGGTCGGCAGGCACAGGGCCTCGCCGGTCGGTCAATCGGAATGACAGACAGGAGAGCACCACCATGACGCAGAACCTCGTTTCGCTCAGCTTCGACGACGCCCAGCTCCAGGCCGTGGACGCGGCCCTCACGGAACTGGAAACCCGCCTCGCCGGATTGATCGCGCTGAGCCCGGCCCAGAAGCGCACGATGCGCCGCATGGGCGAGAAGTCCGAGGCGTTCTGCCGGCAAGCCTTGCGCGTGCTGGAGCAGAACCCGCAGATGGTCCCCGCCAACGTCGGCCTCGCCGATGCGCAGGCGGACCTCGCGACGATGGACCGCCTGCGCCCGCGTCTGGTGCGCCTGTCACGCCTCAGCGAACGCGCGAGCGAC
>DASTSE010000284.1:0-5148 GCA_035760865.1 Dokdonella sp.
ACCGCGTCGCCGCGCTCGTCGACGAGGGCACGCGCCTGGTGACGCGATACCTCACGACCTGAGGCGCGCGACGTGCACGGAGCGCGGCGCTCGCGAGCGCGACGCCGGCGAGCGGTCAGCCGGCGAACTCGTCCGGCATGATGCGCAGGTCGAGGGAGCGGTCGCGGCGCAGCACGCGGATCGTCGCCGCACGGCCGATCGCATCGGCGCCGAGCACGCGATGCAGCGCGTCGATGCCTTCGACCGCAGTGCCGTCGAACGCGACGACGATGTCGCCGACCTCGACGCCCGCGCGCGCCGCGGCGCTGCCGGATGCGACTTCCATGACCCGGATCGCCGCATCGGAGGCGAGCTCGAACCAGCGCACGTAGCGGCGCGGCAGGCGCACGTTCTGCGCGCCGAGGCCGAGCGACGCGCGCCGCACGCGGCCGTGGCGCATGAGCTCGGTCACGACCTGGTTCGCGGTGTCGATCGAGGTCGCGAAGCAGATGCCCTGCGCTCCCGCGATGATCGCGGTGTTGACCCCGATCACGCGCCCGTTCGCGTCGAGCAGCGGCCCGCCCGAGTTGCCCGGATTGAGCGCGGCGTCGGTCTGGATGACGTCCTCGATGAGGCGGCCGCCGGTCGCGCGCAGGCTGCGACCGAGCGCGCTGACGACACCCGCAGTGACCGTGCAGGCGAAACCGAGCGGGTTGCCGATCGCGATCGCGAGCTGACCGACACGGAGCGCGCGCGCCGAACCGAGCGGCAGCACCGGCAGCGGCTTCGGCGCCGACACGCGCAGCAGCGCGAGGTCGGTGTGCGGGTCTTCGCCGATGAGGTCGGCGGCGTAGGCGTGCCCCGCGGTCGTCGTCGCCTCGATGCGCCGCGCGCGATGCACGACGTGCGAGTTCGTGAGGATGAGGCCGTCGGGCGTGAACAGGAAGCCGGACCCGCCGCCGCCGGGCAGCGGCCGCCCGGCGTCGTCGACGCGGTCGGACACGCCGATCGCGACGACCGCCGACGACGACGCGTCGACGGTGTCGGTGACGACGCGCGAGTACGCATCGAGTGCGGCGGTGTCGGCCGCGGCCGGCGCATCGCGGTCGGGAAGCGGCGCCGCGGCGCCATCGGAACGTTCGGTATCGAGCATCGCGCGTAGATGGGGCTTGCCGGGCCGCGCTCAAGCCGCACTACGCGTCGGGTTCGCGCGGCAGCGCACGTCCGGACGGCGGCGCGCTCGGCGCTCGCGATTCGTGCAGCAGGATGCCGGCGTAGTAGGCGATGTAGTACGCGATCAGCACGCCGAACAGCGCGAACGTGAGCGGGCTGCGCTGGAACCCCGCGAACGCGCCGGCGCCTGCGGCGTGCGCACCGTCGAACATCGGTGCGAGCACGAACCCGCGGTAGACGAGCCGGCCGAGCACGAGCGCCGAAAGCACGAGCCCGATGCCGCCGTGCGGGGTGTAGCAGCGTCCTTCCGGCGTCGTCTCGTACGTGGTCAGGCGCAGGCCGAGCAACGCGAGCGCAGCGCCACCGGCACCGCCGAGCGTGAGCGCGAGCGCCATCGACGAATCGTGCGCGCCACGCAGCATGAGCATCGCACCGACCGCACCGAGGAATGCGATACGCACCTTCATGCGCGCAGGCTGCACGGGCTGGCGGCCGAACAGGCGGCGAAAGCGCCGATACAGCATCAGCACGAGCAGCATCGCGAATCCCGCCGGAGCCAGCGCGGTCGGTGTCATGGTCTCTCCTCGCCCGGTTGCCACGCTCCATACGTAGGAGCACGTACGCACTCTAGCAACCGTGACCGGCTGCGCATCGGCCGAAAGTGCCAAGAAGTGGCAATTCCACCCGGGCACACCCGGCGGGACCCGCCTGTGGCGCCGCGCCCGCCCGTGGCATGTCCTTTGCTTGGAAAACTGCAACAGACGACGAACGACGGCTCGACATGCTCGCCACGATGGATTCCTTCGAAACGCTCTGCGGCGACCGCACCCCTGCTGCGGCAGTCGCGCCAGCCTCCGGCCGGGCCCTGCAGTGGCGCACGCGTTACGACGGCCTCGTCACGGTCGCCTACATCGGCAGCAAGGCGGTCGCGGGCATCTCCGGGCCGTGGTCGGGCAAGTACGCACTGACCTGGTGGGAGCGCCCGATGCCCACGCGCGAACTCGAGCTGCACGACTCGCTCGGCTCGGCCCAGCGAGAGGTCGAGGAATGGGCGCTGCGCACCGGCGACGACTACATCCTGCCGCTGCCGGCGCAGTCGGCCCATGCGGGCGCGCGTGGCGCCGGCGTCCATTCGGCGCGCAAGTCGTCGGGGCTGTTCGACCGCCTGCGCGCGCTGCTGCCGCTGCAGCCGTCGACGAGCGAGAAGATCGAGCGCCTGCGCCGCGAACGCGTGCAGGGCGAAGCCGACCTCGGCGACCTGCGCTTCGCCGCCAACGAGTGACCGTGGCGGCACGAGCCGCCGCAACCCGCCTCCCCTCGCTTCCTCCGGCCATCCCGGTTCGGTCCGATGCGCATTCGCAACGGAGGGCCGAGGCCTACCCTGCGCGAGCACGCTCGTTGGGGAGCGGCGGAAGCGGCGAGGCTCTTTCGCCGTGGTGGGCCAGGGCCCGCCCTACGCTCCGCGCCGAGCGCGCCTTGCCGCGCGGCGAACGTAGATCGACGTGATCGAACCGTCGCCCGTCTTGCGCTTCTCGATCTCGAACAGGCCGCTCGCGGCGACGAGTTCGCTGAGCTTCTGGTAACCGTAGTTGCGCGCGTCGAACTCGGGCGCCTGCTTGGCGATGACCGTGCCGATCGCCCCGAGGAACGCCCAGCCCGAATCGTCGGAGGCGGCTTCGACCGCGTTGCGCAGCAGGTTCACGAGGCGCGCGTCCTGCTTGAGCTGGGCCGCGCTGCGCGGCTCCGGCGCCGTGGCTTCGTCGTCCTTGGCGACGAGGATTTCGGTGTAGATGAACTTGTCGCACGCGGACACGAATGGCGCGGGCGTTTTCTTCTCGCCGAAACCATAGACGACGAGCCCGGCTTCGCGCACGCGCGCGGCGAGGCGCGTGAAGTCGCTGTCGCTCGAGACGATGCAGAACCCGCCGAGCTTTCCCGAATAGAGAAGATCCATCGCGTCGATGATCAACGCCGAATCGGTCGCGTTCTTGCCGGTCGTGTAGCGGAACTGCTGGATCGGCTGGATCGCGTGCGTCAGCAGCGCCTCCTTCCAGCCCTTGAGCTGGGGCCCGGTCCAGTCGCCGTAGATGCGCTTGACCGTCGCGGTGCCGTACTTCGCGATCTCGGCGAGCAGGCCCTCGACCACGGCGGGCTGCGCATTGTCCGCATCGATGAGGACGGCGAGTTTGGGCGACGCGTGCGCGGCCATGGCAGGCTCCGGCGAGGACGGCTCGCGCGAGCGTAGCGCGCGCGGGCGCATCGCGAAACCCGCGCCGGCGGCTGCAGCCGGCGCCGGCCGACCCATCGCGTCGCGTGACGCGGCCAGTGCCGCGCCATATCCGCGCCCGCGGTTCGACATGCGCTGCAGCCACCCTCGCGTGCAAGGAGGCATCTCATGCTCGCATCGGGTCGTCGTCCCGCCGCCACGCGCGTCCGCGCGTGCGTCGAACCACCGCAATCGCCCGCAGACCGTACCTGGCCGCTGATCGCGCGCTGCGCCGCTGCCGAGGCGCGTTTCGCGGCGCGCTTCGCGCGCACGCGCAGGCGCGCGATCGCCTACGAGTTCGTGCGCTTCGGCTGCAAGCAGGCCTGGGCCTGCCTGTTCGGCGGCGCGACGGTCGCGCTGATCGTCGCCACGTATTTGTGGTACCCGGTCGGCGCGACCCTCGCGCGCTACGACGCGCTGTTCCTCGCCGCGCTCGCGCTGCAGGCGCTGCTGCTCGCCATGCGCATGGAGACGCCCGACGAGGCGAAGGTGATCCTCGTCTACCACGCGATCGGCACCGCGATGGAGGTGTTCAAGACCGGCGTCGGTTCGTGGACGTATCCGGAAGAGGCGATCTTCCGCATCGGCGGCGTGCCGCTGTTCTCGGGCTTCATGTATGCGGCGATCGGCAGCTACATCGCGCGCTGCTGGCGCCTGTTCGACTTCCGCTTCACGCACCATCCGAAACCGTGGGCCGTCGCCGCGCTCGCGTTCGCGATCTACGCGAACTTCTACACGCACCACCGCTGGATCGACCTGCGCGTGGCGCTGTTCGCCGCGACCGCATGGCTGTTCGCGCGCACCGAAGTGCACTACCGCGTCTGGCGCGCGCACCGGCGCATGCCGCTGCTGCTCGGCTTCGCGCTCGTCGCCTCGTTCATCTGGATCGCCGAGAACCTCGGCACGCTGACCCACACCTGGACCTATCCGCACCAGGCCCACGGCTGGGCGCTCGTGCGCCTCGGCAAGCTCGGCTCGTGGTTCCTGCTGCTGATCGTCAGCTATGCGCTCGTCGCGATGGTCAATCGACCGCGACCGTACGCGGCGTCGCGGCAGCGGCACGCGCGCCCGCTTCAGGTGAGGTACGTGAACAACAGCGCGATGTAGCTGCCGATGCTGAAGACCGCGACCACGGTCATGACTTCGTGGAAACGCGCGTTGCGCGTGTACGCGCAGACCAGGCCGGTGGTCGCGAACACGAGGTGATAGGCGAAATTGAGCGGATGCGGCCACTCGCCGTATACGAAGCGGCTCTTCACGATGCTGACGCCGATCAGCGCGACGAGCAGCGCGAAGAACCAGCGGTGATGGTCGTAGTAGTGCGCGCGCAGGTCGAACCCCGTTTCGCCGAAGAAGTCAGGCAGCACGAGCGCGGCGAGCAGGTAGACGACGATCGTCTGCGACAGCACGACCGAGAACGCGAGGAAGGTCCAGTCGCGATGGTCGCGCAGGTCGAACATCGCCCACCACGACTGCACCGCGATCACGAGCACGAGGATCGCCCAGACCACGGTCGGCCAGTACATGCGCAGCCGCGCGCGCGATTGCATGAGCCCGCGAAAGCCCTTGAGCACCTGCGTGATCGCGAGGCCGAGGATGATCGACAGCAGGACGGAGAGGTAGCTGAAGGCGTCCATGGGGGGGGGCCGTTGAGAGATGAGGGGTCTAGATTTGAGATTTGAGATTTGAGATTGGAGGTTTGAGATTTGAGGTTTGAGATCTGGGGTTTG
>DASTSE010000285.1:0-9942 GCA_035760865.1 Dokdonella sp.
AAGGACAAGTACGTCGCGATCGGCGAATCGGACCGCATGACCTTGAAGTTCGTCAAGCCGTCCGGCGACACGATCTTCCGCCAGCCGGATCCGGCGCAGAAGCACTGACGCACCGTCGGCGCGTACGCCGTGCGAACGCGCCGCTGCGGGCCGCATGCTCGTCCTGCTCAACAAGCCGTACGGCGTGCTGTGCCAGTTCACCGACCGCAGCGATCCGCCGCGGCTCACCTTGGCCGCGTTCGTCGACGTTCCGGACGTCTATCCGGCCGGACGTCTCGACCATGACAGCGAAGGCCTGCTGCTGCTCACCGATGACGGCGCACTCGCGCACCGGCTCACCGATCCGCGCCACAAGCAGCCCAAGACCTACCTCGTGCAGGTCGAAGGCACGCCGACGACGGCTGCGCTCGATGCGCTCAGGCGCGGCGTAGCGCTCGCCGACGGGCCGGCTTTGCCCGCCGACGTCGACGCGCTCGATGCGCCGCCCGCGTGGCTGTGGCCGCGCGATCCGCCCGTGCGCTTCCGCAAGAGCGTTCCCGACGCGTGGCTCAGGCTCACGATCCGCGAAGGCCGCAACCGCCAGGTGCGGCGCATGACCGCCGCGGTCGGCCTGCCGACCTTGCGCCTGGTGCGCGAGCGGGTCGGCCCGTACGCGCTCGACGGCCTCGCGCCGGGCCAGACGCGTATCGTGGCCGCGTCCGCGCAGTGACGGCGGGCGAGGCGAGGCAGCCTTCGACGCCAGCCCTGCGGGTTTTCGCCCGGGCCGACGGGCTTGCGGTCGCGGGGGCACAGGGCGAGCATCGCGGCTCCCGCCCCACAGGGACATGCGCACATGTCGTTCAAGGACCACTTCTCCGCCCATGCGGGCGCCTACCACGAAGCGCGCCCGACCTACCCCGAGGCGCTGTTCGACTGGCTCGCCACGCAGGCGCCCGCCCGCTCGCTCGCCTGGGATGCCGGCTGCGGCAATGGTCAGGCGAGCGTCGCGCTCGCGCAGCGGTTCGCGCATGTGCATGCGACCGACCCGAGCGCGACGCAGATCGCCCATGCCGAAGCGCGACCGAACATCGACTATCGCGTCGAACCCGCCGAATCTTGTTCGCTCGCGGACGCCAGCGCCGACCTCGCGACCGTCGCGCAAGCGCTGCACTGGTTCGAGCATGCACGCTACTACGCCGAGGTGCGGCGCGTGCTCAGGCCCGGTGGCATCGTCGCCGCATGGAGCTACGCCGACTGCAGCGTCTCGCCTGCGGTCGATGCGGCGAAGAACCGGCTCTACGTCGACCTGACCGGACCGTACTGGCCGCCCGAGCGTCGCTACATCGACGAGGGCTATCGCACGCTGCCGTTCCCGTTCGACGAGATCGCGGCGCCGGCGTTCGACATGCACGTCGAGTGGACGCTCGCGCAGTTCCTCGCCTACCTGCGCTCGTGGTCCGCGACGCAACGCTACATCGCCGCGAACGGCGAGGATCCGGTCGCGCTCGTCGAGGACGAGATCGCTCGCGGCTGGGGTCATCCGACGCACGCGCGCCGCGTGCGCTGGGACTTCCACCTGCGCGCCGGACGCATCTGAACGGCTGATCGGCTCCATCGATCGCGCGCCAAGCGGACCGTGCCGTCGCGCGGCGCGCGCCTAGACTCGCGTGATCGGCTGTCACCGTCACGACGAGGCTCGCCATGCGCCGCATCCCGCTCACTCGCGCCGCGACGGTCGCGGTCCTTCCATTCGCGGCATCCATGGCCGCGACCGCGTCGACGGCGATCGCGGCGGCGTTGCCCGATCCGCCCGGCTATACGAACGCACGCACGGGCGGCGCGCACGACTTCGAGTACTTCGCGGGCGGCTGGCGCACGACGCAGCACCGCCTGAAGGCGCGCGGTGTCGGCAGCGACGCCTGGGACACGTTCCCCGCGACGCTGTGCATGACGCCCTACCTCGACGGCCGCGTCACCGCGGACGAGATCCGCTTCCCGACCAGGGGATGGGCCGGCTTCACCTTGCGCAGCTTCGATCTCGCGACGAAGCAATGGTCGATCTGGTGGATCGACAGCACGAGCGGGCGCCTGGAGGCGCCCGTCGTCGGCGGCTTCGACGGCGCGCGCGGCGAGTTCTACGGCGAGGATGTCGACGGCGGTCGGCCGGTCAAGGTGCGGTACCGATGGGACAAGCTCGACCATGACCACGCGCGCTGGGAACAGGCGTTCTCGTACGACGGCCGCGCCTGGGAGACGAACTGGACCGCACACTTCGTGCGCGCGGATGCCGCGAGCGCATGCCGCGACGGCCGGCCGCGCGACTGAGCAGCGCGCGACTACAGCCGTGTCCAGTCGATGCCGAGCGCGCGCAGTCCGGCGTCGCCGCGCGGGCCGAGCGCGAGCGCGCGCGAATCGCGCCGCCGTCGCAGCCAGCCGCGCTCGAACAATCGCTCGGCGAGCCGGTTGCCGAACGCGCCCGCGAGATGGAAACGCCGCTCCGTCCAGTCGACGCAGCTTCGGCCGGCGAGCGCACGGCCTTCGTCGCCGGCGTCGAACAGGCCGACGTCGCGCAGCCAGCGTGCGCCTGCCGCGCCGAGACGGATCGCGTCGTCGCCGAGTTCGAGGGCGTCGCGCTCGCGCAGGCATTCGAACAGCGCGACGCCGAGTCGGCCGGCGACATGCCGATAGCACGTGCGCGCGCGTCGCAGCGGTGCATCCGCGGCGGACGACGCATCCGCGGCCGGCGTTCGCGCGCCCGCGACCGCGAGCGTCTCGACGAGGTGCGCGACCTCTTCGCCCGCGAGCCGGAAATAGCGGTGCCGACCTTGTGCATGCACCGCGAGCAGGCCGCCGCCGACGAGGCGCTGCAGATGTGCGCTCGCGGTCGCGGGCGCGATGCCCGCGAGACCGGCAAGCTCGCCCGCCGGCCGCGCGCTGCCGTCGATGAGTGCGAGCAGGATGCCCGCGCGCGCGGGTTCGGCGAGCAGGCTGCCGATCTCGGCGAGGCGGTGGCGACTGGTCGGTGCGGCGGCGATCACGACGGCAGCGTAGCCGATTCGCCGGAGCGTCGTTTCGGGCTTCCCCGAAGCATCCCGCGACGGCCCAGGGCAGGCTGCACCGGTCCCATCCAATCCGTACGAACTGGCCCGCCTCGGCCACTGGAATCGGCGCACAGTGGCCCCATGCAAGGACACCCGCCGCCGCGCGACCGCAGGAGATCCGCGTCATGACCGACACGCTCGTCGACACCGCGCCGCGCACCGACTGGTTGACCCCGCTCGAACTCGTCGCGCTCGGCGCGATCTGGGGCGGCTCGTTCCTGTTCATGCGCGTCGCAGCGCCCGAGTTCGGACCGTTCGCACTCGTCGAGGTGCGCATCGTGCTCGGCGCGCTGATCCTGCTGCCGTTCCTGTGGCAGGCGCGCGCTTTGCTCGACGCCAAGCGCGTCGCGCAGTTCGCGATCGTCGGCGCACTCAATTCGGCAATCCCGTTCTCACTGTTCGCCTGGGGCGCCGAGCGCGCGCCTGCGGGCGTCGGCGCGATCGCGAACAGCCTCACCGTGCTGTTCACCGCGCTCGTCGCGCTGCTCGTCTACGGCGAACGCGTGAGCCTGCGCCGCGCGCTCGCGATGGTCGTCGGCTTCGTCGGCGTGGTCGTCCTCATGAGCGGCAAGGTCGCCGGCTCGGACGTGTTCTCCGCCGCGCTCGCGGGTACCGCGGCGTCGGCCTGCTACGGCTTCGCCGCGAACTTCACCAAGCGCTGGTTCGCCGGCGTGCCGCCGCTCGCCGCGGTCGCGGGCACGCTCGGCTGCGCCGCGCTCATGCTCGCGCCGTTCGCGCTCGCGAGCTGGCCCGCGCATTCGCCGTCGAGCGCGTCGTGGGGCAGCGCGATCGCGCTCGGCGTGCTCTGCACGGGCATCGCCTACGCGTTCTTCTTCCGCCTGATCCAGCGCGTCGGCGCCGCGCGCGCGACCACCTGCACCTACCTCGTGCCGCTGTTCGGCGTGTTCTGGGGCTGGCTGCTGCTCGCCGAAACGCCGACCGCGACGATGCTGGTCGCGGGTGCGATGATCCTCGGCAGCGTGATCGTGAGCCAGCGCGAGGCGCAGGCGCGGCGCTGAGGCGCCGCCTCCGTTCGTGTTCGCTCTCGCGATTACGGGAGCGCTTGTGCGTGCGCTGTTCGTTGTCGTTTCTTCTTGTTGAACGGCAGCGCAAAGCATCTTTCGCGACACCGACCCGCATCCCTGCGTGTTCCACTCGCATCCCTGCGAGCGGGTTACTTTCTCTTGCTTGCCCAAGAGAAAGTAACCAAAGAGAAGGGCACCCCGACAGCGGCGCCCTCCGGGCATCCTGCCCTGCGGGTGCGTGAACGGCGGCCGGGGTTCGCCGACGGCGCCTCCTGCGCCGACGGCGAACGCGCGCACGTCCCTATGCGCGCCCCTGCGGGCTGATCCGTCCGCCGTTCACCGCCGCTGAAGGGGGCCCCGAGAGCAGCGCGCTCCTGCGCGCAGGAGCCAAAGCAAAGCAAGCGGATCGATGCGGACACCTCGTCGCGTCGGGCCCCTAGACCTGGCGATTGCCCGGCCTACGGTGTTCGTGGGCCGGACGCGCACAGCGCAACCGGCAAGGCCGAGCCGAAGGCACACGCACGAAGTCACGCATGAATGTCCGCTCTAATCGCTGCCGGGAGAAGCCGACGCGGGCAGCGCGGCGGGCGGAGCGTCGAGGCGATGCGCTCATACACCCTTGGGCACTTCACCCCAACCGCAGACACCACCCACGGAAATCGACGGACCGACGACGCGGCGTCGCATGCCAGGACAATTGCTCGAACCTCCCGGCGCCGCGCTTCAACCGCAGAGCGCCGAACTCGGCGCGCCAGGCGCGACGCTCGAAACGTCCGACGCAGGACCTGAGCCTTCGAGCGCCGAACTCGAAGGCCGGAGCCCGGATCTCGAAAGCTCGAGCGTCGGACGCCAACATCGGAGCATGCATCTCGAAATGTCGAGCACCGAGCTCGAGCTTCCGAGCTCCGAACTCGAAAGTTCGAGCTCCCGGCGCAGCACGCCGAGCTGGGAACGCGAAGTGCCGAGCTCCATGCCCGGGCGCCCGGTCCCGGAACCCGATCTCACGCGTCGAACACTCGCCCCGCCGAGAAACCAACACCAATGTCGCGCATGAAAGCTCGCGCCCCGATGGCCCGCGGGCGCCGCGCGAGCGTGTCGGCGAGGGCGACGGCGGCCTTGTCGTGGCCGACCCGTTCGGAGAGTGCGAGCGCCCAGGCGCGGGTCCGATCGAGCGGTTGCTGCTCCTTCGCAGCGACCTATCCCCCACGAGACTCACGTCCCGCGTGGCTTCGCGCGGTGCGTCGGCGTCGCCGTCCACGGATCGTCCGGCCACGGGTGCTTCGGATAGCGGCCCTTGAGTTCCTTCTTCACTTCCGGGTACGTGCGCTCCCAGAAGCTCTTGAGGTCCTGCGTGACCTGCACCGGCTTGCCGCCGGGCGAGAGCAGGTGCAGCGTGAGCGGGACGCGACCGCCGGCGATTCGCGGCGTGTCGGCGAGGCCGAACAACTCCTGCAGCTTGACCGCGAGTACGGGCGGTGCGCCGGCGGCGTAGGCGATCCGGCGCTCCATGCCGCTCGGCACGCGCAGCGCGACCGGCGCCTGCTCGTCGAGCGCACGGCGCTGCGCGAAGTCGATGCGCGCCGCGAGCGCTTCGGAGAGTTCCGCCGCCTGCAGTGCGTCGAGGCGCCGCTTGCCGGCGAGGTAGGGCGCGAGCCAGTCGTCGAGCGACGCGAGCAGCGCGGCGTCGGAGAAATCGGGCAGGCCGAGCTCGGGACACCAGTCGCGCAGCGCGTTCACGCGCAGGCGCAACTCGCGCGCGTGCTCGCTCCAGGGCAGTGCGGCGAGGCCGAGTTCGCGCACGGCGGCGAGCAGCGCGGGCACTGCGTCTTCGGGCCGTGCGGGCACGCTGCGGCGTTCGAGCACGATCGCGTCGAAGCGGCGCTGCTCGAACGCGTCGACCGCACGCGTGTCGCGGTTCCAGCGCACGCTGCGCTCGCGCACGATCCGCGACGCGAAATCGCGCTCGAGCAGCGCCGGATCGAACGGCGCGGCTGCGAAGACGAGGCTGTCGCGATCCTCCTGGCGCAGGTCGACGACGACGAGCCATGGCTCGCCGTACAACGCGCTGTCGTCGGCGAGGCGCGCACCGCGACCGTTGGCGAGCGTGTAGCGACGCGGATTGGCCGGATCCTGTTTCGCGATGCGATCGGGAAATGCGTGCACGAGCACGTCGCCGACGGTCGTCGGCGACATCCCGCTGGAGTCCGCGTCGGTGCGCGTCGCGACGCCTTCCGGCCTTCCGTCGTCGGTCCGCGGTCGCCGCGGCGCGGCATCGTGGCCGCCGCTCCCACGGCGAGGCCGATCATCGCGGCGCTGCAGCCACGCACCGGCTGCCTGCGCGATCGCCGCGAGCGCGCCGACATCGGCGCCGCCCGCGCGCGCCGCATCGCGATCGCGGCGCCGCCAGGCGTGCAGCGCGGCGACGCGCGCACGGAAGTCGTCACTGCGGCCGGCGTCGCCGCGCAGCGGACTGCGCGCCTCCACCAGCGCGACGATGTCGCAGGCGAGCGCCATCCGGGCCGGATCGGCGCGCAGCACCGCGGCGCCGAGCCGCGGCGTCGCGCCGAAGTCGAGCATGCGGCGGCCGAGCGGTGCGAGGCGCCCGTCGACGTCGAGCGCGCCGAGGCGTCGAAGCAGGTCGCGTGCCTGCGAGAGGGCGCCCGCGGGCGGCGGATCGAGCCAGCGCAACGCGTCGCTGCCCCAGGCCGCGAGTTCGAGCGCGAGCCGCGACAGTTCGACCTGGGCGATCTCGGGCGTGCGCTCGGCGTCGAGGCGGCGGCTTTGCGGCCACAGCCGATACGCATGGCCGGGTCCGAGGCGGCCCGCGCGGCCTGCGCGCTGGTCGGCCGAAGCCTGCGAGATCGCGCTCGTATCGAGCCGCGTGAAGCCGCTGTTCGGATCGAAGCGCGGTTCGCGCGCGAGGCCTAGGTCGACGACCGCGCGCACGCCGGGCAAGGTCAGGCTCGACTCGGCGACATTGGTCGCGAGCACGACACGGCGACATCCGGATGCGGCCGCTGCGAGCGCCGCATGCTGCTCGGCGAGCGCGAGGTCGCCGTGCAGCGCGACGACCTCGACGCGCAGGGCGGAAGAAGCCTCCCGGCCCCCTCCGCTCCCTGCGGACTCCGGCGCGAGATCGGCGAGCGCCGCGCGCACGCGTTCGATCTCGCGCTTGCCGGGCAGGAACACGAGCACGTCGCCATCGGCTTCGGCAAGCGCGTGCTCGATCGCACGGCGCACGCCGAACGGCCAGCCGCGCTCGGGCCAGGCTTCGCCGCTGCGCGCGGGCGGGTGAACGATGCGCACGGGATGGCTGCGGCCCTCGCTCGCGACGCAGGGCGCGTCGAACCAGCGCGCGACGCGTTCGCCGTCGAGCGTCGCCGACATGATCACGAGGCGTAGGTCGGGACGCAGGTTCGCCTGCACGTCGAGCGCGAGCGCGGCGCCGAGGTCGCCGTGCAGGTGGCGTTCGTGGAACTCGTCGAACAGGATCGCGCCGACGCCGGACAGTTCCGGGTCGTCCTGGATCATGCGCGTGAGGATGCCTTCGGTGACGACTTCGATGCGCGTCGCCGCCGACACGCGGCTCTCGAAGCGGATGCGGTAGCCGACGCCTTCGCCGACGCGCTCGCGCCGTTGCGCCGCCATGAACTCCGCCGCCGCGCGGGCGGCGATTCGGCGCGGTTCGAGCAGCAGCAGCTTGCGGCCGGCCATCCACTCCGCATCGAGCAGTGCCGGCGGCACGCGCGTGGTCTTGCCCGCGCCGGGCGGCGCCTCGAGCACGACGCGCGTGCGCGCGGCGAGCGTCGCGAGCAGCTCGGGCAGGACGGCGTCGATCGGTTGCGGCGCGGCAGCGGGCATGGCGGATACGGTGGGCGGCCGCGCATTGTAGGCGCCGCGCCGCGGCGGCGCGGCCGCAACGAAAAACGGCGCGGCCGTCGCCGGCCGCGCCGTTCGTCGACTGCGCGCGGGATTTACTCGCAGGTCATGCCGTTCGGCGTGAACAAGCGATCGTACGTGGTGAGCCCGTTGATCGTCGGGATCGGGTTCGGCAGGTTCGCGTCCGCTGCGAACGTGACGTCGAGGTGGTTGCAGTCGCGGACTTCGAACGTCGCGCTGCCGTACGGCAGTTGCGAGAGGCCGTTGCCGAGGTAGTTCACGTCGACGGTGATGCTGGTCTGGCCGACGTTGAACGGCGCGTTGCCGACGAGCCAGAGCGGATCGCCGTTGAGGTCTTCGGTGAGCAGGTCGAACACGAGCTGGCGCACCGTCGAGCCGTTCGACTGCGGCTGTTCGGTCATCTGCACGAGCAGGCCCTCGTTGAACTGCGTGTTGATCCACTGCGCGGCGGAGTAGCCGTCGAGCGGCAGCGGAGCGAACGCATCGGGATACGTACCCTGCGCGGGCAGGTACGCCGCGACGTTGAACTCGGCGATGTCGCCCGTGCTGCCGGTGTACGGATTCACTTGCAGCTTGTAGGCGTAGCTGTAGTAGTGCTGGTAGTCGGCGTCGAAGTTGTAGTTCTCGAGCACGAAGGTCGTGCTCGAGAATACCGGCGTGTCGAACTGGAAGTCGGCGGTGAACGTGTTCGGTTCGGTCGCCGCGCGGACGAAGCTCTCGACGTCGTCGTAGCCTACGTTGCCCTGCTGCACCCGCAGCGAGGGGAAGGTCGGGAAGTAGTCGGTGTGGCCTTCGTTGGCGCTGTCGCGGTCGATGCGCAGCAGCGTCATCGCGTTGTAGCCGCCGTCGGTGTTGTAGGGCGTCTCGGCGCCGGAGCTGCTGCAGGCGATGCGCCAGAGCGTCATCGTGACCGTTTCGGGGTTCAGGGCCTGGCCGACCGAGTTGCGCGTGTACAGGCGCACGCGCGCGGTCTGGGTCGGGCCGCTCGCCTTGTCCGGCAGCGGCCATGCCGCACAGCTCGGCGGATAGGCGCGGAATTCGTTCGCGAGCGGCGTTCCCGGATAGACGTCGTTGCCCATCGCTTTGGAGCGTTTCGTCGCAGCCGCCTTCGCATTCGCCGCGGCCTGGGTCAGGGCGGCACGAATCTGCGTGGCGGCAGCGTCGTGGGCGGCTCGCACGTCGGCCGCAGGCGCGGTCGCGGCGAGCGCGGGCAGGGCGGCGACGCCTGCGGCCAGGGTGAGCGTCAGGCGGAGCGGGCTTTTCATGATGGTTCCCCAAGTTGGACCGCGCGAGCTTCCCCGGGCGGCAATGAATTCGCGGTGAACCGCGCCGGATGCGAGCCCGGCGCAGAGTGCGCATAATCGCGCGTTTGCATCGCCGGATGAAGAGCCACCCGACATGAAAGACGCGGCCCTCGCACTGGTCGACATCGGCGCCAACCTCACGCACGAATCGTTCCGGCCCGACTTCGACGCGGTGCTCGACCGCGCGCGTACGCACGGCGTCGCCGCGATCGTCGTCACCGGCGCGAGCGCGGGCGGCAGCCGGGCTGCGCATGCGCTCGCGCAGGCGCACCCGGGCTTCCTGCACGCGACCGCGGGCGTGCACCCGCACCACGCGCATGAATACGACGAATCCACGGACGCGCTGCTGCGCGAACTCGTCGCAACGCCCGAGGTGAAGGCGGTCGGCGAGACCGGTCTCGACTACTACCGCAACTATTCGCCGCACGCGGCGCAGGTCGCCGCATTCGAGCGCCAGCTCGCGATCGCGGTCGACTGCGGCAAGCCGCTGTTCCTGCACCAGCGCGATGCGCATGCGGATTTCATCGCGTGCCTCGACGCGGTGCGCGCGCGCGTCGCGCGCGCCGTCGTGCACTGTTTCACCGGCGAGCGCGCCGAACTCGTCGACTACCTCGATCGCGACTGCCACATCGG
>DASTSE010000286.1:0-2850 GCA_035760865.1 Dokdonella sp.
CGGCAGCCCTGGTGTTCGCGGCATTCGAACTGCGCCGATCGACGCGTGCCCGCCTCGACGTCGCGCTGGTCGCGACGTGCTTCGCCGTCGGCGTGGTCGTCGACGGAACGATGGCGCTCGGCGGCCTCGTGCGCTACGCGACGCCCGCTCCCGCGCTCGCGGCGCCGGTCTGGATCCTTTCGATCTGGGTCGCGTTCGGCCTCACGCTCGCGCACTCGCTCGCGTTCCTCCAGGGTCGGCCATGGCTCGCCGCGATCGCGGGTGCGGCCGGCGGGCCGCTCGCCTACCTCGGCGCCGCGCGCCTCGGTGCGGTCGGGTTCGAGCGCCCGGGCCTGGCCGCGATCGCGCTGGCATGGACGTTCGCGATGCCGCTGCTCGCCACGCTTTCGCGGGATCGCCGCGCAATCGGGGAGCACGCGGCATGAGCGCGCTCGCGTCGCTCGCGATCGTCTGGGCGTCGGCTGCGCTCGCGCAGGCGGCGGGCTGGTGGTGGCAGCGCCGCCGCCGCAACGCGGGCATCGTCGACGTGATCTGGGCCGCAGGCGTCGGCGCCGGCAGCGTCGTGCTCGCGGCCCTGGGAAGCGGAGCCCTCGCACCGCGCGTCGCGCTCGCCGTACTCGGCGGCGCCTGGGGTGCGCGTCTCGCTCGGCACCTGTGGTCGCGCGTGCGTCACGAGGGCGAAGACGGGCGTTACGCGTACCTGCGCGGCCGCTGGGGCGACGACCAGCGCCGATGGTTCGCGTTCTTCCAGTTCCAGGCCTTCCTGGTCGCCCTGTTCGCGGTGCCGTTCGCGGCGGTGGCGGCGAACCCTCGGGCCGCGCCCGGCTGGATCGCCGCGGGCGTCGGCACCTGGCTCGTCGCCCTGGTCGGGGAGTCGATCGCCGACGCGCAGCTCGCGCGCTTCCGCGCCGACCGCGCGAACCGCGGCAGGACCTGTCGCGCGGGCCTGTGGCGGTATTCGCGCCATCCGAACTACTTCTTCGAATGGTTGCACTGGTTCGCGTACGTGTTCCTCGCGGTCGGCTCGCCGCTCGCGTGGATGGCATGGTCCGGCCCGCTGCTCATGTACGTGTTCCTGCGCTGGCTGAGCGGGATTCCGTTCACCGAAGCGCAAGCGCTGCGAACGCGCGGCGAGGACTACCGCGCCTACCAGCGCAGCACGCCGATGTTGTTTCCGTGGTTTCCGAGGAGAGAACGATGAATGCACCAGCGATACCCGGCCGGTTCGAGCTGCCTGCCGATCGGCCAGCGCCGGGATTGCTCGGCCTCGCCGAACGCGGGCTGCTGCCCGATGCGGTGATCCGTGCGGGAATCCGCAGGCTCTGTTCGCTGCGCCTGGCGGAGGAACGCGAGTGCGGCGTCGAAGCGGCCGCGTTCGCATTCCAGCAGGGCATCGCGCAGTTGCGCGACAGTCCGCTCGCGATCCACACCGATGCGGCGAACCGCCAGCATTACGAGCTTCCTGCCGACTTCTTCCGCCACTGCCTCGGGCCACGCCTGAAGTATTCGGCGTGCTGGTACCCGCGCGGCGACGAGACGCTCGCCGAGGCCGAATCGGCGATGCTCGAGCTGTACGGCGAACGCGCCGAACTCGCGGACGGGCAGCAGATCCTCGAACTCGGCTGCGGCTGGGGCTCGCTCACGCTCTGGATGGCCGAGCGCTATCCGCACGCGCGCATCACGGCCGTGTCCAACTCGCGCACCCAGCGCGCCTGGATCGAGGAGCGCTGCCGCGAACGCGGGTTCTCCAACGTCGACGTGATCACCTGCGACGTGAACCGGCTCGATCTCGCGCCCTCGGCCTACGACCGTTGCGTATCGATCGAGATGTTCGAGCACATGCGCAACTACGGCCTGCTGCTCGCGCGCATCGCAACCTGGCTGCGTCCCGGCGGGTCGCTGTTCGTGCACATCTTCTGCCACCGCACCGCGATGTATCCGTTCGAGACCGAGGGCGAGGACAACTGGATGGGTCGCCACTTCTTCACCGGCGGCCTCATGCCGGCGGCGGACACGCTGCTGTGGTTCCAGGACGCGCTCCGGCTCGAGCGCCGCTGGCTCCTCGACGGACGCCACTATCAGCGTACGGCCGAGCACTGGCTCGAAAACCAGGATCGCCACCGCGACGTCATCGAGCCGCTCATGCGCGCGACCTACGGTTCCGCGGCGAACCTGTGGACCCAGCGCTGGCGCATGTTCTGGATGGCGTGCGCGGAGCTGTTCGGCTACGCCGGCGGCCGCGAATGGATGGTCGCCCACTACCGCATGCGGAGGCCGTCATGAGCATGCGCCCGCTGCTCGTCGCGGCCATCGCCGGAGCGAGCGTGTTCACCCTCACGGCAGCCAGTTGCGGTCGCAGCAGCGCGCCGATGCCTTCGGTGAGCCAGGTCGACCTGCCGCGCTTCATGGGCGACTGGTACGTCATCGCGCACATCCCGAGCCGGCCCGAGCGGGACGCGTGGAATGCGGTGGAGAGCTATCGCCTCGCCGACGACGGCACGGTGACGACGACGTTTCGCTACCGCGGTGGCAGCGCCGAAGCACCGCTGGAGACGATGCATGCGCGTGGATACGTCCGCGCGGGCACGGGCAACGCGATCTGGGGCATGCAGTTCATCTGGCCGATCCGCGCGGAGTACGTGATCGCCTACCTCGATCCGGACTACCAGGAAACGATCATCGGGCGCAGCGCACGCGACTATGCGTGGATCATGGCGCGCACGCCGACGATTCCCGAGTCGCGCTATCGCCTGCTCGTTTCACGCCTGCAGTCGCTCGGCTACGCGACGGATGCGCTGCGTCGGGTGCCGCAACAGTGGCCGGATGGCGACGCGACCACGTCGAGCACCT
>DASTSE010000287.1:0-8185 GCA_035760865.1 Dokdonella sp.
GGACGTCCGCGAGCGGACGGTCGGGTGGATTCATGGCATAAAGTCTATATGGCCCCCACGCTTCCTTCCTCCGTCCGCGTGATCGTGCGCGGCGGGCTCAACTCGAACACGGCCGTGCTTCGCGCTCGCGGCGAGAACGTCGCGATCGACTCCGGCTACTGCACCCATCGCGAGGAGACGCTCGCGCTCCTCGCGGGTCCCGGCGGCCTCGAGGGCGAGCCGCTCGAGCGGCTCATCAACACCCATTGCCATTCCGACCACATGGGCGGCAACGCGGCGATCGCCTCGGCCTACGGGTGCCGCATCACGATTCCCGAGGGCGAGGTGAAGCACGTGGACCCGTGGACGCCGCAGAGCGTGTGGATGGCGCAGTTCGACCAGCGCGCCGATCCCTTCCACTTCGACGACACGATCGCGGCGGGCGATACGTTCGAGGCGGGCGGCTTCACCTGGGAGGCGCACGGCACGCCCGGCCACGACATGGATGCGCTGGTGTACTTCGAGCCGGCGAACCGCATCCTCGTCTCGGGCGACGCGCTGTGGGAGAACGGCATGGGGTTCGTGTGGCCGGAGCAGGGCGCGAACCCCGCGATCGCCGCGGCGCACGAAGCGCTGGATACGATCGCGCGGCTCGATCCGCAGGTCGTGATCCCGGGCCACGGGGCGCCGTTCTCCGCGGTGGGCGACGCGATCGCCGCCGCGCGCGAGGCGACCGACGCGCTCCTGCGCCAGCTCGGCAAGCAGCCGCACGCGGCCGCCGGCGATGCCGCCCCCGCACTGGAGGAACTCCTGCAGCGCAGCGGTGCGGCGATGCTCGCCGACCAGCTCGACCAGGCGCGTGCGCTGATCCAGGCCGCTCCGGCCGCGCTGAGGGCAACGCCGAGGGTCGAGCATCGGATGGCGCAGATCGAATTGCGCAGCGGCGAATACGAGGCAGCCGAGACGCGCATGCACGCGCTCGTCGATCGCCTGCCGCCGGGCCGCGACGATGCGTTGCGGGCGCGGGCGATGCTCACCCTCGCCGCGGCCCAGGTGCGCCGCAACCATGCCGAACTCGCCGCCGACCTCTACGACGAGGCGATCGCGCTGCGTTCGAATGCGGCGGATCACGAAGTGCTCGGCGTCGCTCGGCTCGGGCGAGGCGCGCTGCTCGCCACGCAGGGCCGCTACGACGAGGCGACCGCGGAACTGTCGCAGGCGCGCACCGAACTCGCGACGATTGGCGACGGCCTCGGCGTCGCCAGCGTCGACGTGAACCTCGGCGAGTTCCAGCGCATGCGCCACCGGCCCGCCGATGCGCTCGCGGTGCTGGGCGGCGCCGTGCGCCAGTTCGAGCGGCTCGGGGCGAGGGAAGGGCGCGCCTACGCGCTGATGCAGCAGGTGCTCGCCGAGAGCGAACTGCTCGAGGTCGATGCGGCGTTCGCGACCAGCGAACGTTTCTGGCCACCGGAAGCGAACACGAACAACCGGCGCATGCGCTGGCAGCTCACCCGCGTGCGTGCGCTCGCGCTCGTCGGCGTCGGTCGCGTCGCCGATGCGCGGTCGCTGCTCGCGCAGATCGATCGCGACGCCGACCCGCAGCGCGATGCCTCCACGCGTGCCGCGGCGGCGTCGCTCGCGGCGACGGTGGAACTGCGCGCAGGCGATCTCGTGGCCGCGGCGAGCCGGATCGAACGCGCGCGCGTGCCCGCGTTGCGCGAGAGCGACCCGATCGAATGGACGCGTGCGCTCGTGTTGCATGCGCGCATCCAGCGCGCACGCGGTGCGGTCGCCGACGCGGCCGCGACGGCCGCGCTCTTGCAGGCGGAAGCGGTGGGCGACGAATGGCGCACGATGCAGGCCGCCGTCGCCGTGGCGGAGCAGGCCTGGGCCGAACATCGGCGCGAACCCGCGCTCGAGCGCTTCGCGCAGGCGATGCAGGCGGCCGAACGCCTCGGCGTTCCCGACGACCTCGTCGCGGTCGGCGCGGCCTACGTCGAGGCGCTCGTCGAGGCTAGCCAGCTCGACAGTGCGCGTGCGGTCAGCGGGCGCATCGCGTTGTGGGCGGACCGCGATGTGCGCGCCGCCGGCGCGCAGTCGCGCCTGTTCCGCGCGCTCGGCCAGGACGACGCCGCGCGCGGCGCGGAAGAGAACGAAGCGCGCCTCCTGGCCGGCTACGCGGACCTCGTCGGCGCGCGTCCGCGCTGAGCGCCCCGGGCGGCATCGGGGGGCGTGCGCAGGCCGGCGCGAGCCATGGACGGTCATTCGCCGCTGCGAGCGCACCTGTTCGCGACCGCGACGCTCCGGCTCGCAGCCCCCTTGGGCCGCGTACCGGGTCCGCTTCTGACGGCCCCTTGACCCGTGTGCAGGGTGCGATCTGACGGTCGAGAGGCGCTGCACGCACCACCGCCCGATCACGCCGCCGCCCCGGAGCACGCTCCTATCGGATTGTTTGTGCACGTATTTCACGTGCGGTGCGTCGCGGTACATGGATCGCGCATCGTTGCCGCATCGATGCGACATGCACGCACGCGCGTCGGCCGCGAGGATGGCTTGGGTCTTCCGTCGTCGCGACGGCGGGCCGGCGTGCGACGCCGCGAGGTGTCGCCGCGTCCACCCTTTCCCTGTCGAGGAATACCGAATGAAGTGGCTGCGCACGGTGGTTTCGTTGTGTCTGGGCGTGTCGATACTCGCGGGCGTCGCCGCCGCGCAGACGCTCCAGCGGGTCGATGCGGGCGGTGGCGCGCTGTCGTCGCCCGCGACCTATGGCGACTATCTCTATGTCGGCACCGGTTCGACGGTCAACGTCTGGGATATGAGCGACCCGGCCCAACCCGCGTACGTCGGCCGCACC
Source organism: Dokdonella sp. (assembly GCA_035760865.1). Classification (GTDB taxonomy): domain Bacteria; phylum Pseudomonadota; class Gammaproteobacteria; order Xanthomonadales; family Rhodanobacteraceae; genus Dokdonella_A. The sequence goes on from DASTSE010000287.1 coordinate 2,834, forward strand.
GGCGCGAACCCGGCGCCGGGTCCGATCAGCGCGCTCGCGGTCGTCGGCGACCACCTGTATGCGGCGTGGAGCTCGATGGGAACGAGTGCGGGCATCACGATCTACTCGCTCGCCGACCCCGCGCATCCGGTCGGCGCTGCCGAGTACGACGATTACGTCGAGTCGGACTTCTTCGGCCCGGTCGGGCTCGTCGCGTCCGGATCGAACCTCTACCTCGGCGACGCGCAGAACGGCCTGTTCGTGCTCGACACGAGCGCCCCGCTCGCGCCGAGCGTGATCGGACAGACCTCGGACATCTTCGCGTTCGACGCGATGGGGGTCGCGGGCACGCAGCTGCTCACGAGCGGCAGCAGCTTCCTCGGCGACCGGCTCGTCTACGCGGTCGACGTGTCCGATCCGTCCGCGCCGAGCGTCGAGGGCAGCGCCGCGCTCGACGGCGGTTCGGTGCTGCGCGCCGTGCTCACCGACGGCTACGCGATCGGCGTCGGCAACGACCTGCTCGTCTACGACACGCACGACGGCGCCAACATCACGCAGGTGTACGCAACGCCGATCGACCAGGCGACCGGCGCGATCCGTCTCGGCGACGTGCTCTACCTCGTCGGCGACAGCGGCATCCAGGTATGGGATTTCACGACGCCGAGCGCGCCATCAATGATCCGCACCGTGGCCGCGCCGACGTTCGCGCCGGACCAGGCCGCGGTGACGCCGTTCGGTCCCCTCGTGCTCACCCACACCGATCGCGCCGTGCTGCTCGGTACCACCGATCCGCTGCAGCCGACGCTCGAGGCGCAGTTCGCCGTGCCGGTCGGCGTTTCCGTGCACGCGGCCGGTTTCGACGGCACTCATGCGTACTTCGCCGAGGAAGGTTACGGCCTCGGTGTGGCCGATGGCGCCACGCTCGCGCCGGTCGGCCGCTACGACGCCGACCTGCCGCCGTTCCTCGCTGCGCGCGACATGGAGGACATCTCCGTCGACGGCGGCCGTGCCTACCTTGCGGCGTGGGGCTACGGCGTGCTGATCGCCGACCTCACCGATCCGGCCGCGCCGGGCGAACTCGGCCGGTTCGAGTTTCCGTTCGCGAGCGCGATCGAGGCGCATGGCGATCGCGTGTACGTCGCGAGCACGACCAATGGCGGCATCTTCAAGGTGCTCGACGTCGGCAACCCGGCCGCGCCGCAGGAGCTCGGCTCGCTCCTGACGAGCCAGACCTACGACCTCACGGTGCGCGGCAACTACGCGTTCCTCGTCGATGGCGCCGATTTCGGCGACGGCGGACTGCGCATCGTCGACGTGTCGAACCCGGCCGCACCGACGCTCGTCGGCCAGGAAACGAGTTGCCCGTACGCGAACGGCGTCTACGTCAGTGAAGACGGCAATACCGCCTACGTCGCCTGCGGTTCGGACACGACGTTCGCCAATGCCCTGCAGGTCGTCGACACGAGCGACAAGGCCCAGCCGCTGCTGCTCGGCAGCGTGACCCTGCCCGGATTTCCGCCGAACCTCACCGACTACAACGTCGCCCATTCCGTCGTCGTCGTCGGTGACGTCGCCTACGTCGGCAACGAATTCGGGCTCGACGAAATCGACGTGGCCGAGCCGAGCGCGCCGACCTGGAGCGCACGCCACGACACCGGGTATTTCGTGCGCAAGGTCGAGCGCGCGCCGGATGGCCGCATTTTCGCGTTCACCTCGATCGGTGGCGCCTACGTGTACGCGCCGCAAGGTGGCGACGCGATCTTCGCGGACGGCTTCGACGGCTGATGCTGCGGCCGCGTCGCGGCGGCGGGACTCGCGCTTCGCGCTCGACCCGCCCCACGGGGCGGCAGCGATGCCGGCGGACGGCGGGACGATGCGACAGGGCGGCACGTGCGAACGCGCGTGCCGCCGCGAGCGCGCCATGCGGCCGCGCACTCGTGGCGGCGCGACTCGCGCTCGGCGCGCGACCCGCCCGACTCGCCTGCGACGGCCTCGCGTGCGAGCGCGCACGCATCGGTTCGCGCTCCGCGCGGGCATCGGCTCGCTAGAAGAAGTCTTCCATCCAGCGCACGAACGCCTCGCGCTTGCGGCGCGGGATGCGCCGGAACGCGATGAGCAGTCGATCCTCGACTTCGTCCGCCGCGAGTTCGCTGGTGTCGATCGCGGGCGGCTCGGTCACGCCCTGCACGGCGACGCCACGGCCGGTCGCGAGCCATTCGAACGACACGCCGCATACGGTCGCGATCCGTTCGAGGTGCTCCGCCGTCGGCGCAGTGCCGTTCGGCAGTTCCCATTGGGCGACCGCGCTGGCGCCGACGCCGATCGCCTCGGCGAGCTTTGCTTGCGTAAGTCGTGCCAACCGCCGCGCGTGTCTGATCCGGTTCGGGCGCGGTCCCGTAAACGCGTGTTCGCGTGTGTCGCGTTCCTTCACATCGGCGTCCTCAGCGATGCTGCTTGTTTAGTGACTTTGACCGTATTTCCTCAGGCGGCCTTTCCACTGCCCATGCTGCACGGCAGTTTCCATCGCTTTTCGCAGCGGTGTGCAGCAAGGCTGGATCCCACCGAGGGAATTTCCAGCTTGTTGCACTTCGTCGATTCGAAGAAAGATTCCCCCACGAGTTGAAGTTTATACCTATACACGAGAACCACCGAGGTCGCTCGCACGCTCCAGACCGCACGCATTGCAACAGGCGCTCCGGCCACCCCCTGAATGGCGCGGAAAGCCTCTCGACTCGGATGGGCCCGATTCACCGGTGCCCAGTATGCGATCCGACGCGATCGCAAGGAAGACGGTGCCCCCGCACCGTCTCGAATGTCGCAGCACCAGGAGAAGGCAATGACTCTGTATCTGGGAAACGTTCGCAAGGCGGCCCTCGCGGCTGCGCTGTCCCTCGGCACCGCCGCCGCCCATGCGGCCAATCCGGTCGGTAATGCCGCCGCCTACGATCTGGCTTTGGACATCGACCTCGTCGGTGTCGCCCAGCTGGTCGTCAATCCGCAAACCAACGCGACCCTCGTCAACGTGCTGGCGAGCGCAAGCGATTCCCAGCAGTTGCCGACGTTCGCGATCAGTGATCCGCTGTCGCTGATCACGCTCAGTACGGGCGAGCTTTCGTCCGAAGCCGAGTATGTGGGCGGCTCGATGTCGGCCATCGCTGCGCGAGCAAGCGTGAACGACCTCGCCCTGTCGGCAGGTACGGGACTGGTCGACGTGCTGTCGCTCGACGCGAGCCATATCGAGTCGACCACCTCGCTCTCGGGCTACTGCCCGCAGGCTTCGCCAGCGCCGAAGTCGCTGCTCGGCGACTTCATGTTCGGCACCGGCTTCGACTTCGGAAATCTCAACGGCGGCGGCGGCGGTGGCGGCGGCGGTGGCGGCGGACTGGGCGGGTTGCCGCCGGGCGGTGCCGGTCTGGTCGACCCGGTCGTCACGATTCTCGGCATTCCGGTGCCAGGCCTGCCGCTCGATCCGCCGCCCAACACGGTGATCGATCTCAGCCAGCTCGGCATCGTCGGCGCCACGCTCATCCTCAATGAACAGAGCACCACGGGTGACGGCGTCCATTCGCTGTCGACGACATCCAACGCGATCCACCTGACGATGAACGTGGCCAGCCTCGTGACGGCCGATGTCGTCATCGCGCATTCCGAGGCGAGCTTGGCTTGCCCCTGAGCGCAGGCGGGCCCCGCGCATCGGCCCGTCCTCGCTCGACCGACGGCCGGATCCAGGGACGGGATCCGGCCAGCGGCCCACCCACCGCATCCGAACGCTTCCAGGAGCATTTCCATGTTCCACAAGATCTCCGCGGCCCACGATTCGCACCTGCCGCTCGACGCGCTCGAACGCGCCCGCGACGATTCGGCCCAACTGTGTTCGCTCGGAGAGCCGATGAGCGACGCCCAACTGCAACTGCGCGCCGAACTCGTCGCGAAGATCATCGAAACGCGCACCAAGCTGCGCATGATCCGCGACAAGGCCGAAGAGCTTCAGCTCGCGCTCGAACGCTTCACGGCGACACGCGGCACGCGGCGGGCGTGAGTCCGACGACCATGCACAAGGGCGAGTTCGTGGCCGGCATGGCGGTGCGACCGATCGGCAGCATGCACGTGATGACGCTCGGAGGCACCGCCGAGGAATGGATCTGCTCGTGGTACGACAACGACGAGCATCGCGCGATGCGCTACATGCCGGAAGACCTCGAGCCGGTGTGCATGCTGGTCGGCGACACCGGGGATGGCGTCGCGACGGGCGACGACGCGCTGTTCGACGGCTGGGTGTTCGGAGCGCGCGCGATCGACGACCTGCGCGTGAGCGTGGACGAGGACTGATCCGCGGACCCGCACGGCCGGACAGCACCGGCGTCCTGCTAGACTCGACGGAATCATTCGATCGCCGAGCCGCCCGTGGAAGAGAACGCCAGCCCGAACCCGCGCCCGCCCGTCGAGCTCGATCCGATCGAGGCGCGCATCATCGGTTGCCTGGTCGAGAAGGCGGCGGCGACGCCCGAAGCGTACCCGCTCACGGAAAACGCGATCGTCGTCGCGTGCAACCAGAAGACGAGTCGCGAACCGATCATGCAGCTGGAACCGGGCACGGTCGCCCACGCGCTGCGTGCACTCGAAGGCAAGGGCCTGGTCAAGGTCGCGTCCTCGTCGCAGCGCGCGCTGCGCTACGAACATCGCTTCGACACCACCTGGGGCACGACGGCCCGCCAGCGCGCGGTGCTCTGCGTGATGCTGCTGCGCGGACCGCAGACGCTCGCCGAACTGCACGCGCGCACAGACCGCCTCGCCGAGTTCCCGAGCCTCGACGACGTGCGCGACACGGTCGAACGCCTGATCCAGCGCGAACCCGCGCTGGTCGTGCGCGTGCCGCGCGCGCACGGACAGCGCGAGGACCGCTACATGCACCTGCTCGGCGGTCCGGTCGATGTCGATGCGCTCGCCGCCGCGGCGCCCGCGGGGTCCGCTTCGTCGGCGTCGCGCGCGGACCTGGCCGAACGCGTCGAGCGCATCGAGGCGGAGCTCGCGTCGCTGCGCGAGGCATTCGACGCGTTGCGCCAGCGTATCGGCGACCGCTGAGCGTCGCGATCCGCACGCGCGATCCGGCGGGGGAATCGATGTCCACACGTCGCATGCGGGTCTTCTTCCTGCTGTTCGGGCTGTTCGTCGTCGTCGGCGCCCGCACCGCGTCCGCGGCGACCGAAACAGGCACGCTCGACGGCGCCGCGTATCGCGTCGATATCCCGGACGGATGGAAGCGCGGAGGCGGCCTCGTCGTGTTCTTCCATGGTTATTCGGACCGGCCGGTCGCGTACTCGCGCGAACAGCGTCTCTCGCCGATGTTCGATCCCATGTTGGGCGAAGGTTATG
>DASTSE010000288.1:0-4233 GCA_035760865.1 Dokdonella sp.
CGCGAACGGCGACCTGTCGCGCAAGATCACGGTCGACGTGCGCGGCGAGATCCTCCAGCTCAAGGAGGCGATCAACACGATGGTCGACCAGCTGCGCTCGTTCGCGTCCGAGGTGACGCGGGTGGCGCGCGAGGTCGGCACCGAGGGCAAGCTCGGCGGCCAGGCGCAGGTGCCCGGCGTCGCGGGCACGTGGAAGGACCTGACCGACAACGTCAATTCGATGGCGTCGAACCTGACCGCGCAGGTGCGCAACATCGCCGAAGTGACCACCGCGGTCGCACGCGGCGACCTCTCGCGCAAGATCACGGTCGACGTGCGGGGCGAGATCCTCGAGCTCAAGGTCACGATCAACACGATGGTCGACCAGCTCAACGGCTTCGCCGCGGAAGTCACGCGCGTCGCGCGCGAAGTCGGCACGGACGGCAACCTCGGCGGCCAGGCGATCGTGCCCGGCGTCGCGGGAACGTGGAAGGATCTGACCGACTCGGTCAACGCGATGGCGACGAACCTGACCGTGCAGGTGCGCAACATCGCCGAGGTAACCACCGCGGTCGCGCTCGGCGATCTCTCGCGCAAGATCGTCGTCGACGTGAAAGGCGAGATCCTCGAGCTGAAGAACACCATGAACACGATGGTCGATCAGCTCAACGGCTTCGCCGCCGAGGTTACGCGCGTCGCGCGCGAGGTCGGTACCGAAGGCAACCTCGGCGGCCAAGCCCAGGTGGAGGGGGTGTCCGGCGTCTGGAAGGACCTCACCGACAACGTGAATTCGATGGCGTCGAACCTCACGACTCAGGTACGCAACATTGCCAAAGTGACGACCGCGGTCGCGCGCGGCGACCTTTCCCGCAAGATCGCGGTCGACGTGCGCGGCGAGATCCTCGAGCTGAAGAACACGATCAATACGATGGTCGACCAGCTCAACGGCTTCGCCGCGGAAGTCACCCGCGTCGCCCGCGAAGTCGGCACCGAGGGCAAGCTCGGCGGCCAGGCGACCGTGCCCGGCGTAGCGGGCACGTGGAAGGACCTGACCGACAACGTCAATTCGATGGCGTCGAACCTCACGACGCAGGTGCGCAACATCGCCGAGGTCGCGACCGCGGTCGCGCGCGGCGACCTCTCGCGCAAGATCGCGGTGAACGCGCAAGGCGAGATCCTCGAGCTCAAGAACACGATCAACACGATGGTCGACCAGCTCAACGGCTTCGCCGCGGAAGTCACGCGCGTCGCGCGCGAAGTCGGTACCGAGGGCAAGCTCGGCGGGCAGGCGACCGTGCCCGGCGTCGCAGGCACGTGGAAGGACCTTACCGACAACGTCAACGTGATGGCCGCGAACCTCACCAACCAGGTGCGCGGCATCGTCAAGGTCGTGACCGCGGTCGCGAACGGCGACCTCGGCCAGAAGCTCACCGTGGAGGCGAAGGGCGAGGTCGCCGCGCTCGCCGACACGATCAACAGCATGACCGACACGCTCGCGATCTTCGCCGAGCAGGTCACGACGGTCGCGCGCGAGGTCGGCGTCGAAGGCCGTCTCGGCGGCCAGGCGAAGGTACCGGGCACGGCGGGCACCTGGAAGGACCTGACCGCGAACGTGAACCTGCTCGCCGAGAACCTGACCAACCAGGTGCGCGCGATCGCCGAGGTCGCGACCGCGGTGACGCAAGGCAACCTGACGCGCTCGATCCAGGTGGATGCGCGCGGCGAGGTGGCCGACCTCAAGGACAACATCAACGCGATGATCGGCAACCTGCGCGCGACGACCGAGCGCAACACGGAGCAGGACTGGCTCAAGACGAACCTTGCGCGCTTCAGCGGCATGATGCAGGGGCAGCGCGATCTGCTCGAAGTCGTGCGTACCTTGCTGTCGGAACTCGTGCCGCTGGTCGATGCGCACCAGGGCGTCATGTACGTGATGCAGAACGAAGGCGACGGCTTGTTCCTGCAGCAGATCTACGGCTACGCCGACGATCCGCCGGGGGGCGTGCCGCGGCGCTACCGCCTCGGACAGGGGCTCGTGGGCGAGTGCGCGCAGCTGCGTCGCAGCCTGCTGCTCAACGAAATCGCCGACGAGCGCATCCGCATCGCGTCGGGACTGGTCGAGGCCGCGCCGCGCAGCGTGATCGTGATCCCGGTGCTGTTCGAGAACGAGGTGAAGGCGGTCATCGAGCTCGCGAGCCTGGCCGAGTTCAAGCCGTCGCATCTCGCGTTCCTCGAGCAACTCACCGGCAGCATCGGCATCGTTCTCAACACGATCGAGGCGACGATGCGCACCGAGGGCCTGCTGTCGCAGTCGCAGCAGCTCGCCGGAGAATTGCAGGCGCAACAGAAGGAGCTGCAACAGACCAACGACGAACTGGCGCTCAAGGCCAAGCTGCTCGCGCAGCAAAATGCCGAGGTCGAGCGAAAGAACCGAGAGATCGAGCAGGCACGCCGGGCGCTCGAGGAGAAGGCGGCGGAACTCGCGCTCGCGTCGCGCTACAAGTCCGAGTTCCTCGCCAACATGTCGCACGAGCTGCGCACGCCGCTCAACAGCATCCTGATCCTCGGCCAGCAGCTCGCGGACAACATCGAAGGCAACCTCACCGGCAAACAGGTCGAGTTCGCGAGCACGATCCACGCCGCGGGCACGGACCTGCTCAATCTCATCAGCGATATCCTCAATCTGTCGAAGATCGAATCCGGCACGGTCACCGTCGACACCGAGGAGCTCGCGTTCGCGCAGCTGCGCGACATGATCGAGCGCAATTTCGCCCACGAGGCGGAACGACGGAAGCTGCGTTTCGTCACCCATTTCGACGCCGCGCTCGGCGCGAGCATGGTGACCGACCCGAAGCGCCTGCTGCAGGTGCTCAAGAATCTGTTGTCGAACGCGTTCAAGTTCACCGATCACGGCACCGTGTCGTGCGACGTGCGGGTCGCGCATTCGGGCTGGACGTCCGACCATGCGGTCCTCAGCACGGTGCCGGTCGTGGTGTCCTTCGCCGTTCGCGACTCGGGCATCGGCATCGCGCCCGAGAAGCAGCGCATCATCTTCGAGGCGTTCCAGCAGGCGGACGCGGGCACCTCGCGCAAGTACGGCGGAACCGGCCTCGGGCTCGCGATCAGCCGCGAGCTGGCGAGCCTGCTGGGCGGGGAGATCCAGCTGCGCAGTACGGTCGGCGAGGGCAGCACGTTCACGCTCTACCTGCCGCTGCGCTACGTCGGCCCCGCGGTCACGATCGACGGCGTCGCGGCGGGTCGGCCGACGGCGCTGATGGCGCCACAGGTGCAGCTGCCGGCACCGCGCGCGGAAGAGGTCGACGACGACCGCGCGCAGCTCGTCGCCGGCGAACCGGTGCTGCTCATCGTCGAGGACGATCCGCACTATGCCAAGGTGCTGCTCGATCTCGCGCGCGAGAACGGCTTCAAGGGCATCGTCGCGATGCGCGGCATCGAGGCGATCGCGCTTGCGCGCAAGTACCTGCCGACCGCGATCTCGCTCGACATCTTCCTGCCCGACGTGCTCGGTTGGACCGTGCTCAGCCGACTCAAGCAGGATTCGGCGACGCGCCACATCCCGGTCCAGGTCGTCACGATCGAGGACGAACGCCAGCAAGGCCTCGAACGCGGTGCGTTCTCGTTCATCAACAAGCCGGTGACGACCGAGGGCCTCACGGCCGCGCTCATGCGGATCAAGGACTTCGTAGCGCCGCGACCGAAGCGGCTGCTCGTCGTCGAGGACGACGCCGCCGAGCGCATGAGCATCGTCGAGTTGATCCGCCATGACGACGTCGAGATCGAGAGCGTGCCCGATGGCGGCAGCGCGCTCGCGGCGATCGGCGCCGAGCGGTTCGACTGTGTCGTGCTCGACCTGCGCCTGCCGGACATGTCCGGCTTCGAGCTGCTCGAGCGCATCCACGCCGATCCCGCGCTGCGCGAGGTGCCGGTGGTCGTGTTCACCGGCAAGGAACTCAGCGACGAGGAGAGCGCGGCGCTCAAGCGCGTCGCCAAGAGCGTCGTCATCAAGGGCGTGCAGTCGCCGGAGCGCCTGCTCGACGAGACTGCGCTGTTCCTCCATCGCGTGATCGCCGACCTTCCGGCGCGCCAGCAACGCATGCTGCAGAGCCTGCACGAGACGGACGAAATGCTCGCCGGCAAGCGCATGCTCGTCGTCGACGACGACGTGCGCAACATCTTCGCGCTGTCGAGCGTGCTCGAGCGCCACGGCATGCAGGTGTGCACGGCGTCGACCGG
>DASTSE010000289.1:0-7266 GCA_035760865.1 Dokdonella sp.
GATGTCGCGTCGAAGCTGCGCTACCGCCCCAACGATGCCGCGCGCAGCCTCATCACGAGGCGCACGCGGACGATCGGCGCGGTACTTCCCGACCTGCACGGCGAATTCTTCTCCGAGCTCATCCGCGGCATCGACGTCGCCGCGCGCGCGCACGGCCTGCACGTGCTCGTGTCGAGCTCCCATGGCGACAGCGACGAGGCGTCCGCGGCGATCCGCTCGATGCAGGGCCGCGTCGATGGCCTGCTCGTGATGTCGCCGCACGTCGATGCGTCGTTCCTGCACGAGAGCCTGCCGGATGCGCTGCCTGCGGTGCTGTTGAACGCGCCGCCGGATCGCTCGCGCTTCCCCACCCTCAACCTCGACAACCACGGCGGCGCCGTGGCGATGACGAGGCACCTGCTTTCGCGCGGCCATCGGCGCATCGCGATGATCGGCGGCCCTGCCGGCAACCTCGACGCCGACGAGCGTCGGCGCGGCTGGCTCGACGCCCTCTCCGAAGTGTCGCTCGCGCACGACGCGCCGTTCTTCGAGGGCGATTTCACGGAGGAATCCGGCCATGCCGCGGGCCTGCGCATCGCCGCGCTCGCGCAACGTCCGCATGCGGTGTTCGCGGCCAACGACATGATGGCGGTCGGCTGCCTGATCGCGCTCGGCGAGCGCGGAGTGCGCGTGCCGGACGACATCGCCCTCGCCGGTTTCGACGACGTGCCCGTCGCCCGCTACGTCTCGCCGCAGCTCACGACGGTGCGCGTGCGCATCGCAGACCTCGGGCGCGCCGCATTCAACCGCCTCATCGCCGAGCTCGAAGCGCCCGGTTCGCTGCCCGTGCGCACGGACGTCCTGCCGTGCGACATCGTCGTGCGCGCCTCGAGCGGGGGCGCCTGATTCGATCAACCGATCCATCGTTCCAGCGTTGCCGGGGAGAGAGACATGCCTACACCGATGCTGAAGAAGAAGCTGCTCGCGGCGATGGTCGCGAGCGCCGTCGTCGCCGCGACCGGCCTGCCGGCGATCGCGTGGGCACAGACGGCCGACGCGAACCTGCGCGGCAAAGCGCCGCCGAACAGCGAGGTCACCGCGAAGAATGTCGCGACCGGAGCCGTGCGTCGCACGACGGCGAATGCCGACGGCGCCTATTCGCTGATCGGACTGACGCCCGGAACCTACCAGGTCGATGCAGGCGCGGGGACCGAGCGCACGATCACGCTCACGGTCGCCTCGACCGCGACGCTCGACATCGCCGCCGCGCCCGAGAGCGCGACGACGCTCGAAGGCGTCATCGTGACCGCGCAGGTGCTCACCGAAGTGAAGACGTCCGAGGTCGGCAATACGGTCTCGCTGCACCAGATCCAGACCGTGCCGCAGGTCACGCGCAACTTCCTCGAGTTCGCCGACACGGTCCCGGGCATGGTCTTCAGCACCGATCCGAGCGGCCACACCAAGCTCACCGGCGGCGGCCAGAGCGCGAACAACACCAACGTGTTCATCGACGGCGTCGGCCAGAAGAACTACGTCAAGGAAGGCGGCGTCGCCGGCCAGTTCAATTCGCAGGGCAACCCGTTCCCGCAACTCGCGATCGGCGAGTACAAGGTGATCACGTCGAACTACAAGGCCGAGTACGACCAGATCTCGAGCGCGGCGGTGACCGCGCAGACCAAGTCGGGCACGAACGAATTCCACGGCGAGGTGTTCCACACCTACACCGACCAGGACTGGCGCGCGAGCACGCCGGCGGAAGACAACGCGCACCGGAAAACGCCCTCGATGGAGAAGGAGTACGGCATCGCGCTCGGCGGCCCGATCATCAAGGACGCGATGCACTTCTTCTTCACCTACGAAGCGAAGCGCTTCGACACGCCGATCACGGTCGTGCCGGGCGTCGTCCTGGAAGGAGGGGATGTCCGCGATCTGCTGCCTGCCGACGTCGCGTCGCAGTTCGGGCCGGCCGACATCCCGTTCAGCGAGGACCTCTATTTCGGCAAGATCGACTGGGAATTCTCCGATCGCGACCGCTTCGAAATCAGCAGCAAGGTGCGCAAGGAAGACCAGGCCGACAACATCGGCACGTCGCAGGCGCGCTCGGCGAGCATCCTCGTCAAGAACAACGACACGCGCATCGACGCGCGTTGGCAGCACAGCGCCGACCGCTGGTACAACGAGCTGCTCGCGACCTGGGAGAAGACCTACAACGCGCCGACGCCGCTCAACATCGGCAACGGTTTCTCCTACACCGCCGAACGCGCGAGCGACGATCCGACGATCGTCAACGTCGGTGCCGCATCGCCGCTGGCGACGCAGAACAAGGGCCAGAAGGGGCCGAGCATCCAGGACAACCTCACCTTCAGCGACCTGACCTGGATGGGCAACCACACCGTCAAGCTCGGCGCGAAGTACAAGGAAGTCGACCTGCGCGCGCAGGACGCGGCCGACATCAATCCGCAGTTCACCTACAGCGTCACCGCGGACGGCGTCGCCGACACGCCGTACAAGGCCTTCTTCACGAGTCCGGTGGCAGGCCTCGATCCGGTCGCCAAGTCGACCGACAAGCAGTTCGGCGCGTACATCCAGGACGACTGGGAGGTCAACGACCACCTGACCCTGAACCTCGGCGTGCGCTGGGACTACGAGGACAATTCGTCCTATCTCGAGCACGTGACCCCGGCCAACGTGGTCGCGGCGCTCAACAGCCCCAATCCCGACCCGAACGCGCCGGCGGGACAGACCTACGCCGACGCGCTACGACTCGGTGGCGTCGACGTCGACGACTACATCAGCAACGGCCACAACCGCAACGCCTACAAGGGCGAATGGCAACCGCGCCTCGGCTTCTCGTACGACATCGGCGCCGACGAGCAACACGTGATCTTCGGCGGCGCGGGCCGTGCCTACGATCGCGACCTGTACGACTACCTGCAGCTGGAGCAGACCAAGTCCGCGCTGCCCCAGTTCACCGTGTTCTTCCGCGACCCGCTCACCGGCGAATGCCATCGCGGCAACAACCCCTGCTTCGACTGGGACCCGAACTACCTCAACGGCCTCGCCAACCTGCAGGCGCTCGTCTCCGCGAGCAACGTCGGCCAGGAAGTCGACATGATCAACAACAACCTCAAGGTGCCGTACTCCGACCAGTTCAGCCTCGGCATGCGCAACGCGCTCGGCGACTGGAACACGAGCGCCGCGGTGTCGCGCATCCTGAGCAAGAACGGTTTCGTGTTCACGCTCGGCAACCGCTACCCGAATGGCGCATTCTGGATGAACGGTGGCCAGCCGTGGGGCAACGGCGTGCCCGGCTTCGGTGCGTTGATCATCGGCAACAACGGCATCGAGACCAAGACCACGCAGGTGCTGCTGTCGGCCGAAAAGCCCTACACGAAGGACTCCGGCTGGGGCGCCACGATCGCGTACACCTACACCGACGCGAAGCAGAACCGCGACATCAACGAGCACTACGCGTTCGACGGCGAGACGATCGGGGACTATCCATTCATCACGTCCAACGCGGCGGCGAAGCACCGCCTCGTCGCCACCGCGTCCGTCGACGGCCCGTGGGGCTTCGTGCTGTCGGGCAAGATCACGCTCGCGACGCCGATCCCGCACAACGACATCGGTTGCTTCGAGGATCCGACCCGGTTCTTCCCGTCCGGCGCGCATTGCGGCCCGGTCGCGTCGATACCGGGCGGACAGGACCTCGGCTTCGGCGGCCACTTTCTCGGCTACCGCACGCTCGACCTGCAGGCGACCAAGAACTTCGACCTGTCGGCCGGGCTGTCGGCCTACATCCGCATCGACTTCCTCAATGTGTTCAACTTCAAGAACTACAACGACGTCATCCCCGGTTCGAACGGCCAGTTCGGCAACACCGTCGCGATGTACAACCCGATCGGCAACATAACGGGCGTGCCGCGCACGATGAAGGTCAGCGCCGGGTTCCGCTTCTGAGCGACGCGCCGGCCTGCCGCCGACGCCGCAGTCATCGCGCCGGGCCCGGTCCCCGGCGCGACACCGGACGAGGAGCCATGACCGACCGCAGCATCCGCAGCATCGTGATCGTGGGCGGCGGCACCGCGGGCTGGATGACCGCCGCCGCGTGTTCGAAGATCCTCGGCCGATCGGTTTCGATCCGCGTGGTCGAATCGGAAGAGATCCGCACCGTCGGCGTCGGCGAGGCGACGGTGCCGCACCTCAAGCGCTTCAACAACGTGCTCGAGTTCGACGAGATCGACTTCGTCAAGCGCACGCAGGGCACGTTCAAACTCGGCATCCGGTTCGAGAACTGGGCTCGCATCGGCGACGCCTACGTGCACGGCTTCGGCACGATCGGCCACGACTACGGCCTGCTGCCGTTCCACCAGTACTGGCTCAAGCTGTTCCTCGCCGGCGAGGCAGCGGACATCGGCGAGTACTCGCTCAACACGCTCGCGTCGGCGCGCGGCAAGTTCATGGCGTCGGCGAGCGACATGCCGCCGACGTCGCCGCTCGCGAACATCGCCTACGCGTACCATTTCGACGCGGGGCTGTACGCGCTCTACCTGCGCAACTACGCCGAAGCGCGCGGCGTCGTGCGCACCGAAGGCAGGATCGTCCGGACCCTGCTGCGCGAGCCCGACGGCTTCGTCGACGCGGTCGTTCTCGAAAGCGGCGAGAAGGTCCAAGGCGAACTGTTCGTCGATTGCTCCGGCTTCCGCGGGCTGCTGATCGAACAGGCGCTCCACACCGGCTACGAGGATTGGTCGCACTGGTTGCCGTGCGACCGCGCGATCGCGGTGTCCGGCGAGAAGGTCCAGCCGTCCACGCCGTACACGCGCGCGATCGCGCACGGGGCCGGTTGGCAGTGGTGCATTCCCCTGCAGCACCGCACGGGCGACGGCCACGTCTACTGCAGCCGCTACCTCAGCGACGACGAGGCGACCGCGACCTTGCTGGGCAACCTCGGCGGCAGGCCGATGAACGAGCCGCGCGTGCTGAAGTTCGTCACCGGCCGGCGCAGGAAGTTCTGGAACAGGAACGTCGTCGCGATCGGGCTGTCGAGCGGGTTCCTCGAGCCGCTCGAGTCGACCAGCATCTACTGGATCCAGTCCGCGATCGCGCGTCTCATGAGCCTGTTCCCGGATCGCGATTTCAGCCCGGCCGTGATCGACCGCTTCAACGCGCAGGCGGGATTCGAGTTCGAGCGCATCCGCGATTTCCTCATCCTGCACTACCACGCGACCGAACGCAGCGACACGCCGTTCTGGAACTACTGCCGCACGATGAGCATCCCGGAAGCGCTCGCCGACAACATCCGCCTGTTCCTCGACAGCGGCCGCTTCTTCCGCGAAGGCGAGGAGATGTTCGCGATCACGAGCTGGGTGCAGGTATTGCTCGGCCAGGGCGTCGTGCCGCGAAACCATCACCCGCTCGTCGATACCGTGCCGCTGCACGAAGTCCGCAAGCTCGTCGGCGCGGTCCGCCAGGTCGTCGACAACTGCGTCGGCGCGATGCCGATGCACGAGGACTTCATCGCCCGCTACTGCAAGGCGCCGCCGCCCTGATCGGCCGCGCCCGGTTCACCCCCATGCCCGACCTTCGAAACCGTCCATGAAAGCCATCGCCCGAGTCGCGCGCGTCACCGGCGCCGCCATCCTGCTGCTCGCGCTGTCCGCGCGGCCCGGCCACGCGGCCGCGAACGGCGCCGCCTATGCGTCGCTGCCGGAACAGGACCGCGCACTCCTCGACGACGTCGAACGGCGTACGTTCGCGTTCTTCGTGGACAGCGCCAACGCCGCGAACGGCCAGGTTCCCGACCATTGGCCCGACGACCATGGTGGCGACTACTTCTCGTCGATCGCATCGGTCGGCTTCGGCCTCACCGCGTACGGCATCGGCGTCGAGCGCGGCTGGATGAAGCGCGCCGACGCGGCCAGGCGCACGCTCGCGACCCTGCGCTTCTTCCACGATGCGCCGCAGGGCGAACAACCGGACGCGACCGGATACAGGGGGTTCTACTACCACTTCCTCGACATGCGGACCGGGCGTCGCTACCGCTCGGCCAAGTGGGTCGAGCTGTCGACGATCGATACCACGCTGCTGCTCGGCGGCGTGCTGTTCGCGCAGTCCTACTACGACCGCGAGACGCGCGACGAGCGGGAGATCCGCCGCCTTGCCGAGGCGATCTATGCGCGGGTCGACTGGAACTGGGCGTCGCCGCGCGCGCCCGCGGTCGCGATGGGGTGGACGCCCGAGGCCGGCTTCATCCACGCCGACTGGCGCGGCTACAACGAGGCGATGCTGCTCTACGTGCTCGCGCTCGGCTCGCCGACCCATGCGGTCGACACCGCCGCGTGGAGCGAGTGGACGTCGAACTACGACCACACCTGGGGCACGTTCCAGGGCCAGCGGCACCTCGGCTTCGCGCCGCTGTTCGGACATCAGTACAGCCACGTCTGGATCGACTTCCGCGGCATCCGCGACGAATACATGCGCGCGCACGACCTCGACTACTTCGAGAACAGCAAGCGCGCGACGCTCGCGCAACGCGAGTATGCGATCCACAACCCTTTGCAATGGAAGGACTATGGCAAGAACCTGTGGGGGTTGACTGCCTGCAACGGGCCTCGCAAGGACATCCGCATCGGCGAGATCGACCGCTACGCGAACGACCCGAAGACGTTCTACGGCTACATCGCGCGCGGCGCCGGCCTGCTCGGCACGATCGACGACGGCACGATCGCGCCGACGGCGGCGGCCTCGTCGATCGCGTTCGCGCCCGAGATCGCCATTCCGGCAATCCGCGAAATGCGCGATCGCTACGGCGGCGCGCTCTATACGAGGCACGGTTTCGTCGACGCGTTCAACCCGAGTTTCGACTACACCGACCGGCCGCTGCGCACCGGACGCGTGCTGCCCGGCGTCGGCTGGGTGGACACCCTCTACCTCGGCATCGACCAGGGTCCGATCGTCGCCATGATCGAGAACTACCGCAGCGGCCTGGTCTGGGACGTGATGCGCAGGAACCCGCACGTCCGGCGCGGGCTCGAACGCGCCGGTTTCATCGGCGGCTGGCTCGCGCAGCCGGCGCCGCGAACCCGGTCGGGCGCCCCCGAATGAAGGCGCGCATCCGCCTCGCTTCGCTCGTGTTGCCGCTCGCGCTCGTCGCGTGCGGCGCGCAACGCGACGAGCGCGTGACCCTGCGTTTCTGGGCGATCGGTCGCGAGGCCGAGGTCGTGCCGGAGCTGCTCGTCGAATTCGAGCGGCTGAACCCGCACGTGCTCGTCGAGGTGCAGGCGC
>DASTSE010000290.1:0-12661 GCA_035760865.1 Dokdonella sp.
GGTCATCCACGCGCTCTCCGCGCGCAGGATGCCGTAGGCCCACGAAGGGTCGATACCCGCGCCGGCCGCTTCGTGCTTGACCAGGGATTCGAGGCCGAGCGGGAAGCGTTGCCGGTACAGCCGCTGCGTCTCGGCGTCGGCCGAGAACGCGAACACGGCGCGGTCGTACCAGCCGCTGCGATAGGCGTAGTCGGCGGCGAGCCGGCGCTGGTTCGCGTCGAGCTTGCCGAGCGCGAAATTCCACTCCCGCCGTGCCTCAGGCAGCATGTCGAGTTCGCGGAACTCGAATGCGCGCACGAGATCGGGCTGCTGCGCGAGCGCGGCCTCCGACGTCGCGTCGCCGGCGAGCTCGAGCGGACAGATCGAGTACGGCCGGCCGCTCCAGTCCGCGGCGAGGAAGCCGTGGAAATTGGCTTCGCGCGCGACCTCGGCGTACAGCGCTGCGGCTTCGGCGTCGCGTCCGAGCTTGCCGAGCATGCGCGCGCGCAGGTAGCGCCAGCGCGCGTCGGCCTTCTGCGCGTCGGACATGCGCTCCAGCGCGGCGAGCGTTTCGGCCCAGTCGCCGGCGGCGAGCGCGACGCGCACGCGCCACTCGCGCGTCGCATCGTCGTCGGCCGCGGCCGGCAGCGCCTTCAGGCGCGCGAGCGCATCGGGCGAGTAACTCGTCGAACGGTACAGCGCGATCGCGTTGAGGATGCGGTTCTTCTGCGCGTCGTTCCACTGGAAACGCGCGCCGAGGTCGGCCCATGCGGTCTCGGCCGCGTCGCTGTCGCGGCGTGCACGACGCACGAGCGCGTAGGACACCGCATCGCGGGTGCGCGTGTCGTCGGCCCAGGCCTTCGCCTTCGCGAGCGTCGCCGCGGGATCGCGCAGCGCGGCGACGATGCGATCGGCGGCGACGCGATCGCTGCCGGCGAGGAGCGCCGCCGCATCGTCGGCGGCTTCCGCGCTGCCCGCATCGGCGGCGCGCTCGAGGCGTTCCCACACCGCCGCGTCGGCGAGCACGCCGCGTGCACGCAGGCTGCGCAGCAGCGCGTCGCACGCGTCGGGCAGCGCGCGATCGCCGCGCCAGAGCGGTTCGACGTCCCGCGCGTAGTCGGGCGTCTCGTCGTTTTGGAGGCGAGCCTGCAGCGCGTCGCACTGCAGGTCGCGGTCCTCGCTCGGCGCGTAATCGGCGAGGAAGGTCTTCCAGTCGCCGCGACGTGCGAGCTCGCGCAACCAGGCCTCGCGCAGGTCCCGTGCCGGCAGCGTGTCGGGCCAGCGTTCGAGGAAGCGTTCGACCTCGCTCCGCTCGACCTTGGCCAGCCGCGGCCGCAGCGCGGCGAGTTCGATGTAGGGATAGAGCGGATAGCGATCGGCGTCGAGCCCCGCCGCGAGCTTACGCCACGCGCCCTCGGGCGGCCGTTTGGCCGCCGCGAGCGCGGCTCGAAATTGCGCGCGCTGGCTGCCGCGGTCGGCCGCCGCGACCGGCACGAAGGCGAGCGCCGCGAGCGCGAGCGCGAGCAAGGCGCGCGCGCCGCGCCGCGATCGCCGTGGAACAGGGGTCGAACGCATCGGAACGGCTCGGATCGGGCGCATGTGCGCAGTGTAGCTTGCTGCGGCGCCGCATCGCGCACCCGCGGCACATCGAGACGGGCACCACGGCAACGCGCCATAGCAAACCCACAACATTTGTTTTACATTTTCTTGACGCTTGCGCCCGGGGGAGGGAAGACCACCGTGCGTGTGCCTCCATCGAACCATCCCGTGACCACCCTTATGGAGATCCTCATGCGTTCACGTCTGGCCAGAGTTGCGATCCACGCCCTGTCGGGCGCCATCCTTTCGGCGCTCTATGTCGTCCCCGCGGTGGCGCAGGAGCGGGGCGGCGAGGACATCCAGAAGCTGCAGGCGATCGAAGTCACCGGCTCGCGCATCAAGAAGGCCGAGATCGAAGGGCAGACGCCGGTCCTCACGATCACCTCGAAGGACATCGAGGCGACCGGCCTCGGTTCGATCGGTGACGTGATCCAGCGCCTGTCGGTGAGCGGCTCGTCGCTCAACACGAAATTCAATTCCGCCGGCAACTTCGGCTTCCCGCCCGACGGCGGCGGCGTCGGTTCGGGTTCGACCACGATCTCGCTGCGCAACCTCGGTGCGAAGCGCACCCTGATCCTCGTCGACGGCCTGCGCTGGGTGAATGAATCCTCGGCGTCGGGCGTCTCCGCCGCGGTCGACCTCAACACGATCCCGGCCAGCGTCGTCGACCGCATCGAGATCCTCAAGGACGGCGCCTCGTCGCTGTACGGCTCCGACGCGATCGCGGGCGTGATCAACATCATCACGAAGAAGAAGCAGGACGGTCTCGGCTTCCACATCTACGGCGGTGACTATTCGACCGGCGACGGCAAGACCTGGTCGGGCAACATCTCGCTCGGCGGCAGCACCGACAAGTTCGATTTCTTCATGGACATCAGCCGCTTCAAGCAGAACCGCATCAGCTCGGGCGACTGGGACCAGTCGAGCTTCCCGGTGCCGGGTGCGGGCCTTTCCGCCGGCAGCTCCGCGACGCCGTTCACGCGCTACCTGTTCGACACGCCGAACGGCGAGGACTTCGGCGGCCTCTGCGCCGACGGTTTCTGCAACATCACCGCGAACGGCGTCGCGCCCGGCGGCCTGCAGTCGTTCCCGGACGGGTTCCACGGATTCGGCACCGCGGATCGCTTCAACTTCGCGCCCTACAACCTGCTGCTCACGCCGCAGGAACGTACGGGCATCTTCGCGCAGGGCACATACCACATCACCGATCACGTCAACTTCACGCTGAAGGGCCTGTACAACACGCGTGATTCGACCAACCAGGCGGCGCCCGAGCCGATCTTCCTCGGCAAGCAGTTCTGCGCCGCGCGCGACCTCTGCTACAACGTCGGCGTCGACGCGACCAACCCGTACAACCCGTTCGGCTTCACGCTCGACGGTGCCAGCCCGGACTTCGGCCTCGGCCGCCGCCCGGTCGAGGGTGGTCCGCGCGTGTTCAAGCAGACGGTCGACACGAAGTACTACACCGCCGGCTTCAACGGCGACTTCAGCTTCTCCGACCACCAGTTCTTCTGGGACGTCAACTACGTCAACAGCACGAACAACGCGCGCCAGACCGTCAACGGCACCTACAACATCCGCCACATCATGAATGCGCTCGGTCCGGTCGACCAGTGCACGGCGCCGTGCGTGCCGCTCAACCTGTTCGGCGGCCCTGGCACGATCACGCCGGAGATGCTCGACTACATCCAGTTCGTCGAGAACGACCACAGCACGCAGGACCTCGAGGTCTGGACCGCGAACATCTCGGGCAACCTGTTCCAGCTGCCCGCGGGCTCGCTCGACGTCGCGGCCGGCTACGAGCATCGCAAGCTCGACGGCTCCTACACGCCGGATGCGGTCGTCGTCGCGGGCGACTCGAACGGCGTGCCGTCCGGCCCGACCGACGGCGGCTACTCGGTCGACGAGTTCTACGTCGAGCTCAACGCGCCGCTGCTCGCCGACATGGCGTTCGCCAAGCACCTCGACCTGTCGGTCGCGTCGCGCTGGTCCGACTATTCGAACTTCGGCAACACGACCAACAACAAGTTCGGCCTGCGCTGGCAGCTCGTCGACGACTTCACCCTGCGCGGCACCTGGGCGGAAGGTTTCCGTGCGCCGTCGATCGGCGAACTGTTCGGCACGTTCTCGCGCTTCGACGCGCAGCTGTCCGATCCGTGCAGCGGCAACGTCACGGCGAACTGCACCGCGCTCGGCGTGCCGGACGGCTTCACGCAGAACAACCCGCAGATCTCGATCATCACCGGCGGCGACCAGCACCTGAAGCCCGAGACCTCGACGAGCCTCACGCTCGGCGCGATCTACAGCCCGAGCTGGGCCGAGAACACCGGCTGGTCGCAGAAGGTCGACTTCGAACTCACGTACTACAAGCTGCACGTCGACGACGCGATCCAGGCACCCGATGCGCAGACCCAGCTCGATCGCTGCGTCGCGACGCTCGACCCGCTGTTCTGCGCCGGCATCACGCGTGCCGCGAACGGCTCGATCGACGGCTTCAACAACACGCTGCGCAACCTCGGCCGCATCGACACCAAGGGCTACGACCTCGGCGTCAACTGGATCGGTCCGGAATGGTCGTGGGGGCATCTCGGCGCGAACTGGCAGCTCACCTACACGCAGGACTACAAGGCCGTCGCGAACGACACCGGCGCCGCCGAGCCGCGCGCGGTCGGCATCGAAGTCACCGACAGCGCGATTCCGAAGTACCGCTCGACGCTCGGGATCAGCTGGGGGCTTGCCGACTGGTCGGCGACGTGGACGATGCGCTACGTCTCGGATCTCTCCGAGTCGTGCGGCGACTACGCGGATGCGCCGACCTGCAGCGACCAGGCGGCTGGTCGCAACCATCTCGGCGCGGTGACCTACCACGACGCACGCGTGAGCTGGAAGCTGCCGACGCGCTACGACATGAGCATCTCGGCCGGCGTCAACAACATCTTCGACAAGGATCCGCCGGTCTGCATCTCGTGCTCGCTCAACGGCTACGACGCGTCGACGTACGACCTGCCGGGTCGCTTCACCTATGTCGAGGCGAGCGTGAAATTCTGATCGTTGCCGCTTGATGGGGATGGAGAAGGGCCGCCACGCGCGGCCCTTTTCCTTGCCGCTGTGGCTACCGGAGTTCGCGCGCGTGGCATGCCCGCGGCAGCGGACCGGTGGCGCGGGTCCCGGTCGAATGGATTCGATCCTGGCGCGCGTGCGCTCCCGTGCGCCCACGACGACCGCGGCCGCAACGTGCCGGGCGGGGGACGCGCCGCGTCAGCGAGAAACCGGCGCGGGTAGCGCCGTCGTCGCAGCCGCGGGCATGACGATGCTCGCCGCGATCGGCAGGTGATCGGACACCGGGTGCGGCAGCGCCCAGCGCCGTTCGACTTCGATGTCGCGAGAGACGAGGATGTGGTCGATCGCGCGCGTCGGCCGCCAGCTCGGGAACGTCGCCGGCGCGTGCTCGGGTCGCACGAGCGACGTGCGCGCGTACAGCAGGTCGAGCTCCTTGCCCTGCGCGGGCGTGTTGAGGTCGCCCATCAGCACCGCATGGGGATGCTGGCCGATGAGTTCGGCGAGGAACGCGAGCTGGCGCGCGCGTGCGGCCGGGCCGAGCGAGAGGTGGGCGATGACGACGACGAGCGAGGCGTCCCCTTCGCCGAAGCGAACCCAGAGCGCACCGCGTCCCGGAATGCGCCCGGGCAGCGGGTAGTCGAGCACTTCGTCCGGATGCAGGCGGGCGAGCAGGCCATTGCTCGACGTCGCGAGCCGCGACACGCGCCGGTTCGGCTGGTGCGTCCAGTACGGGAAGCGCGCCGCTTCGGCAAGATATTGCGTCTGGTTGAGGAAGCCGGAACGGAGGCTGCCCGCATCCGCTTCCTGCAGGCCGACGAGGTCGAACTCACCGATCACGCGCGCGAGGCCGTCGAGGTTCGCGCGCTTGCCGTGCGGCAGTACGTGTTTCCAGCTGTGCGTGACGTAGTCGCGATAGCGCTTGACGCTGCCGCCGGCGAGGATGTTGCAGCTGAGCAGGTTCAGCCGTCGCGCGTCGGAGCGGCTGCGGGCGGCGAAGTGGGTCATGACGCGAGGCTAACCAGCACCCGCCGCTGCGGCAAGCGCGGCGCGCGGCGCACGGCCGGCGCCCGCGCGCGCGCCGGCCGCATCGGTGCGACGCGACGGCTACTTCTTCTTCGCAGCGGCCTTGACCGGCTTCGCATGCGCGTCGTGTTCCTTCTTCACGAGGTAGTCGACCAGCTGGATCATCTGCGGATAGCCGCCGGCGGACTGTCCCGACAGGCGGTACTTGCCCGCGACGAGGATGCTCGGCGTGCCGTCGACGCCGGCGCCGCGAACGACCTCGGACGCGTGCTGCAGCTTGCTCTCGACCTCGAACGACGCGGCCGAGGACAGGAACTTGGCCTTGTCCACGCCATGGCTCGCGTAGAAACCCGCGAGGTCGTCGATCGTGCGCAGCGGCAGGTGGTCGCGATGCAGGGCGTCGAACAGCGCCTGGTGGGTCTGGTCGAGCACGCCGAGCGACTGCGCCGCGTAGAACGCGCGGGCGTACGGTTCCCACTGCGCGTTGAAGATCGCCGGCATGTAACCGAACGACGCATACGCGGGCAGCGACTGCTTGATCTGCTCCGCGTACGGCTGGAAGTGCGCGCAATGCGGGCATGCGTACGAGAACACTTCGAGCACTTCGACCGTGTCGCCGCTCGCGGTCGGCTGCGGCGGATCGATCAGGAAATAGTGCTTGCCGGCCTCCCACGCCGTCGGCGCGGCGGCGGTCGGTTCGTCGGCGGTCGCGGTCGCCGCCAGCAACAGGCCGGCGAGCAGGAAGCCCAGGTGTTTCAGCATGGCGGTGTCCTTCGGATGGAACGCATTCGACGGGGCGCGACGATCAGTGCTTCTTCGACGCGGATTCGTGTTTCACGAGATACAGCGCGATGTCGACCATCTGGTCGAAACCGATGCCCTGGTCCGGATTCGCGACGACACGGTACTTGCCGTTGACGATCAAGGTCGGCGTCTGGTCGACGCCGTACTTCGCTTCCATTTCGCGGATCTTCGCGATGCGGCCGTCGATCACGAACGACTGCATCGTCGACACGAAGCTCTCCTTGTCGGCGCCGTGCTCGGCGTAGAACCCGGCGATGTCGTCGAGCGAATTGAGCGGGCGGTGGTCGCGGTAGATCGCGTCGAACAGCGCCTGGTGCGTGCTGTCGACGAGGCCGAGGTCCCTGGCGACGTAGAAGCCGCGCGCGAACGCGACCCAGCGCGGCTGGAAATCGGCCGGCATCAGCACGAACTCGGCGTTTTTCGGCAGGCTCGCCTTGAGCTTGTCCGCATACGGCTGGAAATGCGCGCAGTGCGGGCATCCGTACGAGAACACCTCGAGCACCTCGACCTTGTTGCCGGTGCTCGTCGGTTGCGGCGGGTCGATCGGCTGCCACGCCGCACCGGCCTGCCAAGTCGTCGCGGCACCGTCGGCCGCGTGGGCGAGGGTCGCGCAGAGCAGGCTGGCGACCAGGAACAGGCTGCGCATCGACATCGGGTTTTTCCTCGTGGGCCGGCCGGAACGACTACTTGGCGCCGCCGTCCTTCTCGATCAGGTACTTCACGAGCGGGACGACCTTGTCGATGCCACCCGCACTCGCGGCGGTCAGGCGGTACTTGCCGTTGACGACGAGCGTCGGCGTCGAATCGACGCCATAGGCCTTCAGCATCGCGTCGGCGCGCTTCATGCGCGTGTTGACCGCAAACGAGTTCGCCGTCGCGGTGAACTCGTCGGCCTTCACCCCGAACGCGCCATACGCCTTCGCGACGTCGTCGATCGTCGGCATCGGGCTGACCGGCCGGTGCGTCTTGGCGTCGCTGATGCGCAACGGACCGTCGTCCTTCCAGACGAGGTCGAACGTCGCATCGTGGGTCTTGTCGAGCACGCCGAGCGCCTGCGCCGTGTAGAACGTGCGCTGGAACACCGGCCAGTCCTCGTCCGGGCGGAACGACGCGGGCAGGTAGACGAGCTCCGCGTTCGCGGGCAGCGCCGCCTTCAGCTTCTGCATCGTCGGCTGGAACATGTTGCAGGCCGGACAGGCGTAGGAGAACACCTCGACCACCTCGACCTTGTCGCCGGTCGTCGTCGGCTGCGGCGGCTCGACCGCGAAGTAGTGCGTGCCCGCTTCGAAGGCATCGGCCGCGTGCGCGGCGGTGGCGAACGCGGCGCCGAACAGCAGCGCGGTCGCGGACACGGTGATCAGGCCCTTCAACATCGAGGATCTCCTGGAGCGTGGAACAGGGGACGGCGCGGGCGCCGCACGGTCGGCGGCGCGAGTCTCGATGCGGGCCGCTGAACGCGACTGCAATCCGTCGCGCGCCGCTTGGATCACTTTGCGGCGGTCCGGGTTCCCTCGGCCGTGTGCAAGCCTTCGACGTACGACGCGACTGCGGCGATGTCGGCATCGCCAAGCTTCTGCGCGATCGCGGGCATCACCTTCGCGTTGGCGTCGTCACCCCAGGTCGTGCCGGCTTTCCAGTCCTTGAGCTTCGTCGCGACGTAATCGGTCCACTGGCCGCCGAGCTGCGGGAAGCCGGCCCCGGCCATGCCGCGGCCGTCGGGCCCGTGGCAGGCCATGCATGCGGGCACGCCGAGCTTGACGTCGCCGGCGCGATACAGCGCCTGGCCGCGTTCGACGAGCGCGTCGTCGGCGACGCCGGGCAGCGACGCCTTGCCGGCGAAGTAGGCGCCGACATCGTGCATGTCCTGCTCGCTCAGCTGCGAGGCGAAACCGAGCATGATCGGGTTCTGGCGCTTCTGGCTCTTGAACAACGCGAGCTGGCGCGCGATGTACGCCTCGTTCTGTCCGGCCAGCTTGGGATACTGCTTGTCGGTCGGGTTGCCGTCGATGCCATGGCAGGCGCCGCACACGGCGGACTTCGCCTCGCCGGCCTTGGCGTCGCCGAGGATCGGCCCCGCGTGCGCGGGCGCGGCCTGCGCGGCCGGTGCAGCCGGCTCGCCGGGCGCCGTCTGCGCCTGTGCCGCGGCGGCGGCCAGCGCCGTGAGGGCGAGCAGGGACTGAACAAAGACGCGCCGAAAGCTCATACACTCACTCCGCAAAACCCGAGGGATGACCGCGAACCCGCCTCGCGCGTGCCGGACCGGCGACGCGGGCGAAAACCGCGGAATTATCCCCGCGACCCCGAAGGCGGTCAAACCATCGCGACCCCGGCGTGCCAGCACCGAGGGGTCGCGCGATCGCAGCGCGCATCCGCAAAAGGCCGACGTGACCGCCAAAGCCGCCAACCCGTTCCGCAAGGCGCAGTTCCTCGTCAGCGCGAATCGCCTCGAGCAACTGCCGAGCGATACCGGCGCCGAAGTCGCGTTCGCCGGCCGCTCGAACGCGGGCAAGTCGAGTGCGCTCAATGCGATCTGCGACCAGCACGGCCTCGCGCGCACATCGAAGACGCCGGGACGCACGCAGCTGCTCAACGTGTTCCCGGTCGGCGATCCCGCCCGCCGCCTGGTCGACCTGCCCGGCTACGGCTACGCCAAGGTGCCCGAGGCGATGCGCCTGCACTGGCGCGGCGTGATCGACACGTACCTGCGCACGCGCACGTCGCTCAAGGGCCTCGTGCTCGTCATGGACGCGCGTCATCCGCTCAAGGAGTTCGACCGCCACATGCTCGAATTCGGCGCCGCGAGCGGTCGCGCCTGCCATTGCCTCATGACCAAGGCCGACAAGCTCTCGCGCAGCGAAGGCCTGCGCACGCTCGCCGCCGTGCGCAAGGAACTCGCGACGCTCGCGCCCGACGCGACCGCGCAGCTGTTCTCGTCGCTGGCCAAGACCGGCCTCGACGAGGCGCGCGCGCTCGTCGCGGGCTGGCTCGAGCTCTGAGGAGCCGCTTCGTCGCGGCGCGCTGCCGCGGGCTTTAGTTCGGTCCGCGCATCCCCATCTGTGCCGACCACCCCCAGCGAGGTAGACCGATGTCCGGCCCGAGCAGCGTCAAGGACGAACCGATCCGCGGGCGCGACCAGCTCGTCGGTTACCTCGCCGAAGGCGAGAAGCCCGCGGCCGCGTGGCGCATCGGTACCGAGCACGAGAAGTTCGGTTTCCGCCTCGACGACCTGCGGCCCCCGACCTGGGAAGGCGAGCGCGGCATCGGCGTGCTGCTCGAAGGCATGACCCGTTTCGGCTGGCAGCGCGTCGAGGAGCACGGCAAGCTGATCGCGCTCGTGCGCGACAACGCGTCGGTGACGCTCGAGCCCGCGGGCCAGCTCGAGCTTTCGGGCGCGCCGCTCGAAACGATCCACGACACCTGCTGCGAGGTCGCCTGCCACCTGCAGGAAGTGAAATCGGTCGCGGACGACCTGCGCCTCGGCTTCCTCGGCATGGGCTTCCAGCCGAAGTGGCGTCGCGAGGACATGCCGTGGATGCCCAAGGGCCGCTACAGGATCATGCGCGAGTACATGCCGAAGGTCGGTTCGCTCGGCCTCGACATGATGACGCGCACCTGCACGGTGCAGGTGAACCTCGATTATTCGAGCGAAGCGGACATGGTGAAGAAGTTCCGCGTCGCGCTCGCGCTGCAGCCGGTCGCGACCGCGCTGTTCGCCGATTCGCCGTTCACCGAAGGCAGGCCGAACGGCTACCAGAGCTACCGTTCGCACATCTGGACCGACACCGACCCCGACCGCACCGGCATGCTCGACTTCGTGTTCGAGGACGGCTTCGGCTACGAGCGTTACGTCGACTACCTGCTCGACGTGCCGATGTACTTCAGCTACCGCGACGGACGCTACGTCGACCTCTCCGGCAAGAGCTTCCGCAGGTTCCTCGCCGGCGACCTCGCCGAGCTGCCGGGCGCGAAGGCGACGTTGCGCGACTGGGCCGACCATACGACGACCGCGTTCCCCGAAGTGCGCCTCAAGAAGTATCTCGAGATGCGCGGTGCCGACGGCGGCCCGTGGAACCGCCTGTGCGCGCTGCCTGCGTTCTGGGTCGGCCTGCTGTACGACCAGGCCGCGCTCGACGCGGCGTGGGATCTCGTCAAGGATTTCACGCGCGAGGAGCGCCACGCGCTGCGCGATGGCGTGCCGATGCACGCGCTGAAACTGCCCGCGCGCATGGGGCGCACGAGCGCGACCGTGCGCGAACTCGCCGGCGAGGCGCTGAAGATCTCCGCTCACGGCCTCGCGCGCCGCGCGCGTACGAATCGGCACGGCGCCGATGAATCGATGTTCCTCGACATCCTCGCGCAGATCGTCGACGCGAACCAGACGCCGGCCGAGCGCAAGCTCGAGCTGTTCCATGGCGAGTGGAACGGCGACATCGACCGCGTGTTCCGCGAGTTCGCCTACTGAAGAAACCGTGTCCGCTCAGCGACAGAGGTCGGCGTGCTGCGCGTCGCGGATAAGGCAACCGCGGGTGCCGGCGACGTTGCCGTGCGAAGACGAAGCGCGCGAGGCGGCGCGCAGGCGGGTTTCGCGCGCGATGCTCCAGTCGATCGTGACGATCGCCTGCGCCTGCGTGGGCTCGCCATCCTTCGTCGCCGCGGCGTAGGACCACGCGCGGACCGCGTCGACCGCGGCGCGATCGAGCGAAGGCGAGCCACTCGCCGAATAGACGTGCGCGTCGAGCGGCGCGCCGTCGACGCCGACGGTCACGATCACGTCGACCGAACCTTGCCGCCCTTGCGCGTACGCGTCGTCGGGATAGGACGGCAGCACGCGCTTGAGCACGCGCGGCGGCCGGAAGCGCGCGCCACGCACACGGCCCTCGCCATCGCCATCGGCGCCCGCGGCCGCGCCGGCGAGCGGCGCCGCGGTGGCCGCGGCGGTCGTCGCCGCGATGCGTTCGCCGGCTGAGCCACTCGCGACAGCGACCTCGCGCCCGTCGGCGACGACGCGGGCGGCGCGCGTCGGCACCGGCGCCCGCTCGCGCCGCGGTGCGGCCGACGCGGCCACGGGCGAGCGCGCAGGCGTCGGCGCGCGCGCCTGCGCGACGGCGTGCTGGTTGCTGCTCGCGAGGTCCGAACTCGCCAGCTCGACGAGGATCATCTGCGGGAGATCCCTGCGCAGCGGCTTCACGTACGGCGACGCGAGCAGCGCGAGCAGCAGTGCCACGTGCGCCGCGACGGCGACGATGACCGCGCGCCAGTCGGTGCGCGATTCGGGGCGCGGCGGCGTGCGCCTGCGCGGCAGCGAAGCACCGATGACCATCGCCGTCTCCCGTCGTGGCTCGCCGCCAATCTACGACGCAATTCGTATATCGGCAAGAGTCCGGCGCGGGCGGATGCGGCTCAGGCCGCGCTGACGTCGCGCAAGGTCCAGTGCTTGCCGATCAGCAGGGTCATGCGATGCTTGATCACCGCATGCGGCAGCGAACTGCGCACGTCGACGCTCACGTGCACGTCGGACTGGTGCGCCTCGACCGTCGCCGCGGGATCGCTCGCGCCGAGTGCGGGATCGACCGCATCGGGATCGGGCTGCATCGACTTCCAGCGCTGCCACAGCGACGGCTCGCGCAGCGCCTGCTGCAAGAGCGCGGCGAAGCTTTCCGCCGAACCGCCCTGGAACGAAAGCTCATGCGATTCGCCGCGCGCTTTCGGCAGGTCGTCGATCGTGAACATGTAACGCTGCACGGTATTCAAGGGGCATCCCTCCGCATGGATTTTGCCGCGAGTCTAGCAGGGCGCTGCTGAGCGTCCGTGGCGATGTCGCGCGCGCCGAACGCGACCGCGGCGAGGGCGAGCAGGCTCGCGACGCACGACCACGCGACGTAACGCGTCTCGGCCGACGCGGTCAACACGAGCAGCGGCAGCGCATACGCCCATGCACTCGCGAGCAGCACGAGCGCAGCCGCTCCGGCCGCATCGCGGCGGCGCCGCCAGGCGAGCGGTACGGCGAACAGACCGGCCAGCAGGTACGGCCATGCGGTCAGCACCGAGCCCGCGCGCAGCGCGCGCGCGGCCCGCATCAGCGCTGCGTGCAGCACGCCCGTGTTCGCCGCCACCGGCGGGTTGCCCGCGCGCGCGAACTCGCCGTCGAAGAACACCAGTTCCTGCGGCCACTCCGCCGCGTGCGGCCCGAGCAGTG
>DASTSE010000291.1:0-2046 GCA_035760865.1 Dokdonella sp.
GATCGTGTCGTCGAGGCGCACGCGGATCTCGGGCGGCGGATGCGCGTGTGCGGCGAGCGCGTCGGCGAGGCTCGCGATCTCGCCCGCGGAGGCGTACTGGTCGGTGTCGTTCGTCAGCGCGTAGATCAGCCACGCCGCCGCATCGAGCATCGTCGCGCTGTCGCCCGCCGCGGCCGCGGTGTGCAGCGCGTCGCGCAGCGTCGTAACGCTCGCCTTGTTCGCGATGTCGTTCTCGAGCATGCCGGTGACGAGCAGCGCCTCGCCGATCGCGGGCGCGTAGCCGCTCGCGCGGGCGGCCGCGAGGGCAGGGCGCGCGACCTCGAGCCCGTCGGCGTAGCGACCGAGTCGCCGCTTCGCGCGTGCACCGTCGAGCATCGCGCGCACGCCGGTGACCTGAACGCGAACCGCATCGGTCGACGGTGGCGCCACGGCCGCGGTCAGCGCGGCGACGTCGCTACACGGCGCGACCGACGGCAGCGCGAGTGCGGCCGACAGCGCGCGGTCGGCGACGTCGGGGCCGCCCGCCGCGAGCAGATCGAGCGTCGCCTTCGCGTCGTCGAGCTGGCGGCTCAGGCAGAGCATCCGCAGATCGAGCAGGTGCTCGGATTGCTCGCCGCGCACGCGCGTGTCCTCGCACGCGTCCGCGTACGCGAGCTGCCACGTGCCGCCCCAGTCGTCGACGATGCCGGTGAGTCGCGAGAACGTCGCGGCGGCGTGCGGGCGCTTTGTCGCCGCGAGCGCGGACTGGATCTTCGCGCGCTGGTCGGCGTTCCAGATCGCGGCGAACCGGTCGGCGCCGCCGCGGCACTCGCCGCCGTCATTCGCGCGCAGCGCGACCGCCGCGATCGCGACGGCGGCGACCCCGGCCGCCGCACCCGCGAGGGCAAGCCTTCGCCAGCGGCGCGCCGGATCGCGCCCGAGATCCGCGAGCAGCGCTGTCATCGAGGGGTAGCGCTGGCCCGGCTCGGTCGATAGCCCGCGCAGCAACACGTGACGCAGCCAGCCCGGAACCTGCGCGCCCTTCGGCGCCGGCCGGATCTCGCCCATCAGCACCGACGACGACAGCTCCTGGTAGTTGTCGCCGGCAAACGGACGCTCGCCGTAGAGCGCCTCGTACA
The DNA here is from genome assembly GCA_035760865.1 of Dokdonella sp. Taxonomy (GTDB): domain Bacteria; phylum Pseudomonadota; class Gammaproteobacteria; order Xanthomonadales; family Rhodanobacteraceae; genus Dokdonella_A. The sequence continues at coordinate 1,119 of DASTSE010000291.1, forward strand.
GCGCGACGCAGAACGCGAACTGATCGGTCTGCGTCGTCGATGCGCGGCCGCTGAACTGTTCGGGCGCCATGTACGTCGGCGTGCCGAGGATCGAGCCGGTGCGCGTCAGATCCTGCGAGAGCGGCGTGTCGTCGCTGAGCGGGTGATCGATCGCGACCGGCGCATCGGTGACCGCGCGGCGCGGCGGCGCGTCGGCCACGCTGACCAGGCCGAAGTCCGTCACCCGGATGCTGCCGTCCGTCGACATCAGGACGTTGTCGGGCTTGAAGTCGCGGTGCACGAGCCCGACCGCATGCGCGGCACCGAGGCCGCGGCCGGCCGCCGCGAACACCTCGAGGATCTCGTGGCGCGAGCGCGGCTGTTGCTTGAGCCAGCCGCGCAGCGTGCCGGCGTCGGCGAACTCCATCGCGACGAACACCTGGTCGCCGTGGGTGCCGACCTCGTGCACCTTGATCACGTTCGGATGGTTGATCTTCGCCATCGCCTGCGCTTCGCGCAGCAGGCGCACCGTCGCGTCCTCGCCCTGCTTGACCGCCGCGGAGCCGAGCAGCTTGATCGCGACCTTGCGATCGAGCTGTGGATCGTACGCCGAGTAGACGACGCCCATGCCGCCGGAGCCGAGCACGCCGAGCACGACGAAGCGTCCGATGCTGTCACCGCGCGCCGGCTCGCTAGCCGCCTCGCCGCCTCGTGCGCCGAGGCTCGTCCCGCTCGGGCGAACGTCGGGCTGCGATGCCGCGACGGTGTCATCGATCGCTGCGTCCCGCAGCGTGTCAGGTCCGCCGACCCCCTGGCGCGTCCTCACCCGATCAGGATAGCGCGGAAGGGGACAGCATTCATGCCTGGTAGCCCGCTCTCGACAGTGCGCTGTCCAGGCTCAAGGCCGCGCTGATCAGACCGAGGTGCGTGAACGCCTGCGGGTAGTTGC
>DASTSE010000292.1:0-3648 GCA_035760865.1 Dokdonella sp.
ATGTGGGACGTCAAGAAGATGTTCCCGAACCTCGACTGGTTCAGTGCCGTGAGCTACCACATGATGGGCGTGCCGACCGCGATGTTCACGCCGCTGTTCGTGATTTCGCGCACGTCCGGCTGGAGCGCCCACGTGGTCGAACAGCGCATCGACGGCAAGATCATCCGGCCGAGCGCCAACTACACCGGACCCGAGGACCTCGCGTTCGTGCCGATCGACCGGCGCCCTTGACGGATCGCGGCCCGAGGCGATACTGGAGGTGATCGCAGCCGCACCCGGGGAGCGCATGCAGGCCGCCACCGTCTATGCCAAGACCGACGCCGGTCGCGCCGAGATCGGGACTCGCCGACACAAGTTGGCACCGCCCGTACGGTCGCTGCTGCTGCTCGTCGACGGCCAGCGCGACTCCGCCCAGTTGCGCCGCTTCGGCGATACGCTGCACGCGCCCGCCGACGCGATCGAGCAGTTGGCCACGCTCGGCCTGATCGCGCCGCTCGGTTCGGCCGCGGCGGCGCCCGAGCCGGCCGCCACGGCGCCGTCGCCTGCCGCGCAGCGTTACATCACGCTGAGCGGCCTCATGTCGGAGGCGGTGCGCGAATACCTCGGCCTGCGCGGCTTCATGACGCAGCTGCGCATCGAGCGTTGCAGCAACGCCGACGAACTGCTCGCGCTGCTGCCCGACGTGAGCGCGGCGATCGCGAAGGCGCGCAGTCCCGAGTTCGCGCAGGAGTGGGAACGCATCGTGCGCTCGTCCGTCGCGTAGGCGCAACGCGGCGGCGCGACAGCGCACGCGAGCGCGACATGCGCCTGCGCGACTCCCGCCGGCATCTTGCGTATCGACGTGATGCCGCACGGTGGCCGCGGCGGCGATCACGCGATCGGCCGGGAGGGCTTCACCGCGGCCGCGCCGATCGCCTCGGGATGCCCGATCAGGCAGCCTCGTCCGCCAACACCTTCCGCACCGCCGCGTCCGCCTCCATCCGCGCGAAGAACGTCGCTAGGTTGCCGAGGCCTCCCAGATCCACGTTCTGGCCCTTCGCCCAGCGCAAGGTCACGAACAGGTACGGGTCGGCGATCGAGCGCTGGCCTGCGATCCAGTCGCGTCCGGACAGCTGTGCGTCCGCGCGCTCGAACAGCGTGCGCAGGTTCTTGCGCGCGGCATCCTTCGTCTTTTCGATCGTCGCCTCGTCCTCGAGGTAGGCGGTCGATCCGAACAGCGGCTTGAACGCGGGATGCACGTCGGAATTGACGAACGCGAGCCAGCGGTTCACTTCGGCGCGCCCCTTGGGGGTGCCGTCCCCACCGAGCTTCGCGCCGGGGAAGCTGTCGGCGAGGTAATTGAGGATCGCCGCGTTCTGCGTGAGAAGCCAGCCGTCGTGCTCGAGCACCGGAACCGCGCCGGCCGGATTGACGTTCCGCTTGAACTCGGCGCCCGCACGTTCCTCGCGGCTCACGCGCTGCGCCGTGTACGGTTCACCGATCCATTCGAGCACGATATGGTCGGCGAGCGAACACGCGCCGGGCGAGTAGTAGAGTTTCATGCAAGCCTCCGGTTAGGGTGTGCGCGCATGCTGGCGGACCCGCCGTGGCCGAATCAATACGCGATTGCAGCCGCGCGGTGAACGCTGAGTTTCACTGCGTGCGAGGTCGCGGCATCGTCGCGATCGTCGAAGCGGACGGCATCGACCGCTCCGGCGCTGCAGCCGACGAGCGTCGTTGCTGCCTTCACAGTCGCGCGGCGAGGCGAGTGCCCTGGTCGATCGCGCGCTTGGCGTCGAGCTCGGCAGCGACGTCGGCGCCGCCGATGAGGTGCGTGCGGGCGCCGTCGACGCCAGGCTCGCGATGCAGCGAGCGATTCGGCTCCTGGCCCGCGCAGACGACGACGGTGTCGACCGCGAGCACGCGCTCCTCGTCGCCGACGCGGATGTGCAGCCCGTCGTCGTCGATGCGCTCGTAGGCGACGCCGCCGAGCATCGTCACGCGCTTGGCGGCGAGCGTCGCGCGGTGTACCCAGCCGGTCGTCTTGTTGAGGCGCTTGCCCGGCTTTCCGGGCGAGCGCTGCAGCAGCCAGACCTGGCGCGCAGGCGCTTCGGGCGCGGGCCTGGCGAGGCCCGCGCGCGCGGCGAGCGTCATGTCGACGCCCCATTCGTGCGTCCAGCGCGCGACGTCCGTGGTCGGCGACGGCGCCGGTTCGACCAGGAACTCGGCGACGTCGAAGCCGATCCCGCCCGCGCCGATGATCGCGACGCGCGCGCCGACCGGGGCATCGTGCAGCAGCACGTCGACGTAGCTGAGCACGTTCGGGCGATCGCCGCCCGGGATCGCGATCGTGCGCGGCATGACGCCCGTAGCGAGCACGACGTCGTCGAATCCGCGCAGTCGTTCCGGCGTCGCACGCGTGCCGAGCCGGAGTTCGACGCCGGTGCGTTCGATGCGGCGCGCGAAATAGCGCAGCGTCTCGTGGAACTCCTCCTTGCCCGGGATGCGCTTGGCCATGTTGAACTGGCCGCCGATCTCGCCGGCCTGTTCGAACAGCGTGACGGCATGACCGCGTTCGGCGAGCGTGGTCGCGCAAGCCAGGCCGGCCGGGCCGGCGCCGACGACGGCGATGCGCTTCTTCTGCGCCGCGGGGGCGATCACCAGCTCGGTCTCGTGGCAGGCGCGCGGATTGACGAGGCAGCTCGCGCGCCGGTTCTCGAACACGTGATCGAGGCAGGCCTGGTTGCACGCGATGCAGGTGTTGATGTCGGCGCCGCGATCCTCGGCCGCCTTGCGAACCCATTCGGGATCGGCGAGCAGCGGACGTGCCATCGACACCATGTCCGCATCGCCTTCGCGCAGGATGCGCTCGGCGACCTCGGGCATGTTGATGCGGTTGGTCGTGATCAGCGGGATCTTCACTTCCGCCTTCATGCGCCGCGTGACCCAGGCGAAGCCCGCGCGCGGAACGCTCGTCACGATCGTCGGCACGCGCGCCTCGTGCCAGCCGATGCCGGTATTGATCAGCGTTGCGCCCGCGGCTTCGATCTTCTTCGCGAGCGCGACGATTTCGTCCCAGGCCTGGCCGCGCTCGACGAGGTCGAGCATCGACAGCCGGTAGATGATGATGAACTCGCGGCCGACCGCCGCGCGCATGCGGCGCACGATCTCGACCGGGAAGCGCTGGCGCTTTTCCACGCTGCCGCCCCACTCGTCCTCGCGCCGGTTCGTTCTCTCCACGAGGAACTGGTTGATGAGGTAGCCCTCGGACCCCATGACCTCGACGCCGTCGTAGCCGGCATCCTGCGCCTTGCGCGCGCAATTCACGAAGTCGGCGATGGTGCGCTCGACGCCGCGCGCGGACAACGCGCGTGGCGTGAACGGCGTGATCGGCGACTTGATCCGCGACGGCGCGACCGACAGCGGATGGTAGGCGTAGCGGCCCGCATGGAGGATCTGCAGGCAGATGCGTCCGCCTTCGGCGTGCACCGCTCGCGTGATGCGCCGGTGCGGTGCGACCTGCCACGGCATCGACAGCCGGCTCGCGAACGGAGTGAGCCAGCCGGCGATGCCCGGTGCGAAGCCGCCGGTGACCATGAGGCCGACGCCGCCGCGCGCGCGCTCGGCGAAATACGCGGCGAGCTTGTCGAAGTCGCGCGCGCGGTCCTC
>DASTSE010000293.1:0-14301 GCA_035760865.1 Dokdonella sp.
CGGTCGACCACCGGCCCCGCACCGACCTCGGCGTCGCGCTCGGCTGCCGCCTCGACGAGGACGGCTACCTCGACATCGACGTCAACGGCCGCACGTCGGTCGAGGGCGTGTACGCCGCCGGCGACCTCGTCTCGATGGCGCCCGCCGTCGTGCAGGCGCTCGCGACCGGCCAGCGCGCGGCGGTCGGCGTGACCCGTGACCTGTCGGTTGCGAAGACGTGACCGAGCCGAGCAGGAATCGAGAAGCGCGGTCACCGGCCCGCACCTAGCATCACCGCCCGATGAGCAAGCCCGCACGCAAATCCGCACCGAACGCCGCAATCGCCGCGGATCGCCATGATCTCATCCGCGTGCACGGCGCGCGCGTGAACAACCTCAAGGACGTCAGCGTCGCGATCCCGAAGCGGCGCCTGACCGTGTTCACGGGCGTGTCGGGTTCGGGCAAGAGTTCGCTCGTGTTCGGCACGATCGCGGCGGAATCGCAGCGGCTCATCAACGAGACCTACAGCGCGTTCGTGCAGGGCTTCATGCCGACGCTCGCGCGACCCGACGTCGATGTGCTCGACGGCCTCACGACCGCGATCGTCGTCGACCAGGAACGCATGGGCGGCGACCCGCGCTCGACCGTCGGCACCGCGACCGATGCGAACGCGATGCTGCGCATCCTGTTCAGCCGCCTCGCCAAGCCGCACGTCGGCCCGCCGAGCGCGTTCGCGTTCAACGTGCCGTCGGTGCGCGCGGCGGGTGCGATCACGGTCGAGCGTGGCCAGCGCACGAAGACGGTCAAGGAAACCTTCAACCGCCTCGGCGGCATGTGCCCGAGCTGCGAAGGGCGCGGCGCGGTCAGCGACATCGACCTCGCGCAGCTCTACGACGCGAGCAAGTCGCTTGCCGAAGGCGCGCTCACGATCCCCGGCTACAGCATGGACGGCTGGTTCGGGCGGATCTTCCTCGGCTGCGGCTTCTTCGATCCGGACAAGCCGATCGCCAAGTATTCGAAGAGGGAACTGCACGACCTGCTCTACAAGGAACCGACGAAGATCAAAGTCGACGGCATCAATCTCACCTACGAAGGGCTGATCCCGAAGATCCAGAAGTCGATGCTGTCCAAGGACGTCGACACGCTGCAGCCGCACGTGCGCGCGTTCGTCGAGCGCGCGGTCGCGTTCCAGACCTGCCCGGACTGCGCGGGCACGCGCCTCGCCGAGCACGCGCGCACGGCGCGCATCGGCAAGCTCACTATCGCCGACGCGTGCGCGATGCAGGTGAGCGACCTCGCCGCGTGGGTGCGCACGCTGAAGGAACCGTCGGTCGCGCCGCTGCTCGACGCGCTCGCGCGCACGCTCGACTCGTTCGTCGACATCGGCCTCGGTTATCTCTCACTCGATCGCCCGTCCGGCACGCTCTCGGGCGGCGAAGCGCAGCGCGTGAAGATGATCCGCCACCTCGGCTCCTCGCTCACCGATGTCACCTACGTGTTCGACGAGCCGACGATCGGCCTGCACCCGCACGACATCGCGCGCATGAACGCGCTGCTGCTGCAGTTGCGCGACAAGGGCAACACCGTGCTCGTGGTCGAGCACAAGCCGGACGTGATCGCGATCGCCGACCACGTCGTCGACCTCGGCCCCGGCGCGGGTTCGCAGGGCGGCACGGTGTGCTTCGAAGGCTCGGTCGACGGCCTGCGCGCGAGCGGCACGGTCACCGGCCGCCATCTCGACGATCGCGCGACACTGAAGGCGAACGTGCGCAAGGCGAGCGGCAAGCTCGCCGTGCGCGGCGCGAACACGCACAACCTCAAGAAGGTCGACGTCGACATCCCGCTCGGCGTGCTCGTCGTCGTCACCGGCGTCGCGGGCTCGGGCAAGAGTTCGCTGATCCATGGTTCGGTGGCGGGTCGCGACGGCGTCGTCGCGATCGACCAGGGTGCGATCGGCGGGTCGCGCCGCAGCAACCCGGCGACGTACACGGGCCTGCTCGATCCGATCCGCAACGCGTTCGCGAAGGCCAACACCGTGAAGCCCGCGCTGTTCAGCGCGAACTCCGAAGGCGCGTGCCCGGCCTGCAACGGCGCGGGCGTCGTCTACACCGACCTCGCGATGATGGCTGGCGTCGCGAGCGTCTGCGAGGCGTGCGACGGCAAGCGCTTCCAGGCCGAGGTGCTGAAGCTGAAGTTCGGCGGCAAGGACATCAGCGAGGTGCTCGCGATGCCGGTGAGCGAAGCGGCGACGTTCTTCGCGGCCGGCAAGGCGCGCGTGCCCGCCGCGCACGCGATCCTTGAGCGCCTCGCCGACGTCGGCCTCGGTTACCTCGGCATCGGCCAGCCGCTGACGACCTTGTCGGGCGGCGAGCGCCAGCGCCTCAAGCTCGCGACGCACCTCGGCGACAAGGGCGGCACGATCGTGCTCGACGAACCGACCAGCGGCCTGCACCTCGCCGACGTCGCGCACCTGCTCGCCCTGCTCGACCGCCTCGTCGACGCGGGCAAGTCGGTGATCGTGATCGAGCATCACCCCGCGGTGATGGCGCACGCGGACTGGATCATCGACCTCGGCCCGGGCGCGGGGCACGATGGCGGGCGCGTCGTGTTCGAGGGGACGCCGGCGGAACTCGTGGCGTCGCGGTCGACGCTGACGGGGGAGCATCTCGCACGGTATGTGGGCGCCTCGGCGGCGCCGGCGCCTGCTGCACGGGCGCGGCGCAAGTAGCAGCGGAGGTCGCCTCTCCCGCGTGCGGGAGAGGCCGGAGCGCGTGGCGCAGCGGGTGAGGGAATCGTGCCTCTCCGCCTTGTTCTTCTCACACGGAAATGCGCGAAGCGTCATTCGCGATGACCGACTCGCATCCCTGCGTGTTCGTCCCGCATCCCTGCGGACCGGTAACTTCTCTTGACTCCGGGCATCCTGCCCTCCGCCCTACGGGCCAGCTGCGCTGTTCGCGCCGCTCCTGCGGCGCAGTGCTTGTCAAAAGAGAAGTCACCAAGAGAAAGGACACTCCGGACAGGAGCAGCGCGCTCCTGCGCGCGGAAGCAAGAGCGCCACGCTAATTGCATCGAAGACCGTAGGGCGGGTCGAGCGCGCAGCGCGAGCCCCGCCGCGTGCTTTGCGATTTCGGTTCACGGTGGGGCGGTGGGACTCGCGGTCGCGCCTCTCGCACATGCGCGCGTCGTCGTGCCGCTGCGTCACACCCTACGACGATGCGAGCATCGCTTCGCTCTGCTTGCTTCGCTTCCGCTTCTGCGCGCAGGAGCGCGCTGCTTCTCCGGGGCCCCGTCAGCGGCGGTGAACGGCGGTCGGATCAACCCGCAGGGGCACGCGCACGGATGCGCGTGCGTTCGCCGTCGGTGCAGGATGCACCGTCGGCCAACCCCGACCGTCGTTCACGTACCCGCAGGGCAGGGATGCCCGGAGGGCGACGCTGTTGGGGTGCCCTTCTCTTTGGTTACTTTCTCTTGGGCAAGCAAGAGAAAGTAACCGGCCCGCAGGGATGCGGGTCGAACACGCACGGATGCGAGTCGGTTCTCGCGAATGAAGCGGTGCCTGCTCTTCAATCGAAGAAAATGGCACCGCAGAGGCACCCTCCCCCTGCCCTCTCCCACACGTGGGAGAGGGGAAAGCACCCAAACCGTAGGGCGGGTCGAGCGCGCAGCGCGAGTCCCGCCGCGCCCCTCGCGCCTGGTGCGGCCGGCGGCCGGTGGGACTCGCGGTCGCGCGTCTCGCACGCGCGCTTCGCGCCGCTGCGTCCCACCCTACGAAGATGCGGGCCGCCCCGCGACCGATTGTCGCAGCGCAAGCTGTCCGCGCGAGTGCTAACGCCGTCCGCGCGGCGGCGCCGATGACCGTCGCCTGTCCCATGCGCCAGCCGTGCGACGCTGGAAGCGTTTACACCCTGACACCGTGCGGGCGTGCACAGGACGCGCCGCGTCCGCTGCGGGACCCGGCGCGGTCCCGCACATGCGGCGGCCTGCCTTGCATGCGCGCCGGGCCGGGGCTACCGTCGACGCTTCCACACTTTTTCACGCGGGCGCGTGCGCCCGGAGACCATGGCCAGCCAGCTCAAAGCCCTGAACGACTGGGTCGACGACGTCGCCCGATTGACCCGACCCGACAGCATCCGCTGGTGCGACGGTTCCGAAGCGGAAGCCCAGGCCCTGCGCGCCGAAATGCTCGCGGACGGCACGCTCACCGAGCTGAACCAGGACACCCACCCCGGCTGCACCCTGCACCGTTCGCACCCGTCCGATGTCGCGCGCGTGGAGCACCTCACGCTCGTCTGCTCGCGCAACCAGGAGGACGCCGGTCCGAACAACCACTGGATGGCGCCGGCCGACGCGCACGCGAAGATCGACGCGCTGTTCGACGGCTGCATGCAGGGCCGCACGATGTACGTGATCCCGTACTGCATGGGCCCGATCGATTCGCCGATCTCGCGGTGCGGCGTCGAGATCACCGATTCGCCGTACGTGGTCGCCAACATGCGCATCATGACGCGCATGGGTGCGCCTGCGCTCGCGCGCATCGAGCGCGAAGGCGCCGCTGCGGCGGCGCGCGGCGAGGCGCCGACGTTCGTGAAGGGCCTGCATTCGATCGGCGAGCTCGACCCCGAGCGCCGCTACATCATGCATTTCCCCGAGGAGCTCACGATCAAGTCGTACGGCTCCGGCTACGGCGGCAATGCGCTGCTCGGCAAGAAGTGCCACGCGCTGCGCATCGGTTCGTGGCAGGCGCGCCAGGAAGGCTGGCTCGCCGAACACATGCTCATCGTCGGCATCGAAAACCCGCAGGGCGAGACGCATTACATCGCCGCGGCGTTCCCGTCCGCGTGCGGCAAGACCAACCTCGCGATGCTGATTCCGCCCGAGGGCTATCGCCAGGCGGGCTGGAAGGTGTGGACCATCGGCGACGACATCTGCTGGATGCGCCCGGGCAAGGACGGCCGCCTCTACGCGATCAACCCGGAGGCCGGCTTCTTCGGCGTCGCGCCGGGCACGAGCCGCTCGACCAATCCGAATGCGCTCGCGACGATCCGCCACGACACGATCTTCACCAACGTCGCCGTCACCGCCGACAACCAGCCGTGGTGGGAAGGCCTGCCCGAGGGCACGCCGGTCGTCGACTGGCAGGGCCGTCCGTACGATCCGGCCAACGGCCCCGCGGCGCATCCGAATTCACGCTTCACCGTCGCCGCGCGGCAGGCGCCGAGCTGGACGCCGAAGGCCGAGGATCCGGCCGGCGTGCCGATCTCGGCGATCGTGTTCGGCGGCCGCCGGCCGTCGCTGGTGCCGCTCGTGTTCGAAGCGCGCGACTGGACCCACGGCGTGCTCGTCGGCGCCGCGATGGGTTCGGAAACGACCGCCGCCGCGACCGGTGCGGTCGGCGTGCTGCGCCGCGACTCGATGGCGATGAAGCCGTTCTGCGGCTACAACTACGGCGACTACTTCGCGCACTGGCTCTCGTTCGACAAGCCGGGTGCGAAGCTGCCGAAGATCTTCCACGTCAACTGGTTCCGCAAGGGCGACGACGGCAAGTTCCTCTGGCCCGGCTACGGCGACAACCTGCGCGTGCTCGAGTGGATCATCGACCGTTGCAAGGGCGCGGTCGGCGCACACGAGACGCCGATCGGCCACCTGCCGCGCAAGGGCGACCTGCACGTCGAAGGCCTCGCGATCGACGACGACGCGCTCGAGGCGCTGCTCGAGGTCGACCCGATGGGTTGGGCCGCGGAAGTCGCCGACATCGGCCACTACCTCGACTCGTTCGGCGCGCGCACGCCGGAGAAGCTCAAGGCCGAACAGCGCCGCGTCGCCGCCGCGCTCGCGAATGCGGGTGCGCCAGCGCGGAGGGTTGCGGCGGGTTGATGATCGCGCGACGCGGTCGGGATTCGCGTCGCCTGCCCACGAGCGGTCGAGATGAAGACATGCCCGCGCGAGCGGGCACGATCGTTTCGCGGCTCGCTTCACGCGGCGACCGCAAGCGAACAGCGATGACGCATCGCGCGCGGTCGGACTCGCGGTGATGTGCATCGCATCCGTGCCGGCCGTCGCGCCTCTGCGTCCCACCCGACGTGTCGCACGAACGCCTCCGGTCGCGCTGCCCTCCGATGAGCCGTAGAGTGGTACCCCCTCACGCAGTGGCGCAGATCCGCGCACGCCTTCACCACGACGGCCCCAGGGAACCTCGCATGCGCACCCCCACGCTCGTGGCACCGATGATCCTCCTCGTCGCCGCGATCGCCGCGCAGGCGGGGACGCCGACCGACGCGACGGCACCGCTTCGCTCCGGCATCGACACGAGCGCGTTCGACCGCAGCGTGCGACCTCAGGACGACTTCTACCGCTACGTCAACGGTGGCTGGCTCGATCGCCATCCGATTCCCGACGACGCGGTGCGCATCAGTGCGGCGTCCGAAGTCGACGATGCGACGCGCGCGCAATTGCGCACGATCGTCGAATCGTTGCGTGCAGCAGCGCCGACCGACGACGCCGATGCGCGGCGCATCGGCGCGCTGTACGCGAGCTTCATGGACGAGGCGGCGGCGGAACGGCGCGGGCTGCGGCCGCTGCGCGCGGACCTCGCGCGCATCGATGCGTTGCGCGATGCCGGCGACGTCGCGACCCTGATAGGCGAACTCGGCCGCATCGGCGTGCGCACGCCGGTCGGCAACTCGATCCTCAACGACGGTCGCGACCCGCACGCGTACATCGAGACGCTGCACCAGGACGGTCTCGGCATGCCCGGGCGGGAGTACTACCTCGGTGACGAACCGGCGATGCGCGAGATCCGCGCGGCCTACCTTGCCCATGTCGAGCGCATGCTGCGGCTCGCCGGCGCGCGCGACGCGGCGGACGGCGCCCAGCGCGTGCTCGACCTCGAAACGCAGCTTGCGCGCGCGCAATGGACGTACGCGGACAGCAGCGATCCGGCCAAGTCCGATAACCGCTACACGCTCGCGCGGCTGCAGGCGTTCGCGCCGGGCCTGCCGTGGCGCCGTTTCCTCGCTGCCAACGAGACCGCGCGGCGAGCGGACGCGTTCGTCGTCGCCGAACCGGACTACCTGCGCACGCTCGCGCAACTCGCCGGACACGCGCCACGTGCGACGTGGCGGGCGTACTTCCGCTACCAGCTGCTGAGCGCGTACGCACCGTACCTCGACGCGAGGTTCGGCGACGAAGCGTTCGCCTTCTCCGGCCGCCAGTTGCGCGGCATTCCCGCGAACGCACCGCGCTGGAAGCGCGGCCTCGACCTCGTCGACGCGACGCTCGGCGAAGCGCTCGGCCGGCTCTACGTCGCGCGCTACGTGGCGCCGCAGGCGAAAGCGCGCGTCGCGGCGATGATCCCGTATTTCGTCGACGCATTCGCGGCCGACATCGACACGCTCGACTGGATGGGCGATGCGACGCGGCGCAAGGCGCAGGCGAAGCTGCGCGCGCTGCGCGCGAAGATCGCCTGGCCCGACCGCTGGCGCGACTACGCAGGCCTGCGCATCGTCGCCGGCGACCTCGCCGGCAACGTGCGGCGCGCGCGCCTGTGGGAGTACCGGCGCAACGTCGCCAAGCTGGGCAAGCCGGTCGATCGCGACGAGTGGTACATGACGCCGCAGACGCCGGACGCGTACGCGTGGGCGCCGCAGAACGAGATCGTCGTCGGCGCGGCGCTGCTGCAGCCGCCGTTCTTCGACGCCGGTGCCGACGATGCGGTCAACTACGGAGCGATCGGCGGCACGCTCGGGCACGAGATCAGCCACGACTTCGACACGATCGGCAGCCAGTACGACGCCGACGGGCGGTGGCTCGGCAAGCCGGGCTGGTTCACCGCCGAAGACCAGCAGCGCTTCGACGCGCGCACGCGCGCGCTCGTCGCACAGTACTCCACGTTCGAACCCGTGCCCGGATACCGCGTCGACGGCCTGCAGACGCTCACCGAGAACATCGCCGACGTCGCCGGCGCCGCGATCGCGTACCGCGCCTATCGCCTCTCGCTCGGCGATCGCGAAGCGCCGGTGATCGACGGCCTCACGGGCGACCAGCGCTTCTTCATCGGCTGGGCGCAACGGCGTCGCGGAAACTATCGAGAGCGCGAGCTCATCCGCATCCTCAAGAGCGACGAGCATTCGCCGCCGGCGATCCGTGCGGTCGCGCCGCTCATGAACCTCGAGGCGTTCCACGCGGCGTTCGGCATCCGCGCGGGCGATCGCATGTACCTCGCGCCGGCCGAGCGCGTGGCGATCTGGTAGTTGTGCGGTGGGACTCGCGATGGTGCGCCTCGCACCCATGCGCGGCTTCGCGCCGCTGCGTCCCACCCTACGAGGGCTCGAGGATTGCGCGCGGATGCGCGGGGTGGGACGCAGCCGCGCGGCGGCGTGTCCCACCGCCCGCTCGCACGTCGTCAATCGGCGTGCGCGCCCTTCGCGAGGAAAGCGACGAGCACCGGCACCGCTTCGCCGGGTTGCTCCTCCATGATCCAGTGGCCGGCGTTCGCGATGACCGCGCCATCGACATGGTCGGCGACCGACTCCAGTTCGGTCTGCATCGCCGCGCCGTAGGAATGGTCGCCACCGATCGCGAGGATCGGCATGTGCAGCTTGCCGACCTTCGCGAACAGCGCCTTGTTGTCCTGCGCGTCCTGCGCGAACGCGGCGAACTGGCCGCCGAGCGCGTCGTGGATCGCGCCGGGGCGCGCATAGAGCTCGGCGTAGTGGACGCGCGTCGCCTCGTCGATGCCGGCGGGATTCGCCGACAGGTCGTTGTAGAAGCGGTCGAGCAGGATGCGTTCGCGCCCGGCGACGAGGCGCTCGACGTCGGGGCCGCGGAAGTTGAAATGCCACGTCTTGGGATTGACGAGCTGCTTTTCCCATGTGCCGAGGCCGGGCAGCGGCGCATCCATGACGGCCCAGCGGCTCACGCGCTGCGGATACTGCGCGGCGAACGCGTAGCCGACCATGTTGCCGATGTCGTGCGTGACGAGCTGCACCGACTCGACGTGCAGCGCATCGAGGATCGCGGCGAGATCGCGCGCCTGCGCGGTCTTCTCGTAGCCGCCTTCCGGATGCGAGGACAGGCCCATGCCGCGCAGGTCGGGAACGATCACGCGGTGGTCCTTGACCAGCGCTTCGGCGAGCGGCTGCCACATGTCGCCGGTGTCGCCGAAGCCGTGCAGCAGCAGCACGGCGGGGCCCTTGCCGCCGGTGCGCACGTATTGCGCGCCGCCCGTGACCGGCATGTCCGTGGCCGTGAAGGCGGCCGAATACGCCTTGACCGCGGCGAGCGCCGGGGCCGCGGCGAACGGGAGCAGCAGCATCGCGCACAGCGACACCGCGGCGGCGACACGCCGCGCGAAAGCACGATCATTCATGACGCTCTCCTCGCTGGAACCACGGGGTGCATGGGTCATGCGTGCGACGCGCCGGCGCCGGCCGGTCGCAGCGCCACCCCGCGCGGTTGCATCCCGGTCGACCGGACGGGAGCATAACCGGCGTCGCCGTGCCGCAGCGGGCGTGATCGACCTTGGTCGTCCCCCGCCCGCATTGCCCCGCTCGCGGGCCAATCCTTAAACCCTGCGGCCCGCCGGGGCATCCAAGCTGGCAAGATGAACGCCTGTCTCGCCATGCCCCTGCCGATGAGCGACGTGCCCCGAGCCGAAGCGGTCCCCGAATCGGCGGACACCGAGCTGGTGCGCCGCGCCGCGAGCGGGGACATGCGTGCGTTCGAGGCGCTGTATCGCCGGCACGCCGCGCGCGTGCACGGCGCGGTGTGGCGGCTCAGCGGCATGAACGAGGCACGCGCGGAGGAGCTGACCCAGGAAGCGTTCGTGCGCGCGTGGCAGAAACTCGACAGTTTCCGCCACGAAAGCGCGTTCTCGACCTGGCTGCACCGGCTCGCGGTCAATGTCGCGCTGATGGACCTGCGCGCCCGCGATCCCGAGGAAGCGGTCGAGAGCGACGTGCTCGAGGCGGCGATCGAACCGGTGGTGCCGTTCTGCGCGGGCGAGCGTTCCGACCTCGAACAGGCGGTCGCGAAACTGCCGCCGCGCGCACGCGCGGTGCTGGTGCTGCATGATGTCGAAGGCTGGAAGCACGAGGAGATCGGCCGCGAACTCGGCATGGCGGTCGGCTCGTCGAAGGCGCAATTGCATCGCGCGCGCGGCTTGTTGCGCGGCATGCTCGGAGAATCCCCATGACCGAATTCGAGATCCAGCGCGGACTGCGCCAGATGAATGCGCCGCGGACGCCGCAGGCGGACCTGTGGCCGGGCATCGCGGCGCGCATCGCCGCCGCCGATGCGGCCGCGGCGCCTGCACCGGCGCGCCGCCGGCGCTGGCTGCCGTTCGCCGTCGCGGCGAGCGTGCTGCTCGCGGTGGCTGCAGGATTCCCGGCGTACAGGCTGCACGAGCAGCGCGTCGCCGCCGATTTCGCAGCGGCCACCGACAGCCCGCTGCCGGTGCGCGTGTCGCCGCGCGACGCGCACGACCTCTCGCGCGCACCCGGCGGCGATCCGCGCCTGCTCGGCGCCGCGGTCGTGCTCGACGCCGCGCATGCCGAACTCGAACAGGCGCTCGATCAACGCCCGGATGCGGTGTTCCTGGTCAGCCTGCTCAACCGCACCAATGCACGCCGCATGAAACTCGAACACTACGGCGCCCGCGCCGGCTGACGAAGGAGCCCATCATGAAAGCCGCCGCCTGCAGCACGCTCGCACTGGCCATCGCGCTCGCCCTCGGCGACGCGCGCGCCGACACGCCGATCAACGAGCATCGCGACGTGAGCCCGACCGCGCAGATCGAAGTCTCGAACGTGAAGGGTTCGGTCACCGTGAGCGGCTGGGACAAGCCCGAAGTCGCGATCACCGGCACGCTCGGCGAAGGCGCGAAGAAGCTCTCCGTCGAGGGCAGCGCCGACCACCTGCGCATCAAGGTCGAGCCGCCCGACCGGCAGGGCTGGTTCAGCTGGGGCGCCGACACGCGCATGGGCGACAGCGTGCTCGACGTGCGCGTGCCGAAGAACGCCGAGATGAAGATCGAAGTCGTCAGCGCCGACGTGAGCCTCAGCGGTGTCGCCGGCCGCAGCCTGCGCGTCGACGGCGTCAGCGGCAAGCTGCGCCTGGACAGCGGCGCGAAGGAAGTGGAACTCGACAGCGTCAGCGGCGACATCGACGTCACCGGCGCCGCCGATCGCGCGCATGTCGAAACCGTGTCCGGCAACATCCGCGCGCGCGGCCTCGGCGGCCAGGTGAAGTTCGAGACCGTCTCGGGGGACATCGACGCCGAGAACGGCGGCTACCGCGAGATCAATGCGGGCACCGTGTCCGGCGACGTGAACCTGCGCGGCAAGCCCGACGCCGGCGCGCGCGTCGACGTGGAGACGATGAGCGGCGACGTGCACCTGTACATTCCGTCCGATGTCTCCGCGCGTTTCGACGCGTCGAGTTTCAGCGGCCGCATCCGCAGCGACTTCGGCACGGTCAGCGAGCCCGAACACGGCCCCGGCAGCAGCCTCGAGGTGACCACGGGCAGCGGCGGCGGGCAGGTGAAGGTCGAGACCTTCAGCGGCGACATCGACATCCGCAAGCAGTAGGGCGGGACGCAGCGGCGCGAGAGCGCTTGCCTGTGCGGGACGCCCGACCGCGAGTCCCGCCGGTCCCATCACCTGCGGTGTCGTGACCTCGTAGGGCGGGACGCAGCGGCGCGAGAGCGCTCGCCTGTGCGGGACGCACGACCGCGAGTCCCGCCGGTCCCCACCCGCGGCGTCATGACCTCGTCGGGCGGGACATGGCGGCGCGGGATCGCATCGCATGCGCGTGACATGCGACCGCGAGTCCCGCCGCCCCCACCGTCACATCGTCGGTCGCGGCGCGACTCGCGCTACGCGCTCGACCCACCCTACACGCCCGATATGCGCTGCGGCGTCGGAGCGGCCTCGGCCGCGACGCTGTTCCGCCATGCAATCCCGCGCCATGTTCGCCGGTCGTTGCAGCCGCGGAGCGACGATCCGCCGGCACGCGCCAAGCGCATGACCCTTCCGTGCGCGATGGGGCGCCAGGTCGTACCGTGCCGCCACCTGCCGGGAGCATGCCCATGCAATGGATCCAACGGTTCGCGGGTACGGCCGGCCTCGCCCTCGTAGCCGGATGCGCACCGATGGCCGCGCGCGACTGTGCATACTGTCCGGACATGGTCGTCGTTCCTGCGGGCACCGCGCTGCTCGGCGCGGGCGCCGCGGATCGCTTCGGCCGGCCCGACGAGAAGCCCGAGCGGCACTTCGAGATAGCGCGTCCGTTCGCCGTGAGCCGGCATGAGATCACGCGGCGCGAATACGAAACGTTCGTGCTCGCTACGCAACGCCCGATCCTCGGCGACTGCCTCACCGACCGCATGCAGCGCGGCACATGGGTCATCGACGCGGGCACGACGTTCCGCGATCCCGGCTTCGCGCAGGGCGACGACCACCCGGTCGCATGCGTCAGCTGGGACGAAGCGCAGGCTTACGTCGCCTGGCTCAATGCGCAGACGAGCGGCGGGTTCCGCCTGCTCACGGAAGTCGAATGGGAGTATGTCGCACGCGCGGGCGCGACGCGCGCGACGAGCTACCCGTGGGGCGACGATCCCGCGCAGGCGTGCGCGTTCGCGAACGGCTTCGACCGCACGACGACGGCGGCCTACGCGGGCATCGACACGAGCGCCTACCCGACCTTCGATCCGTTGCCGTGCGACGACGGCTGGCTCAATACCGCGCCGGTCGGTTCGCTGTCGCCGAATGCGTTCGGCGTCTACGACGCGATCGGCAACGTCGGCGAATGGATCGACGACTGCTATTCGGATTCGCACGACGCGCTGACCGGATCGGGCGTGTTGCCCGAGGCGACGACCCCGTGCACGCGCCGCATCGCCAAGGGCGGCTCGTGGGGCACGCTCGCGCACAACCTGCGCACGGCCGAGCGCGTCCCCTATGCGCCGACGCACCGCGACGACTCGATCGGCATCCGGGTTGCGCGAACGTTGCCCTGAGCGAACGTCCGTTCGGCCGCGAGCGGTGACGGGCGCGGCCGCTGGGTGGTGGGGCCGGGGGGACTCGCGGTCGTGCGTCCCGCGCACGCACGCGTTGTCGCGTCGCTGCGTCCCACCCTTCGGAAGCGACGACGCCGCTGGATCGTGCGGGCGGTGGGACTCGCGGTCGGGGGTCCCGCGCACGCACGCGTTGTCGTGCCGCTGCGTCCCACCCTTCGGAAGCGACGACGCCGCTGGATCGTGCGGGCGGTGGGACTCGCGGTCGCGCGTTCCGCGCACGCATGCGTTGTCGCGCCGCTGCGTCCCACCCTACGGAAGCGACGACGCCGCTGGGTTGTGCGGGCGGTGGGACTCGCGGTCGCGCGTCCCGCGCGCGCATGCGTTGTCGTGCCGCTGCGTCCCACCCTACGAAAGCGACGTCGCCGCTGGGTTGCGCGGGCGGCGGGGCTCGCGGTGGGCGGTCTCGTGCACCGGTGCGTTGTCGTGCCGCTGCGACCCGCCCTACGGGACCACGGCTGCGCGAGGAACGGTGCGGCGCACTACGCGTGCGACGCGCGCGCGCGAATCGCGAGCAGGTCGCCCAGCAGCGCCTGCGCGGTCACGTCCGGTCCCGCGCCGGGCCCGCTGATCACGAGCGGCTGCACGCGGTAGCGGGCCGTCGTCAGTGCGAACAGGTTGTCGCTGCCGGCGAGGCGCGCGGCGGGATGCCCGGGTTCGACCTCGGCGAGGCCGACGCGCGCGACGCCGCCGTCGTCCACGCGCGCGAGGTAGCGCAGTACGCGACCCGCCGCGGCGGCGCGTGCGCGCCGCGCCTCGAGCACGTCGTCGAACTCGCCGAGGCGAACCAGGAACGTCGCGGCATCGACGTCGCGCAACGCCTCCGGCACGAGGCTCTCGACGACGACGTCGCCGACGTCGACCGCATGGCCCGCGCTGCGCGCGAGGATGAGCAGCTTGCGCGCGACGTCGGTGCCGGCAAGATCGATGCGCGGGTCGGGCTCGGTGTAGCCGAGTGCGCGCGCTTCGCGCACGAGGTGCGAGAACGGGCGACGGCCGTCGTAGTGGTTGAACAGCCACGACAGCGTGCCCGAGAACACGCCTTCGAGCGCGACCAGGCGGTCGCCGCAGGCGCGCAGCCGATGCAGCGTCGACAGCACCGGCAGGCCCGCGCCGACCGTCGCCGCGTCGCCGTATACGACGCGGCCCGCCGCGCCGGCCCGGCGCAGGTCGCTGAAGCCCGGGTACGCGCCGCCGAGCACGGCCTTGTTCGCGCTGACGACGTGATGACCGCGCGCGAGCCATCCGGC
>DASTSE010000294.1:0-3426 GCA_035760865.1 Dokdonella sp.
GCATTGAGCCATCCGCGCGCGCCGACCACGACGAGCGGGTGGCGCCGCCGCACCGTCGCCGGCAGCGCCGCGTACGCGCGCGCGAGGCGCGCGAGGTTCTTGCGCGGTTCCTGCGTCGCGACGACGAGCAGGTAGTCGAGCCCCTGCAGTCCGTGCCGGGCGAGCGCGAGCGCGCACTCCGCTCGCCCGCGCGGGCGGTAGGCCGCATCCACGCCGAGCGGCACCACGCGCAGCTTCGCGCGCGGCACGCCGAGCTTGGCCACGATCTCGTCGGCGATGAAGCGCGAATCGGTCAGCACCGCGGCAGCCTGATCGAGCGAGCGCGGCAGGTGCCGCTCGAGGAAGCGCACGCGCTCGGGCGGATGCGTCTCGGGATGGTTGAGCCACGACAGGTCGTGCACGGTCGTCAGCGAGACGCCGTCGAACGGCATCAGCACGTAGTTCGGCGTGTGCAGCAGCCAGTCGCGCATGCCGCGCGTATGGCGGCGGAACTGCATCGAGCGCACGCGCGTATACAGCTCGAGCGCGGCGCCCTTGAACGGCACGTGGCGGCGCACGGCCGCGATCGTGCGATTGGCGCCGAGCGCCTGTTCCGGATCGTCGACCCAGCGGTAGGCCGAATACAGGCGCAGCGCTTCGACATCCGCATGCCGCGCCAGTCCGCGCGCGAGCTCGAGCGCGTAGCGGCCGATTCCCGTCAGCGGCGCGGTGATCGCATCGACGTTGAAGATCACGCGCATGCGATCGTCACCGCGTCCGCAACGAAAAGAATGAAACACGAAGGACACGAAGGGCACGAAGAAAGCAAATGCGCCCCGCGTCCGGTCGCACTTCCGTACGCGATCGAACCAGCCCGGGATTCGGGGAGAGGAGAAAACGCGAAAGCACGATGAAGGTGGAATTCTGTCATTTCTTCTTCTGGTTCCCTTCGTGCCCTTCGTGTCCTTCGTGTTTCAGGCTTTCGGTCCTATTCGCCCCAGTTCAGGCAGCCGCCGCGCGCTCGCGGGCGAGGTCGGCTTCGACCATGCGGCGGGCGAGCCCGGCGAGGTCGAGACTCGGGGCGAAGCCGAGTTCGCGGCGCGCCTTCGCGGCGTCGCCGACGAACAACGGCGCGTCGACCGGACGAAAGTACGCGGCGTCGACGCGCACGCGCACGCGGTCGCTGCCGCGCTCGACGCCGACCTCGTCGAGGCCTTCGCCGAACCAGTCGAGCCCGATGCCCGCGGCGGCGAACGCGGCCGTGGCGAAGTCGCGGATGCTCGCGGCCTGGCCGGTCGCGAGCACGTAGTCGTCGGCGTCGGGGCGCACGGCCATCGCCGCCATCGCGGCGACGTAGTCGGGCGCGTAGCCGAAGTCGCGGCGCGCGTCGAGGTTGCCGAGCGACACGTCCTGCGCGCGGCCGAGCAGGATGCGCGCGACCGCACGGCTCAGCTTGCGCGTGACGAACGCCTCGTCGCGCAGCTCCGATTCGTGGTTGAACAGGATCGCACTCGATGCGCGCACGCCGAAGCTCGCGCGCCAGGCGCCGACGGCCGCGTGCGCGTACAGCTTCGACAGGCCGTACGGCGTGCGCGCGGAGAGCGGCGTCGATTCGTCCTGCGGTGCGGCCGGCGGGGCGCCGAAGATCTCCGCGCTCGCGGCGAGCACGAAGTGCGCCGTCGGCGCATGCGCGCGCACGGCCTCGAGCAGGTTCAGCGTGCTCGTGCCGTTCGCGTCCGCACTCGCGCGCGGATCGCGGAAGGAATCGGCGACGCGCGACTGGCCCGCGCAGTGGAACAGCGCGTCCGGCCGCGCGTCGGCGACGAGCCGTGCACACGCGTCGCCGTCGCGCGGGTCGAGCGCGACCGTGCGCAGCCGCTCGGCGCCGGCGATACCGAGCTCGCGCAAGCGCCAGCCGAGCGGATCGCGGCCGGGCCGGTACGTGCCGACGACGTCGGCGCCCTCGTCGAGCAGGCGCCGCGCGAGCAGCGCGCCATCCTGGCCGCTGATGCCGGTAACGAGCGCACGTCGGATCGGATTCATGCAGGGGAGTCGCTCGACGGCGGCACGCGCGCGGGAGGCAGACATTCTGCCGCGTGCAGCGCCGCCGCGGCACTGCCGGCGAAGGGTGCCGCGATGCGCAGGCGCGGAATGCCGAGCAGGCCGCAGAGGATCTCCGCGACCGAAGCCCGCGGCTCGCCGACGAGCAGCGCTTCGATCGCATGCAGCTGCAGCCAGTCCCACAACGCGCGGTACGACGGCTCGGGGTCGTGCGCGACCCATTCGCTCGCGGCGACGACGCGGCCCGCGTGCACGAGTTCGTTGCGCGCGCCGTTCGCGCGCAGGTTCCAGACCTCCGCATCGCGCCACGCCGGCGCCGCCGCGCCGACCCAGAGCAGCCGCCGCAACGGCACGCCGCCCGAACCGGCCTCGGCACGCAGGCGCCGCACGCGCCAGTCGAGCACGAGGCGTTCGTACGAGAACAGCGTGCGCGCGACCTCGTCTTCGTAGCGCGGCCAGCGCTCGCGCAGGACGGCCATGCCGGCCTGGCCGAGTGCCGCGCGGCGTTCGTCGCCGAAGCTCGCGCTGCGCGCGTGACGGACGAACACGTTGCCGGCGACGAGGTGGCGCAGGCCGTGTTGCGCCGCGCGCTGGCTCCAGTCGTTCTCCTCGCCGTAGCCTTGCGGGAACGCGGCTTCGTCGAGCACGCCGATCGCGTCGATCGCGTCGCGCCGCAGGTACATGCAGAAGCCGTTGCCGGTCGGCAACTCCGGATAGGCGAGGCCGGCGTGCAACCAGTTCGCGCGCGCGGCGTGTTCGGTCGTCCAGCCCGCGGGCAACGGATTGTCGCGTTCGAGTTCAGGCACCGAGAACGCACCCGCGTTGTCCGACACCGCGGTCGCGCTGGCGACGTCGTCGGCCGCGTACGCGGCGCGGCGCAAGCCGGCGAGCCAGTTCGGCCCGACCTCGGTGTCCGCGTTGAGCAGGACGACATCGGCGCGACCGGCTTCGGCGATGCCGCGGTTGGCGGTCGCGGTGAAGCCGCGGTTGAGGTCGTTGCGCAACAGCGTGGCGAAATCCGCCGCGCGCGCGAGCAGCGGCGCTATCGCGGCGTCGCTGCTCGCGTCGTCGATGACGATCACGCGGGTGGCGGCGTCGAGCTGCTCGCGCAGCGCCGCGAGGCAGCGCTCGACGAGCGCGGGCGCGTTGTGCACCGGGACAACCACCACGACCTCGCGCGCGGCGACGTCGCGCCCGAACGGCACGAGCCGCGAAGCGGCGAGCGGCGCGAGCGGCGCGCGACGCGAGCCGGCCGACACGGCGGTCAGCCGCGGCGCGCCGAATTCGAGCCGGACCGGGCCCGCCGCGAGCGCAGCGCCGTCGCGACCCGCGCGCGGCAGCAGCTCGACCGAAGCCGTGCCCGAGGGCGCGAACGCGAACGCGTAG
>DASTSE010000295.1:0-17014 GCA_035760865.1 Dokdonella sp.
CCCAGCACCTCTGCGGAGCGCTTCGCCTGCTCGACGCGCTGCGTCGGAATGTTGACGAACAGTTCCGGCGTGCGGATCCTGCCGCTGGTTGCGTCCTCCAGTCTGTCCAGCAACTGGCGCAGGACGCGGAAACTCGACGCGACGACGCCGGATGCGTCTCCGGAGTGCACGCCTTCCTCGAGCACCTTCACGACGAGGTTGCCGCCGGTCAGGCCGCGCAGCGACGTCGTCAGCCAGAGCTGCTCGTAGTTGCCGCAACCCGAATCGAGGCAGACGATCAACGACGGCTTGCCGATGCGCGCGGCGAGGTGATCGACGTAGTACGGCAGGTCGTAGCTGCCCGATTCCTCGCACGCCTCGATCATCACCACACAGCGCGCGTGCGGGATGCCCTGTGCCTGCAGCGCCATGATCGCGGCGAGCGAGCCGAAGATCGCATAGCCGTCGTCGGCACCGCCTCGGCCGTACAGGCGGTCGCCGTCGAGCACGGGCGTCCACGGCCCGAGGTGCGCGGACCAGCCCGTCATCTCGGGTTGCTTGTCGAGATGGCCGTAGAGCAACACCGTGTCGTCGCCCTGGCCCGGGATCTCGATGAAGATCAGCGGCGTGCGGCCCGGCAGGCGCACGACCTCGAGCTGCATGCCGAGGATCGGTTGCGCCTTCGCCCACGATTCCATCAGGGCGACCGCCTGGTCCATGTAGCCGTGCTCGGCCCACTGGGCGTCGAACATCGGCGACTTGTTCGGGATGCGGATGTACTCGGTGAGCTGGGGAACGATCTGGTCGTCCCAGAGGCCGCCGACGAAACCGCTGAGTGCGTTGGAATCCATCTGTTTCACCTGTCGATGAGCGGGGCGCGCGCGGCCATGCCGCGGCCCGGCCTCGCCGGGCGCTCGCAAGCTGCGAATCGTAACGGATCGGGGCGATTTGTTCGCGTACCGGGCGCGCGGCGCGACGCGCCGCCGTCAGTGCGGCCACGCGCGTACGGCGCCGCAGCCGAGCCAGCCGAGCAGTGCGGCGAGGCGCCGAAGCGGCGCACGCCCTGCGCGCCGCGGCGCCGGAGCGGGCGACCGCGTCGCGGCGTGTGCGAGGCGGCGCGCGAGATCGATGTCGACCACGTGGCCATGCATGAAGAGCCAGCCGTTGCAGAGCGAACGCATGTCGGATTCTCCGCCGGGAAGGGATCTGGGATCAGCGATCGTGCGTGTCGCCCGACAATGCGGTCGCGCGCATCGACGGTCGCACGGCGAAACGCTCGTACCACGCCGCTACGCGCGCGCGGCCCTCGCGGAACGCGTACACGCCGCGGAAGTCGATCCAGCTGAGCGCGGTCGCCAGCGCGATCGCGCCGATGTCGATCGCGTCGTCCTCGCCGTCGCCGTCGAGTTCGCGTTCGAGCAGGTCGCATGCGGCGGCGATCTTGCGCAGCTGGCCGTCGCGCAGTTCGGGCCAGCGCAGGGCCGGCGGGCGGCGCTCGCTTTCCCAGCGCACCGCGATGCCCGCGTCGGCGATGCCCTGCGCGAGCGCCTGCCGTCGCAGCGCGCGCCAGCGCCGCGGCGCGTCCTCGGGGATCAGGCGCGCGCCGCCGTGCAGCGTGTCGAGGTAGGCGCAGATCACGTCCGAATCGAACAGCGCGAAGCCGTCGTCGAGCACGAGCACGGGCACCTTGCCGAGCGGATTGCGCTCGAACACGGCGTCGTTGTGCTGCAGCGGACTCGTCTCGTGGTGGATCACCTCGAGCGCGTCCGCGAGGCCGAGCTCGTGCGCGGCGACGAGGACCTTGCGCGCGTAGGGCGAATGGGACTGATGGAGCAGTTTCATCGATGCGGTTTCCATGGCAGCGGGGGGGGGGACCGGCTTCAGTGACCGAGCAAGCGGGCGCGCAGCGGCGCGGCGAGGTTCGCGCCGCAGACGACCGTCGCGACACGGCGGCCCGCGTAGCGCTGCGGGTCGGCGAGCACGGCGGCGACGCCGGCCGCGCCCGCCGGTTCGACGACGAGGCCGAGGTGGCGGTGCAGCAGCACGATCGCGTCGAGCAGGTGGCTTTCGCCGACGCCGACGACGTCGTCGCAGCAGCGCCGCAGCAGGTCGAG
Organism: Dokdonella sp.; assembly: GCA_035760865.1. Taxonomy (GTDB): domain Bacteria; phylum Pseudomonadota; class Gammaproteobacteria; order Xanthomonadales; family Rhodanobacteraceae; genus Dokdonella_A. The sequence goes on from DASTSE010000295.1 coordinate 2,094, forward strand.
GGAGCGTGCGATCGGCACGCGCACGGCGATGCCGTCGGCGATCGTCGGTGCATCGGGTGTTTCGACCACGCGACCTTCGCGCAGCGAATGCTTCATCGCCGGCGCGGCATTCGCGACGACCGCGACGATCTCGACCGCGGGCGCGCGCCGGCGCAATGCGCTGCCGATGCCGGCGAGCAGCGCGCCGTTGCCGAGCGGCACCGTGATCGCATCGAACACCCGGCTCGCGGCGAGTTCGAGTGCGATCGTGCCTGCGCCCGCGGCGATCGCCGGCTCGGCGCCGTCCTCGACGAAGCGCAGCCCGAGCGCCCACGCATGCGCACGCGCCGCGTCTTTCGCCGCATCGAAATCGTCGCCGGCGATGCGCACGTCGGCGCCGAACCGGCGCAGCGCCTCGACCTTGAGGGGATTGGCCGCACGCGACACGAATACGGTGCAGGCGTGGCCGCGACGCAGGCATGCGCGCGCGAGTCCCTGGCCGAAATTGCCCGCAGACGCGCACACGACCGCCTCGTTGCGGGCGAGCGCGGTCGCGACGAACGCGTCGGCGCCGCGGCCCTTGAACGATCCGATCGGATTGGCGGTCTCGACCTTCGCGAGCATGTGGCAGCCGAGCGCTGCGTCGAGCGCCGGATCCGACGCGACCGGCGTGTCGAGGTAGGCCGGATCGATGTGGCTGCGTGCGGCCTCGATGGCGTCGATGTCGAGCAGTGGTGGCATCGGCTTCGCGCCGCGGGCGCGCGTGGTGGAGACGGCGACCATGCTAGAGTCCGCGCGCGCGGCGCGGCCGCATTCGCCGCCGCGATCGCGCGGCCTGCGCGCGCATTCCCGAGCCTTTACGCACGATGCCCGCAAACCTCGACAGACTCGACCGCAGGATCCTCGCCCTGCTGCAGCGCGACGCGCGGCTGCCGGCCGAGACGATCGGCGCCGAAGTCGGCCTGTCGGCGTCGGCCGTGCAGCGCCGCCTCGCGCGCCTGCGCGACGACGGCGTCATCACGGGCGAGATCGCGGTGATCGATCCACGCAGCGTCGGGCGGCCGCTGACGCTGATCGTCGACCTCGTCGTCGATGGCGACCGCCCGGAACTCGTCGCGGGCCTCAGGCAGTGGCTCGAGCGCGAAGCCGCGGTCCAGGAAGCGTGGTACGTGACCGGCGACGAGGACTACGTGCTCGTCGTCACCGCGTGCGACGTCGACGCGTACGAACGGATGATGCAGCGCCTGCTCGCCGAGAACGCGAACGTGCGCCGCTACCGCACCCGCGTCGTGCTCGGCACGCTCAAGCGCGGCCTTTCGCTGCCGCTCGAGCCCGGCTGATCGCCGCCTGTAGGAAATTTCCTACGCCGTTTGACGCGGCTCGCCTACAGGGCCGCGTGACCGGCAACACTCCCGCCGCCGTGCGCGTCCGCCTAGACTTCCTCGCATCGCGCCAGGTCGGCGCGGCCGACGTCCCACCGCATCGATGAAGCTGTACTTCCGGCTCGTGTTCTGCCTGCTCTGCCTGCTGCTGCCGGCAGTCGCTTTCGCACAGGTCGACATCAACCACGCCGATGCGAAGACGCTGGCCGAATCGCTGAGCGGGATCGGCCTCGTCAAGGCGGAAGCGATCGTCGCCTACCGCAAGGCGAACGGGCCGTTTTCGCGCATCGAGGACCTCGGCAAGGTCAAGGGTATCGGCATCAAGACGATCGAGGCGAACCGCGACGCGATCGTGATCGTCGAAGGCACGCCGGATACGCCGCCGCCGATGTATCGCGGCCCCTAGCGATCGGTCGCGGCGCCGGCGCGAGCCGCGCAGGGCCGGCACGCGGCACGCCGACCGCACTCTGCTAGACTCGCGCCCCGCCGAACGGCGGTCGCACGCATGATCCTCCCCCGTTACCACATCGGCCCGTCTCTGATCGCGGGCGCTGGACAAGGCTTGTTCCTCGACGAGCCGGTCGCGCGCGGCCGCCTGATCACCGCTCCGGACGCGATTCCGCGCGTCTACACGTTCGACGAAATCCAGGGATTGCCCGACGCGAGCGAGCTGCTGCCCGCGACCGTGCGCTGGTTCGAAGACCGCTACACGGTCACGCCCGAATGGCCCGACGAGTGCTACATCAACCACGCATTCGCGCCGAGCGGCCTGTGGCACCTCGGTTTCGTGTTCGCTGCCGGTGACCTGCCGGCGGGCACCGAGGTCACCGTCGACTATCGCCATCTGCTCGCCCCGGGCCAGCAGGAAGAATTCCGCGACGCCCGCACCGGCGAGCCGATCGTCGGCTACGACTGGCGCGAAAGCCTGCGCGCGTCGACCACCGCGCTCGCAGCGCTGCTCGCCTGATCGACGATGCTCGAGATCCCCACGCTCGTCACCGAACGCCTGCGCCTGTGCGCGCTCGGCGAGCGCCATTTCGAAGCGTATGCGGCGATGCTCGCCGACGCGAGCAGCACGCGCTTCGTCGGCGACGGCCAGCCGCTCGACCGCATGAACGCATGGCGTTCGATGGCGATGCTGCTCGGCCACTGGGCGTTGCGCGGCTGCGGCATGTGGGCGGTCGAACTGCGCCACAGCGGCGAGTTCGTCGGCCGTGTCGGCCTGCACTATCCGGAAGGTTGGCCCGACCTCGAGCTGGGGTGGATGCTCGTGCCCGAACACCGCCGCAAGGGCTACGCGACCGAAGCGGCGCGCGCGGCGCTCGATTTCGCCTTCGAGCAACTGCACGCGCCGCGCGCGATCAGCCTCATCCGCGCCGAGAACAGCGCATCCGAGCGCGTCGCACGCCGGCTCGGCGGCCGCCAGGCGACGACGATCGACTTCCTCGGCCACGCGACGCTCGTCTACAGCTACCATCCGGAGCGGTGATGGCGGCGGACGGCGCGGACCGACGTTGCCGGCGGCATGCGTTGCGCACGCCGGGCAATCCAGCGTGGCGGCGGCTGCCCCGGGCAACGGGTTGCATGCACACGGCGCCGTTCGGGTCCACGAAAGGACCTGTGCGCATCGCCGATCGCGGTCGCGAGGTACAGTGCGTGCTCCACGTCACCGGTCGAATCGCATGACGCTGCAACGGATTCCGCCGTCGACCTATCGACGCACGCGCTGGAAGAACGACGGTGGCTGGACCACCGAGATCGCGCGCAGCGGCGACGACGATTTTCGCTGGCGCATCAGCATCGCCGAGATCGAGCGCGACGGACCGTTTTCCTCGTTCCCCGGCGTCGAACGCGACCTGCTCCTGCTCGAAGGCAACGGCATCGAGCTCGATATCGACGACGCGCCCCCGCGCCGGCTCACGCAACGCTTCGAGCGCGTCCACTTCGCGGGCGAGGCGCGGGTCGACTGCCGGCTCATCGCCGGCCCGACCCGCGACTTCAACGTGATGGCGCGCCGCGACACGGTGCACGCCGACGTGATCGCGCGCCCGCTGGTCGGATCGATGGTGATCTTCCCGGAACGCGCGGCCGAATGGTTCGTGCACGTGTTCGCCGGCAACGCGACCGTGCGCAGCGATGCGGACACGCTCGCGCTCGAGACCGGCACGTCGCTGCTCGCGGACTTCCGGGACGGCGGCGGTCGCCTCGTGCTCGAAGGCGGCGGCGAACTCGTGCTGGTCAAGCTCGTCTCGTCCGAATCCTGACGCGCGCTGCCACGATGCGGGCGCGGGTTGCCGCGCGCGCAGCGTCAGCGCGCGACTCGCGCGTTTCGTCCCACCCGCCCGGCGCATGTCGGGGGCGGGGCGGAGCGCCGCGCGTCGCCTCCGCGTCGGGCGCGCGCGGCATGACTTCCCTCGTGGCTTTTATTGCTAATCATTCTCATTTCGGTTCTAATTCGCTGAACGCCGCAACCCAGGGGTTGACCGTCGACGTCCTCGCACCGCAGCGGCGAGTGATGGGTCGCACCGCGGCAGCGCGCCTTGGATCTCGCCGGACCGCGTCGACGACGCGTTCCGACCGCGAGTCGCACGGACCCTACGGAGCTTTCCATGTCGTTCATCAGGAGCCGCAAACATGCCGTCGCGCGCGGCGCGCGCACCACGGCCGCTACCCTCGCAACGGGACTCGCGTTCGCGATGCCGCCGCTGCACGCGGCGGACGCCGAAGCCGACCCCGTTGCCGATGCCGCCGGCGCGAACAGCCTGCCGACGATCAACGTCGAAGGCCACGCGGTCGAGGGCTACAAGGTCGACACCCTCGCGGGGCCGAAGTACCTCAAGCCGCTCGTCGACACCACGCAGACGATCCAGATCATCGCCGCCGACCTCATCCAGGAACAGGCCGCTACCACGCTCGCCGAAGCGCTGCGCAACAGCGCCGGCGTCGGCACCTTCTACGCCGGCGAGAACGGCAGCACGTCGACCGGCGACACGGTCTACATGCGCGGCTTCGACAGTTCGGGCAGCATCTACGTCGACGGCGTGCGCGATCTCGGCGGCATCTCGCGCGACACGTTCAACGTCGACCAGATCGAAGTGACCAAGGGTCCGTCCGGCAGCGACTACGGCCGCACCGCGCCGAGCGGTTCGATCAATATCGTGAGCAAGCAGCCGTTGCAGGTCGATCGTGTCGGCGCCACGGTCTCCTACGGCAGCGCCAACCAGAAGCGAGCCACCGCGGACTGGAACGCGCGCATCGAGGGCCTCGACGGCGCCGCGTTTCGCCTCGACGTGATGGCGCAGGACAGCGGCGTTCCGGGTCGGCACGAGGTCGAGCGCGACCGCTGGGGCATCGCACCCACGTTCGCTTTCGGTCTCGGCACGCCGACGCGCGTGTTCCTCGACCTGCTCCATCTCGAACAGGACAACGTGCCCGATGGCGCGATCCCGACCATCGGCCTGCCCGGCTACACGTCGCCGGACCCCGCGCGTCCCGGCATCGGCGCCGCGCCGCGCGTGGACACGCGCGGCTTCTACGGCACGCGCGACGATCACGACGACAGCACGACCGACATGGCGACGCTCGTCGTCGAACACGACTTCAGCGACGACATGAAGCTCGTCAACACGACGCGCTGGGGCCGCACCCACCAGGAGTACCTCATCACGTCGTTCGTCGCGAACGCCGCCAACATCGCGACGCCCGACATCGGCGATCCCTCGACCTGGACGCTCAAGCGCAGCAATCCGAACTTCAAGGACCTCACCAACAGGATCGCCACGAACCAGACGAACCTGCGCGTCCATTCCGAGTTCGGCGGCGTCGGCAACGACGTCGCCACGGGCATCGAATTCACGCGCGAGGACGCGATCTCGACCGGCCTCGGCGCGTTGGGCGGCAGCACGTGGCCGGTGGCGAACCTGTATCGACCCGATGCGAACGTGGGCGGACTCGACTGGGGAAGGAACGGCGCCCACGCGGACGGCCGCACCGACACCGGGGCGGCGTACCTGTTCGACACGGTGACCTTCGACGCCCGCTGGCAGGCGAACGTCGGCGTGCGCTTGGACCGTTACGACACCGATTTCCGCAGCGTCGTCGTCTGCACCGCGAGCGGCGCGACGGCATGCGGCAGCCTGCCCGCCGGCACCCTCGTCCCCGGCGTCGACGCCGACAAGTCCGGTACGCTGTTCAACTGGAAGGCGGGCCTGCTGTACAAGCCCACGCCCGACGGCAGCGTCTACCTCAACTACGGTGTTTCGCAGCAGCCGCCGGGCGGCAACTCGCTCGCGTTCAGCGCGTCGGCGAGCAGCCTCGACAATCCGATTTTCGATCCGCAGAAGGCGAAGACGGCCGAGCTCGGCACCAAGTGGGAAGTGTTCGACGCCAGGCTGCTGCTGACGGCGGCGCTGTACCGCACCGACATCAGCAACGAGGTCGTGCAGGATCCGGTCGACCAGCTCTACTACCAGATCGGCAGGAAGCGCGTCGAGGGGGTCGAACTCGGCCTCGTCGGCAAGCTCACCGACACATGGAGCGTCTCGGCCGGCTACACGACGATGGATGCGACCGTCGCGAGGGGCACGCACGTCTCACAGGACGGATCCGACGATCTCGCCTACACGCCCGACGCCGCGTTCACCGCATGGACGACGTACAAGACGCCGTTCGGCCTCGTGCTCGGCGGCGGCGCGCGCTACAACGGCGAAATGAAGCGCGGCAACGACGGCGCGATCGGCACGCCGACGAAGGTCGATTCGTACTGGGTGTTCGACGCGATGGCGAGCTATCCGGTCAACGCGCATCTGGACCTGCAGCTCAACGTCTACAACGTGTTCGACAAGGACTACGTCGCGGCGATCAACAAGAGCGGCTACCGCTACAACCCGGGGGCGCCGCGCTCGGCGATGCTCACGGCCGCGATCCGCTTCTGAACCTGCGCCGCGCGTCGCCCGGCGGCGCGCGGCCGGCGGCACGGATGCCACCGCCTGCAACGACGATGCGAGAATGGACGCCCGCATCGCGCGGATCCATTCCATGCTGCTGCATATTCCCCAAGTCCTCGACCCGACCCGCCTAGCGCTCGTGCGCGCCGAACTCGATCGCGCCGAGTGGACGGACGGCAAGGAAACGGTCGGCGAGTTCGGTGCGCGCGTGAAGCGCAACCTGCAACTGCCGGAAGCGTCCGCGCTACGCCAGCGCCTCGGTGCGATCGTGCTCGACGCGCTCGCGACCCATCCGCTCTTCCACGCCGCCGCGCTGCCGCTGCGCACGATGCATCCGCGCTTCAACCGCTACGAGGGCGGCGGCCACTACGGGTTCCACGTCGATGGCGCGGTCATGGCCCTGCCCGGCGGTGCGCAGATGCGCAGCGACATCTCGTGCACGCTGTTCCTCGCCGAACCCGACGAGTACGACGGCGGCGAACTCGTGATCAGCGACACCTACGGCGAGCATGAGGTCAAGCTGCCCGCCGGCGATCTGATCCTGTATCCGTCCAGCAGCCTGCACCGCGTCGCAGCGGTCACGCGCGGCGCGCGCGTCGCGGCGTTCTTCTGGGTGCAGAGCCTCGTGCGCGACGACCGGCACAGGCAGTTGCTGTTCGAACTGGACGCATCGATCCAGTCGCTCTCGCGCAGCGGCGCTGACGCGGCTGCGGTGTTGCGGCTGACCGGCGTCTATCACAACCTCCTGCGCGAGTGGTCCGACACCTGACGCGCGGTTCGTCGACGGCACGTCGATCCCGACCGTGCGGCCGCAGGCGCGAGCGGCGAGAACCGTAGAGAAGCGTCATGCGATCGGCATGCCGCGCGATGGCGCGCTCCGGTAACGAGCGCGCTCAGGCTGGACGCACGTCGAGCGGCGCGCGCGCCGGCGCGGCCTTGCGGCGCAGGGCGTCGTTGCGCCGGCGCAGCCGCCACATCCACAGTCCGCTGAGTGCGAACAACGGCATCGACAGCGCGGCGCCCGTGGCGACGACGCGGCCGGGCATGCCGAACCAGCTGCCCGAATGCAGCGGGAACAGCGACGCGACGAAGCGACGGCCGCGCGGCAGTTCCGCATACGCCTCGCGTCGGCGCACCGTGCCGTCGGCGGGGTCGAGCACGAGGCTGTCCCAGGCGCGATCGTGCGGGCTTGCGGCCGTCTGGTATCGGATCTCCAGCGCGCCGTCGGGCGTCGTCGAGGTGGCGACGCTCGCGCGCACGGCGTCCGGCGCTTCGCGCATGAACGACGCCCATGCGGCGTCGAGCGAAGCGACAGCAGGCGCTTCGTTCGGCGGCCCCCGACGCGCGGGCGTCGGCACACCCGCGAGGCCGTTGACCGCATTGCGATAGACGTCGTACGACCACCACAGGCCGGTTGCGGCTGCGACGAGATAGGGGACCACGAGCCAGGTGCCGACGACCGCGTGCAGTTGCCACCAGAAGCCGCGGCCGCGCGCGGCCGTGTTCATGCGCAGCCATGCGGACGGCGAGCGCGCGCGGCGCGGCCACCGCAGGTAAAGCCCGCTCGCGATGAAGACGAACATGAGTGCCGTGCTCGCTCCGACGACCTGCTTGCCGACCGGACCCGCCGCGAGGTTGCGATGGAGTCGCTCGACCGTCGCGAAGAACGCCTTGCCGCGCTCGGCTCCGAGCACGCCGCCCGTGTAGGGATCGATCGCGATCTCGACCGGGCGCGCGCCGGCGCGCGCCATCCGCACGCCGACCGCATGGTCGGGACCTTCCCAGGCGATGCCGCGCACCGTGTGGTCGGGCAGCGCCGCGCGGGCTGCCGCGATCCAGCGATCGGGGCCTTGCAGCGCACGGCCGTCCGCGCTCACCTGCAGCGCGGGATTGAGCCAGGCCGATACCGGCTGCTCGAGGCCGAGCAGGCCACCGGTGAAACCGACGACGCCGAGTACGAGCCCGGCACTGATGCCGGCCAGCCAGTGCAGGCGGAACAGCATGCGTTTGAGCAGCGAAGGACGCACGTGCGAATCCGATCGGGGGACGTCCCGATTGGATCACAAATGCGAATCGTTCTCAATATTGTTAACGGCAGGCTCACAGTCGTCCGCCGACGAGAAGCCGAGATGGCGAACAACTGGAAAATCCCTGGATGCCTGCTCTCCTTCGTATCGTTCGTGTCCTTCGTCTTCCGAACCTCCGCTCCGCTTCTTCTGCTTTCCGCTTCGGCCTTCCCCCCGCCCGGCGCGCAGCTCACTAGAATGCGGCGATGCGGATCCTCATCATCGAAGACGACGCCGCAATCGCCGACGCGATCGGCGCTGCGCTCGCCCGCGCCGGCCATGCGGTCGACCGCCTCGACAACGGGCGCCAGGCCGACGCGGCGCTGCACGACCATCCGTACGACCTCGTCGTGCTCGACCTCGGCCTGCCCGACGTCGACGGCGTCGAACTGCTGCGCCGGCTGCGCGGGCGCGCCGACGCGGTGCCCGTGCTCGTGGCCACCGCACGCGAGGAACTCGAGGAGCGCGTGCGCGCACTCGACCTCGGTGCGGACGACTATCTCGTCAAGCCGTTCGCGCTGCGCGAGTTCGAGGCGCGCGCGCGCGCGCTGCTGCGCCGGCGCACGACCCGCGGCGTACCGGAACTGCAGCTCGGCCGCATGCGCCTCGACCTGCCGCGCCGGCGCGCGCAGGTCGGCGACACGCCGCTCGAACTCACGCCGCGCGAGTTCGGCCTGCTCGAGGCGCTCGCATCGCGGCTCGATCGCGTCATGAGCCGCGAACAGCTCATCGAGGCGCTCTGCAGCTGGGACACGACGCTCACCGACAACGGCCTCGACATCGCGGTCTATCGCCTGCGCCGCAAGCTCGAGGGCAGCGGCGTGCGCATTCGCACGGTGCGCGGGCTCGGCTATCTGCTCGAAGCCGACGGGGCCGCCTGATGCGCCCGCCCGCATGCATGGCGCGGCAATGCGCGACACGGTTCCGTCGCGCGTCCCCGTCGCCGCCGCGCTCCGGCCGGTCGCGCGGCCGGGACAGCGTCGCCGATGGCGACGCCGGGTTCGCCCGATGAGCCGCACGCCGCGCCCGGCGAGCCTGCGCCGACGCTTGTTGACGACCCTTGCCGTACCGATGGCGCTCGCCTGGCTCGGCAGCGGCGTGCTCATCTACGTGCTCGCATTGCACTACGCGAACATCAGCTACGACCGTTCGCTCGCCGACGGCGCGCGCGCGCTCGAACGCCTGATCCGCAGCGACTCCGGGCACGACGAACTGAGCCCGCAGGTGCGCATTCTCATGGAGTACGAGTCGGCGGAGCCGACCTACTACGCGGTGCGCAGCCTGCGCCACGGCGTGCTGGCGTCGAACCTCGAGCTGCCGGTGCCGGCCCCCGTACCGGCGCTCGGCGCACCGCCGCGACTCGATTCGATCGTCGCCGACGGGCGCTCGCTGCGCGTCGCCTCGCTCGCGCTTCCGGGCGACGACAGCTCCGACACCATCGTCGTATCGGTCGCGGAAACGCTCGGCGAACGCCATGCGCTCGCGCGCGAGATCCTCGTCGGCACGCTGCCGATCGTCCTGCTTCTGATCGCCTTCGTGCTCGTACTGGTCTGGTTCGGCGTCACGCGCGGCCTGCGCCTGCTCGACCCCCTCGTCGACCAGCTCGCGCGACGCCGCGCACGCGACCTGTCCCCGCTCGACCAGCGCGAAGTACCGATCGAGATCCGACCGCTCACGCACACGATCGACGCGCTGCTCGCACGCCTGCGCGAGCTGCTCGAGTTGCAGGAGCGCTTCATCGCCGACGCCGCGCACCAGTTGCGCACGCCGCTGGCCGGCTTGCGCCTGCAAGCCGAGCGCGCGCTCGGCGATCCGCATCCGGAAAGCGTGCGCGACGCGCTCGCGCACGTCGAACGCCTGTCCGCCGGCGCCGGTCGCGCGGCCGGCCAGCTGCTCGCGCTCGCACGCGCGCAGACCGGCGACAACCGCACCGACTGGAGCCTGGTCGATCTCGCGCGCCTCGCACGCGAACACGTGGCCGAGCGCGTGCCGGATGCGCTCGCCGCACGCATCGATCTCGGCTACGAGGGTCCGCTGCACGGCGCCGACGTCGCCGGCGACGCGATCATGCTGCGCGAGGCGCTGGTCAACCTCGTCGACAATGCGATCACCTACGCGGGCGAGGGCGGCACGGTCACGGTATCGATCGAATGCGAACTGCGCACGGTCGCGCTCGCGGTCGAGGATTCCGGCCCGGGCGTCGCCGAAGAATGGTGGCCACGCCTCGGCGAACGCTTCTTCCGCCCGCCCGAAAGCCGTCGCGAAGGCTCCGGCCTCGGCCTCGCGATCGTACGGCGCATCGCCGACAGCCACGGTGCCGCGGTCGTCTTCGGCCGCGGCCGCGACGGCCGCGGCCTGCGCGCGACGATCCGCTTCGCCGCTGCGCCGCGAGGGTGATCGCGCCTGCGCGAACGAACCATGAGGCGAAGGCCTGAAACACGAAGGAAGAGCGTCAGGCGGTGACGGAAAAAAGGCATGAAAAACGCAGCGCACGAAGGAAAAGCCTCAAGGCCTGCCTGCTCGCCTCCGCATGCTCCGTGTTCACGCTTTGAACCGTTGCTCTTCCTTCGTGTTCGAGTCGTTTGCCGTGCCCCGCTCTGCGGGCGCGGACGCAAACCTCAACCGCGGTCGTCGCGGGTCCAGACGACGCCGGCTTCGACCTTGACCGGGAACTTCGCGGTCGGTTCGTAGGCGGGCGGGCACAGCGCCGCGCCGCTCGTGATGTCGAAGCGCGCGCCATGGCGCGGGCATTCGACCTCGCGCCCTTCGATGACGCCTCCGGTGAGCTCGCCACCGTCGTGCGTGCAGACATCCTCGATCGCGTAGTAGTCGCCGTCGAGGTTGAACACCGCGATCGGCGTATCGCCATCCCACACCACGCGATACTCGCCCGGCAACAGCTCGGCGGTCGTACACACGCGCACCCAGTTCATGACGTCGACGCTCCGGAACGAAGATCGAGAGATTCGGACACGAAGGATACCGAGGAGACGAAGGAAACAAGGCGATCCGAAAGCGGAGACATCCGGACGGGAGGCCTCGGCGGGAACCGCTTCGATGTTTCGACTTCAAGCATCCCGGCTCCGCCTTCGTGGCCTTCGTGTTCCGGACTTCGATGCCTTATCCGAGCCGCAGCTACAGCGCCTTCACGAGCAGCTCGAAGCGCAGGTCGTCGCGCTTGGGGATGCCGAAGCGCTCGTCGCCATAGGGGAACGGCTTGTACCGGCCCGTGCGGCGATAGCCGCGGCGCTCGTACCACGCGATGAGCTCGTCGCGGATCGAGATGACCGTCATCTGCATCTCGCGGCACCCCCATTCCTCGCGCGCGATGCGCTCGGCCTCGGCGAGCATCGCGCGGCCGATGCCGCCTCCCTGCGACTGCGGGCTGACCGAAAACATGCCGAAGTAGGCCATCTCGCCCTGGCGTTCGACGTGCGCGCACGCGAGCAACCGTCGATCCGATTCGGCGAGCAGGACCAGGCTTCCGGGAGCGGCGAGCAGCGCGGATACGCCGTGCGCGTCGGTGCGCTGGCCGTCGAGCATGTCCGCCTCGGTGGTCCAACCCTGCTTGCTGCCTTCGCCTCGATAGGCCGACTGCACGAGTTCGACAATCGCGTCGACGTCGGCGGTCGTGGCGGCACGGAACGCAGGGCGGGCGGTGGCGGTAGCGGGTTGCATCGGCAGCTCCGTTTCGGTGGTCGCGTCGGCCGCCCCAGCGAGCGCGGCGCGCAGGGTGGCCCATGGCAGCAGCGCGCATGGGCGCCGCGAAGGATGATCCTGCAAGGCGGCCATCGCCGCGAGCGAGCCGAGGCCTGCAGCGTCCCCTCGTCCCTCGATGTACGCGGCGAAGCGCTCGCCGAGCGACGCGACCGCGGCCGCATCGAGGCCCTCGACGAGTTCGCCGAGCATCGAAGCGGTCGCGACCGCAACGGCGCAGGCTTCGCCCGAATGGCGCAATGCGGCGATGCGACCGCCGTCGCAGCGGACTTCGATGCGCAGCCGATCCCCGCAGAGCGGGTTCGCGCCGTCTGCCGCGTGCGTGTGATCGGCGAGATGGCCGCGATGGCGTGGATGGCGCCGATGCTCGAGCACGATCTGCGGGTACAACGAGGCGGCCACGGCCACCGCCCTCAGGCGAGCATCGCACGCACGCGCACGAGGGCGGCGACGAAGCGCTCGATCTCCTCGTGGGTGTTGTAGAGCGCGAGCGACGCGCGCAGGGTCGCCGGTACGCCGAAGAACTGCATCAGCGGATGTGCGCAATGATGGCCGGAGCGTACCGCGATGCCTTCATGGTCGAGCAACGTCGCGAGGTCGTGCGCGTGCGCACCCTCGACGAGGAACGACACCACCGGCGCCTTGCGCGCGGCCTCGCCGAACAGGCGCACGCCCGGCACCGCGCGCAGGGCCTGCGTGAGGTGCACGAGCAACGACTGCTCGTGCGCGGCGATCGCGTCGTGGCCGATGCCGCCGAGATAGTCGATCGCGGCGCCGAGGCCGACGAAGCCGGCGATGTTCGGCGTGCCGGCCTCGAAGCGGTGCGGCGGATCGGCGAAGGTCGTGCCTTCGAAGCGCACTTCGCGGATCATCTCGCCGCCGCCGAAGAACGGCGGCATCTCGCGCAGGATTTCGCGCCGCGCCCACAGCGCGCCCGTACCGGTGGGGCCGAACAGCTTGTGGCCGGTGATCGCGTAGAAGTCGCAGCCGAGCGAACGCACGTCCAGCGGGAGGTGCGGAGCCGCCTGCGAGCCGTCGACGAGCAGCGGGATGCCGCGCTTGCGCGTCGCGTGGGCGAGTTCGGCTACCGGATTGATCGTGCCGAGCACGTTCGATACGTGCGCGACCGCGGCGAGCTTGACCGTCGGCGTGAGCGCCTCGACGAAGCGGTCGACGAGCAGTTCTCCGCGCTCGTCGATCGGCGCGACCTTGAGGCGCGCACCCGTGCGCGCGCAGACGAGCTGCCATGGCACGATGTTCGCGTGGTGCTCCATCGTCGTGACGAGGATCTCGTCGCCGGGCTGCAGGCGCGGCAGCGCCCAGCTGTAGGCGACGAGGTTGATCGCCTGGGTCGTGCCGCTGGTCAGCACGATCTCGTCGCGCGAGGGCGCGCCGAGAAAGCGCGCGAGCTTGTCGCGCGCGGCCTCGTACGCCGCGGTCGCTTCCTCGCCGAGCTGGTGCACCGCGCGCGAGACGTTCGCATTGAACTCGCTGTAGTAGCGGTCGACCGCGTCGATCACCGCGCGCGGTTTCTGCGCGGTGTTCGCGCTGTCGAAGTAGACGAGCGGCTTGCCGTGCACCGTGCGCGCGAGCAGCGGAAAATCCGCGCGCACGCGCGCGACGTCGAGTCCCGGAGCGGGCGTGCGCGTCATGGCAGCACGTCCCCGGCCTGAGGCAACCGCGCCGCGAGCAGCGCGTCGACGTGCGTGCGCAACGCAGGCTCCAGGTCGTCCAGCACCGCGCCGCAGAACGCCGCGACGAGCATGCGCCGCGCGAGTTCGAGCGGCAGGCCGCGCGAACGCAGGTAGAACACTGCGCGCTCGTCGAGCTGGCCGACCGTCGCGCCGTGCGCGGCCTTGACCTCGTCGGCATGGATCTCGAGCACGGGCTGGGTGTCGATCTCGGCCTGCGCGGACAGCAACAGGTTCTTGTTCGCAAGCTGCGCATCGGCGCCGTCCGCACCGGCCGCGACCGTGATCGCGCCGTGGAACACGCCGCGCGATCGCTGGTCGGCGACGCCGCGCCAGGCGATGTCGCACACGGTGTCGCGCGCGTCGTGGGTGACCGCGAGGTGCGTGTCCACGTGCTGGCGCCCGCGCAATGCGAACACGCCGCGCGAGCGCACGCGCGCGCCGCGCCCCAGGAGGCGGACGACGAGATCGTGGCGCACGAGCTGCGCGCCGACTTCGACCGTATGCACGTCGAGCGTCGCGTCGGCGCCGAGCTCGGCTTCGCTGCGACGGACGAGACAGGCGCCTTCCGCGGCGTCCTGGACCTGCACGAGATCGAGGCGCGCGCCTGCGCCGACGCGGTAGGCGCAGACCACGCTGCCGAGGTTCGCGTTCGGCGCGGCGCCGACGTGATGTTCGACCACCCGCAGCCGCGCGCCGTCGTCGAGTTCGACCCGCACGCGCAGGCTCCAGGCGACGGGCTCTTCTGCCGGCGCGCCGACATGGACGATCTGCACCGGCGCGTCGACGCGCGTGCCGGCGGCGACGCGCACGCGCACGCCGTCGAGCGCGAGCGCCGCATTGAGTTGGCCGAACGCGTCCGCGGCCGATCCCGAGCGCAGCAGCGCCGCGAGCTCGTCCGGTCGGTCGCCGAGCCGCTCGACGCGCAGGCCCGCAACCGTCCCGACCTCGGAGAGGTCCTCGCGATGGGTGCCGTTGACGAACACGAGGCGCGCCGCGAACGGACCCGGCAGGAACGCGGCGTCGATCGAACGCCTGCGCGCGGCGCAGTCGCCGTCGACGTAGCGCCGCTGCTCGAGCGCTCGCAGGCTCGTGTACTTCCACGCTTCGTCGCGCGGCCCGGGCAGGCCGCGTTCGCGC